>NZ_JAAVXH010000112.1:0-458 GCF_012273755.1 Dickeya sp. CFBP 2040
GTTTGACTGGGGCGGTCTCCTCCCAAAGCGTAACGGAGGAGCACGAAGGTTAGCTAATCCTGGTCGGACATCAGGAGGTTAGTGCAAAGGCATAAGCTAGCTTGACTGCGAGAGTGACGGCTCGAGCAGGTGCGAAAGCAGGTCTTAGTGATCCGGTGGTTCTGAATGGAAGGGCCATCGCTCAACGGATAAAAGGTACTCCGGGGATAACAGGCTGATACCGCCCAAGAGTTCATATCGACGGCGGTGTTTGGCACCTCGATGTCGGCTCATCACATCCTGGGGCTGAAGTAGGTCCCAAGGGTATGGCTGTTCGCCATTTAAAGTGGTACGCGAGCTGGGTTTAGAACGTCGTGAGACAGTTCGGTCCCTATCTGCCGTGGGCGTTGGAAGATTGAGGGGGGTTGCTCCTAGTACGAGAGGACCGGAGTGAACGCACCGCTGGTGTTCGGGTTGTC
>NZ_JAAVXH010000113.1:0-174458 GCF_012273755.1 Dickeya sp. CFBP 2040
TACAATTTAGATAAGTTAACCTATCTACATGGATTTATTTATTATAATAAGGTGAGCACCTCTTTGCCCAACTTTATTATATTCACTACTCCATCGATTCGCAGACAAAGTTTTTAAATATCACTAACTCTGAATACCCCGCCGTTCATTAATCCATATTTTTTTAATCCACTCTAATATATTATTAAAAAACATTAGAGCGAATTATCTATTCCAGAGCGCTTTGTGTACTTTTCCTGTCTGGTGATAATCAGAAACCAGATCGATAAACTCTTTAAAATCTTTGTTCTCTACTACCAAACGGTTGACGGATTGCCAATCAATACTTGTTCGCTCTCGTGCAGGAATCAGAGTTTGGCTATTACCGGGATCTTGCGGATTAAGAAGGATCACACCAATACCATGCAATGCACACAACATCTGCAGTTCTCTTTCTACGCCACGCTGCTTATCTTCATTTATTTCGGTCGCGACGAGATAACCAAAATTGGCCCAGCTTGAATTGCTCACAGCCTGGAAGAAACATTCTCGAACATTGCTACGGTTAAGCTGACGTTTTACTTCAAAAGACCACAGACGGGTTAAACGCCCTTCGCTATACCGTACACAGTTTTGCACGACGCTATCCCAACCTTTATCGAGAGGCTGCAATGCAACAATATCAGGATAAAGCCAATGGTTTGCCCCAAGGCCTTTGTTGTTGCTTGAACGCTTTTCATCGATACGGCGGCAAAGTAATTCTTCTTCTTCAGAAAGGTATTCGATCAAAAGCGGGTAAAGGGAATGCTCAGAAAAGCTTACCGTCTCAGCAGATGGAGTGGGAGCGATATCAAAAGATGACTCTTGCTGCATACCATTATCAATTTCCTTACCCCAGTAAAATAGTCTAGGCCGAGGCTTGTCACGCGTCATAACATGGGGACACATTGCTTTTGCCTGAACGGTTCTGCTCCCACCGACTTCAGCTGCTATTTGACTCAAGAAATCTTCATCGCTGGCAAAACGAGGGTTTTGACGCTTGTCGGCAAGTTCTGCACCATAGTGATCAATGATCTTTTGGGCAAGCTGGCGAGCTGTGAATTGTTCATCAGGATTAGCCTGAAGAACATTAATAATCATCTGCGGGCGACTAGTCATGGCTCCTGCCTTTGATGTAACAGTAAGAACGCTTCTATCTAAATGAATGGCTAAATCTCAGATGCTGCTTTTCTGATGAGACAGTGTAAAACTACCTATCACTTGAACCAAGCTTACAATATGAGTTTTTGGCATTAAACAACAGATTTCATTACCAAAACGGACACTCCATCAGAAGCCATGTTATAGAAAAAACAAGGTATGTCAGACACATACCTTAAATACACCTAATCATCCCGTGCTTAATTTAGCAAAATCAAACGGACTCACTGCCTTCTCACGATTCGCATCAAGAAAATCAGCCCACCACTGCAGCATCAGTCTGCGCTCATCCAGATGCTCGGCCTTATGAATATAAGCCGCACGCACAGAGTTACGCTCCATATGGCTCATCTGGCGTTCTACTGCGTCACGCGACCATAAGCCCGACTCGATCAGCGAGCTACAGGCCATCGTCCTGAAGCCATGCCCACAAACCTCTACCTTGGTGTCATACCCCATCACCCGCAGCGCTTTGTTCACCGTGTTCTCACTCATCGGTTTACGCGGGTCGTGGTCGCCAATAAAGATAAGCTCATGGTCGCCGCTAAATTGCTGGATTGCTGGATTTGCTTCAACGTCGCCAGTGCCTGTCGGGAAAGCGGCACCAGGTGCGGAGTACGCATTTTTGAGCCACGGTGAGAGTGTTTTACGCCGTCGATAGGTTCACGTTCCGGGGGAATCGTCCATATGGCGGTATCAAAATCTATCTCTGACCAGCGTGCAAAGCGCAGTTCGCTGGAGCGGATAAAAATCAATAACGTCAACTCGACCGCCAGACGGGTTAATGGCCTGCCGGTGTAGTTATCGATACGTCGGAGCAGTTCGGGCGTGCGCTTAAGATCCAGTGCCGGGCGATGCTGCCGATTACTGGACGCCACCGCCCCTGCCATTTCCTGCGCCGGGTTGTAGTCGATTAATCCGCTTTGTACGGCGTAGCGCATTATCGCGGTTGTGCGTTGCTGAAGTCGTGACGCCACTTCTAGACGACCTGACTGTTCCACTACCTTGATGGGCGCTAGCAGGTCACGGGTTTTAAGCTCGGCGATGTTGCGTTTGCCTATTGCCGGGAAAAGGTTATCTTCCAGGCTTTTCAGCACACGATGGCTGTGCTCTTGCGACCATTTTTTATTGGTGGCGTGCCATTCCCGGGCTACAAACTCAAAGGTGAATACTGCTTTCGCCTGTTCCTCTTGTACTGCACGTTTTTGCTCACGAGGATCAATACCGGCAGCAACCAGCTTTCTGGCCGCTTCACGCTTTTGCCTGGCATCAGCCAGCGAAACGTCAGGATAGACACCGAACGCCATCAGGTGCTGTTTACCGCCAAAGCGAAAACGAAAGCGCCAGTATTTTGAACCGTTAGGATGAACCAGCAAAAACATGCCGTCACCATCAACCAGCGAATACTCTTTTTTCTCAGGTTTAGCAGAACGTACTTTGGTATCTGTCAGGGCCATCATGGTTACCCCTGCCTGAAAGGTGAATTGCTTCAAGACGTTCTTCAATATCCTATTTACGGTGCAATTCTTGTAACCGACCACACTGTTGTCGCATACCGTCAAAAACACATTCCGCAAGCTCTGGTGAGAATGACTCAGGCAGCAACGAAGATACACGTTCAATAACCTCAGGTGTCCTGAAGATAATATCATCCATCATGGCTTCAACCTGTCGTCTACCCAGACCAGTTAATTCACCATGATTGACCCAATGCCGCCGTTGAATTCTGTACAGATGGTAATAATTACTACTACCCCGAACAGCCATTGCCAGCTTGCACTTCTGCCAGGAAATCTGGTTATTACGCGGACCAATGACCGGCCATGCCGATAAAACATCATAAAGAGGCGTAAGGTGATAGCGACCTTGTGGCTCAATAGCGATACTGAAATTTTTGGCATGCCCATCAGTAGCCGCTATCAGCCAGAAAATAATTTGCGCCCTGAAAAACTGCGCTTTGTCCTGCTCTGCCTGCTCTGAATGACTCAGTATGGTCATAATATCGGAAATCCCCGGCCCACCATCAGACTGGTATTTTCGTAGCGGGGAAACACCCAGAGCCTGACACATATCCTCTTGTGGCAAGCGAATGATCCATTGCTGATCGCTTGACCATCTTCTGTCAAAACGCTCAACAACCAATACTTTCTGATCTTCAAACTGCGCAATCTGTGTTTTTGCAACAGGAATTCCATATTCCTTAAGGATCAAAGAACACAGCCATTCATTTTCAACCGACGTACTCATATCCGCTTGCATATTACCCACTAGCCCGAGTGGTAACTTGAAAATATGCGTCGTAGGGGTACTCCCTTCTGGCAAACACCATTGCCTTTCATGCCAGAGTAAAGCCGTTTTTTCCTGCGCACCGGCAATCGATAAACGTAAATCGTCAGTATCATCCTGCCGACCTGGCAACAATGCCGCTGTTGTATTACGCAATATAGCGGCAATCTCTGCGTCACAAAGCGGGCGATACTTTACGGAAAAGAGATCTGTAGGCTCCTCATTACCATTCAGCAACTGTATCGCACCAACACAGTCTCTCCCCAGCTCAGCCAACAGATCAAAAGGCTCAAGGCTATCAGCGTGGTAACGCGTCGCTAAACGCCTGCGTATACCTTCGCTGTCAGGCAATAAATTATCAAAATAGTCGCGTACCACATTGCCCCGCCAAATCTGATTACCGGGGGTGAAAAGCAAAGAAAGCGATAAAGGTCTTCCTTGTTCATCAGCGATCCATTCGGGAAGATATTGCAACCTATCTTCGCCTCGGCTCTTTTCCCAGAATCCCACTTGAATTCCATTCATCCATATTGCTAAACGCTGTTGTGTTCGAGGCATAGTGTCACCATTTTTCCCGTCTGGCGGGTGAGTCTATTGGCTTTTCTGGCTCTTCCATTGTTGAGGACGACATCGAGAAATGTACTCTTGGTCCAGAAGACAGCACCACCTCAACCCCCAGAACGGTGAGCACTTTAAACAAGCGCTCAATACTGGCACTTCCGGGGTTTGCTTCCAAACGGGCATAGGTTTGTTGTGTTACACCTAACCTTTCAGACACGTCTTTTTGCGTCAGTCCTTTAGCTTTGCGAAAGCCAATCAGCAATGGGCGCAACTGATTCAAGGTTTTCAACGGATAGACTGTATTCATAAGGCACTTACCCTTATTTTAGATACTTATACATACTATAGGCTGTTTTTACATAATACACCCTATAAGCTGTAAAAACAAAATACATCAAATAGGCTGTAAAATAACAAAACAGCTTATATGCTGTAAAAAGGTAAACTTATAATGGTGGAAAACGATCTAGTGGAAATGATACTTGGGTATTATGAGTAGCGGGAAAATCAGCCACATAAGAACAATGAGCACCAGCCCCTCCCCAAAAAGGGGCTGGTGCGGCGTTTAATGCATAGGCTTTCGATACAGGATACGCCCTGTATTTCTATCGATTATGCTTGCTTCAGTCTGGCAATAAATGCCTGCATATCAGCGTGATTTACAGCACGGCCTGCATCAACATCGGCAAGTCCCTGTAAGACCCTCTGATGACGCTGTTCTGCCTCAATCAAAGAAGTAAGCGCCACCGTGGGTTTTTTCGTTTTTTTTATCGCTAACTCTCTAATGAATCAAATATTCTTAAACTCATACGGCACAACATGCTCTTCCCGGTTGGCATCCAGATAATCCGCTCACCATTGCAGCATCAGCTTGCGCTCTTCAAGATGTTCGGCTTTGTGGATATACGCAGCACGGACGCCATTGCGCTCCTGATGGCTCATTTGCCGCTCTACGGCATCCCGCGACCACTGACCAGACTCAACTAACGCGCTACAGGCCATAGTACGGAAGCCGTGTCCGCATACTTCGGTGGTGGTGTCATAGCCCATTGTTCGCAATGCACTGTTGATGGTGTTTTCACTCATCGGTTTGGTTGGTCGGTGGTCGCCGGGGAAGATCAGTTCGTGAGCGCCACTGATGGCCTTAATCTCTTCCAACAGTGCTAAAGCCTGTCGGGATAACGGCACCAGATGTTCGGAGCGCATCTTTGCGCCACGCTGTGAGTGTTTCACTCCGGGAATAGCTTCACGTTCGGGCGGTATCGTCCACATCGCGCGTTTAAAGTCGATTTCCGGCCAACGGGCAAAGCGTAGCTCACTGGAACGGATAAAAACGCACAGGGTAAGTTTTAAGGCCAGCCGGGTTAACGCTCTCCCTTTGTAGCGTTCAATCCGTGCCAGAAAGTCAGGCAGTTTATCGAGCTTCAAGGCTGGCCGATGCGTCGCCTTTGGCGCGGCTATCGCCCCGGTGAGATCCTGCGCCGGGTTGCGCTCGATCAGGTCATTTTGTACCGCGTAACGCATGATGTCGGTAACGCGCTGGCGTAGCCGCGACGCCAAGTCAAGATGGCCGTTTTGCTCCACGGCTTTAAGCGGTTCAAGCAGGTCTTTGGTTTTCAGGTCGGCGATGTGGCGCTGGCCGATGGCAGGCAGAATATTACGCTCCATGTCACGCCATACCCGTCCGGCGTGCGTTTGTGACCATCGGTTTTGGCTGATGTTTCGGTGCCAGTCCTTTGCCACCTTTTCAAAGGTGTTCAGCGCATCCTGTGCCTGTTCTTTCTCTTCTTCCCGCTTTTCCGTTGGGTGGATACCTTCTGACAGCAGTAATCGCACCTCGTCGCGTTTCTCTCTGGCCTTCGCCAGCGAGATCAGCGGGTAGGCACCGAAAGCAATCCGGCTTTCCTTACCGTCGAAACGGTACTTGAGATACCAGCGCTTAGAACCGTTAGGGCTCACCAGAAGGTACAGGCCATGTGCATCCGCAAGCTTGTAGGCTTTCTCGCGGGGCTTAGCGGTACGAGCAACAACGTCAGTCAGGGCCATAATTGGGGGTCAACTCATAATCGAAGCGAATTGACCCTTATCTTGACCCCCAAATAATCTGGATGTCAACGGATGCAAAAAGACCGTTGTGGAAAAAACGCACAATCAACACAGACAATAAAATTAGATTAAATCTTTATTTAACAATGATATATGGAAGTCAGCGGACGATAACGGACACAAAAAAAGCCACCCGAAGGTGGCTTGATTTTTGAATTTTGGTGCCGAAGGCCGGACTCGAACCGGCACGTATTTCTACGGTTGATTTTGAATCAACTGCGTCTACCGATTTCGCCACTTCGGCACGAAGTAGTACTTTGCGGAAAACGAGGTGGATTATACCTTGGTGTCGGCTCGGCGCAACCCTAATACGTCAACTGACGTTGCAAGCGCTGAAAAAATCGCCGTTACTGCAGTTTCAACGTGTTAATACGTTGCTGTGATGACATTTTTACCGGGCAGGCAAGCGTAACGCAGATAAAAAACAGGCGAGCCGCAGCCCGCCTGTTTTGGAAAAGATGAATCAGCGACGTTTCATCAGCAGCATGATGCTGATAAACAGGAACAACGCGCTTGGCAACAGAGCACCCAACACCGGCGGCATGTGATACACCAGACTGAGCGGCCCAAAAATCTGATCCAGTACGTAAAAAAGAAAACCAAAGCTGATGCCGATGACAATCCGCATCCCCGCAGGCACGCTACGCAGTGGGCCAAAAATGAACGACAACGCCATTAGCATCATTACGGCCACAGACAGCGGCGCAAATAGCTTACTCCACATGTGCAACTGATAACGGCTCGCTTCCTGACCGCTCTGGTGCAAATAGTTGATATAATCGAATAAACCACGGATCGATAACGTATCCGGATCCAGCGTCACTACGCCAAGCTTGTCTGGCGTCAGGTTAGTTTTCCACTCCCCGCTCACCGTCTGGCTGCCGCTAATTTGCTTGCTGTCGCGCAGGTCAGATTCTTCTACCTGAGACAGTTTCCAGGCACCATTCTCATACACTGCTGACGACGCATAGCGTATCGACAGCAGTTTGCTCTGTTTGTCGAAGTGGTAGATATTAATCCCAGCCAGTTCATTGTCCCCGACCACCCGCTGAATGTAGACAAAATCATTACCGTCTTTGGCCCATAATCCGCCCTGGGTTGATAACATCGAGCCGCCGTACATCATCTGTGAACGGTAATTGCGGGCCATCTGTTCCCCTGCGGGCGCGACCCATTCGCCGATCGCCATGGTCAACAATACTAGCGGAATAGCGGTTTTCATCACGGCGGACGCAATCTGCAAACGGGTAAAGCCGGAAGCCTGCATCACCACCAGTTCACTACGGGTAGCCAATGTGCCAAGCCCAAGCAACGCTCCCAGCAACGCCGCCATCGGGAAGAAAATCTCAATGTCTTTCGGCACGCTGAGCAAAGTGAACACCCCGGCACCCATCACCGAGTAACCGCCTTGTCCAACCTTGCGTAGCTGATCGACAAACTTAATGATGCCGGAGAGCGACACCAGCATGAACAACGTCATCATGATGGTGTTGAAAATGGTTTTACCGATATAGCGGTCCAGTACGCGAAACATATCAGGCCGCTCCTTTTACTTTCAGGTTGGCGCGCATTTTACGCGCCGGCACGCTATCCCACAGATTCAGGATGGCGGCAAGCGCAAGATAGGCAAAATTGGTTAACCACATCCATACCAGCGGGTCAAGCTTACCTTTGCCGGCGTTGGAGCGCAGCGAACTCTGCAACAGGAAGAACACCAGATACAACAGCATGGCAGGCAACATACTTAGCACACGCCCCTGACGCGGGTTAACCACACTCAGCGGCACTACCATCATCGCCATCACCAACACAGACAGAATCAGCGTCAACCGCCAGTGAAACTCAGCTCTGGCAGCAATATCCGACGAACGCCACAGTGTTTTCATATCCATCTGATCAACGTTGTTCGGATCGAGCGCAACCGGCTGGTAACCAATAATTGCCTGATAATCGATAAAATCAGTGATGCGGAAATCGCGCAGCATCGCCGTCCCTTCATAGCGCGTGCCTTTGTTCAGCGTCACCACCTGAGAGCCGTCGCTGCGTGCTGCAACCGTACCGCTCTCGGCCACCACCACCGATGGGCGTGAGTTCTCGCGCGGGTGCAATTGCGCCAGAAACACCCGTTCAAAATCACTGCCGTTCGCCTTGCCGACAAACAGCACCGAGTTACCGTCCTGCGTTTGCTGGAACTGGCCTTCCGCCAGCGACGCTATGCCGGGGTTGGCGCGTGCTTCCGCCAGCACTTCGTCCTGATGCCGCGACGACCAGGGGCTAAGCCACAACACATTGGCGGTGGCGAGTGAAGCAGTCAGCAGCGACAACAGCAATGCAGCCTTTAGCAATACCCCTCTACTCAAACCGCAGGCGTGCATCACGGTGATTTCACTTTCGGCGTAAAGGCGCCCAAAGGTCATCAGCAAGCCAAGAAACAGACTCAGCGGCAGAATCAACTGCGCCATCTGAGGCACTCCCAGCCCCAACAGGGACAACACCAGGTTCGTCGGGATATCGCCGTCCACGGCAGCCCCCAGTATCCTCACCAGTTTCTGAGAGAAAAAAATCAGCAACAGGATAAACAAGATGGCCACCTGGCTCTTGAAGGTTTCCCGTATCAGGTATCGAATGATAATCACGCTTAATTACGCCTGTGAAAACTTGTATTTTTGCAGGAAAGCCGATAGTTTTTTCGCTAACTCGCCATTTACACTCATTTATGGCAACCTTCGTAGCTAACGCGTTATTAAAGCATCCCTGTTTGTGGGATGTTTATCAGAACCTGCTGAGAATCCTCGCACAGATTCGCTACGTCGTTTAGATTAACACAGGTTATGTTAACGCAACGGCGGGTAAATATTACGGAATGTCTCATTCTAGCCGTAGATCCTACCGTTGTCTTTAAAGATTCAGGAGAGTACATGGAGTTCAGCGTAAAAAGCGGTAGCCCGGAAAAACAACGCAGTGCCTGCATTGTCGTCGGCGTATTTGAACCGCGTCGGCTGTCCCCTATCGCAGAACAACTCGATAAAATCAGCGACGGTTACATCAGCGCGCTACTTCGCCGTGGCGAACTGGAGGGCAAAGTCGGGCAATCCCTGCTTTTGCACCATGTACCCAATATCCTTTCCGAGCGCATTTTGCTGATTGGCTGCGGTAAAGAACGCGAGCTTGATGAGCGCCAGTACAAGCAGGTTGTCCAGAAAACCATCAACGCGCTCAATGAAACCGGCTCGATGGAAGCGGTCTGCTTTCTGACCGAATTGCATGTAAAAGGCCGCAACACCTACTGGAAAGTGCGTCAGGCGGTCGAAACCGCCAAAGAAACGCTGTATACCTTTGATCAGTTAAAGACTAACAAGGTCGAGCTGCGTCGCCCATTGCGTAAAATGGTGTTCAACGTGCCGACCCGCCGCGAACTGACGTCTGGCGAGCGCGCCATCCAGCACGGCCTGGCGATTGCATCCGGCATCAAAGCGGCCAAAGATCTGAGCAACATGCCGCCTAATATCTGCAACGCCGCCTATCTGGCCTCGCAGGCGCGCCAGCTGGCTGACGGCTACAGCCAGATAACTACCCGCGTCATCGGCGAACAGCAGATGAAAGAGCTGGGCATGAACGCCTATCTGGCGGTAGGGCAAGGCTCGCAGAATGAATCACTGATGTCGGTGATCGAATACAAAGGCAATACGGATAACAACAGCAAGCCGATTGTGCTGGTCGGCAAAGGGCTGACCTTTGACGCAGGCGGCATCTCCATCAAACCTGCCGACAGCATGGACGAAATGAAGTACGACATGTGCGGCGCCGCCGCGGTGTATGGCGTGATGCGCATGGCAGCCGAGCTGGCGTTGCCGCTCAACATCATCGGCGTGCTGGCGGGCTGCGAAAACATGGTGGATGGCCGTTCCTATCGCCCCGGAGACATTCTGACCACCATGTCCGGTCAAACGGTGGAAGTGCTGAATACCGACGCCGAAGGCCGTCTGGTGCTGTGCGACACCCTCACCTACGTTGAACGCTTCGAACCGGACGTGGTCATTGACGTCGCCACGCTGACCGGTGCCTGCGTTATCGCGCTAGGCCATCACCTGACCGGGTTGATGTCGAACCATAACCCGCTGGCGCACGAACTGCTGGGTGCCTCGGAACAAGCGGGAGACCGCGCCTGGCGTCTGCCGCTGGGCGATGAATATCAGGAACAACTGGACTCCAACTTCGCCGATATGGCCAACATCGGCGGTCGTCCGGGCGGGGCCATTACCGCGGCGTGCTTCCTGTCGCGCTTTACCCGCAAGTACAGTTGGGCGCATCTGGATATCGCCGGCACCGCCTGGCGTTCCGGCAAGGCGAAAGGCGCGACCGGTCGCCCGGTGGCGTTGCTGTCGCAGTTCCTGCTAAACCGCGCCGGGTTGAATGACGCCGAATAATCATCGGCAATCGCCGCCAGCCGGCGGCGTATTCATCCCCTTCCGGCCTGATCCCCGCGCTTGCGGGGATTTGTTATTCTGTCTGTGACCCTCATTGGTATGCGGAGCGCCATGAAAAACGCGACCTTTTATCTCATAGAGAGCGACCGCACCAGCGGCGAACTGAATGCCTGTGAAGCGCTGGCCTGCGACCTGGCAGCAGCGCGCTGGCGTGCTGGTCAGCGTGTGCTGATCGCCTGCGAGAACGAGCAACAGGCATTAAAGCTGGACGAAGCGCTGTGGCAACGCGAACCGCACGCATTCGTGCCGCACAATCTGGCGGGAGAAGGACCACGGCAAGGCGCGCCAGTGGAGCTGGCATGGCCGCAGAAACGCGGCAATGCACCGCGCGACCTGTTGATAAGCTTAATGCCGCAGTTCGCAGATTTTGCCACCGCTTTCCATGAAGTGATAGACTTCGTCCCTTACGACGAATCTCTGAAACAGTTGGCGCGCGACCGCTACAAAGCCTATCGCAGCGTCGGCTTCCAATTGACCACGGCGACGCCGCCAACTCACTGACTTTTTGAGCATAATGGAAAAGACATACAACCCACACGATATTGAGCAGCCGCTGTACGAGCACTGGGAAAAACAGGGCTACTTCAAGCCCAACGGCGACACCAGCAAAGAAAGCTTCAGCATCATGATCCCGCCGCCCAACGTGACCGGCAGCCTGCACATGGGCCATGCTTTCCAGCAAACCATTATGGACACTATGATCCGCTACCAGCGGATGCAGGGTAAAAACACCCTGTGGCAGGCGGGGACCGACCACGCCGGTATCGCCACCCAAATGGTTGTAGAGCGCAAGATCGCTGCCGAAGAGGGTAAAACCCGCCACGATTATGGTCGTGACGCGTTTATCGATAAAATCTGGCAGTGGAAGGCGGAATCCGGCGGTACCATTACCCGCCAAATGCGCCGACTGGGTAACTCGGTAGACTGGGAGCGCGAGCGTTTTACCATGGACGACGGCTTGTCCAACGCGGTGAAAGAAGTGTTCGTACGCTTGTATCAGGAAGACCTGATCTACCGTGGCAAACGCCTGGTGAACTGGGACCCGAAACTGCGTACCGCGATTTCCGATCTGGAAGTGGAAAACCGTGATGTCAAAGGCTCGATGTGGCATCTGCGCTACCCGCTGGCGGACGGCGCGAAAACCGCCGACGGCAAAGATTATCTGGTGGTGGCGACGACCCGTCCGGAAACCGTGCTGGGCGATACCGGCGTGGCGGTGAACCCGGAAGATCCGCGCTATAAAGATCTGATCGGTAAATACCTGATCCTGCCGCTGGTTGGCCGCCGCATTCCGATTGTCGGCGACGAACACGCCGATATGGAAAAAGGCACCGGCTGCGTGAAAATCACCCCGGCGCACGACTTCAACGACTACGAAGTCGGCAAACGTCACCAGTTGCCGATGATCAACATCCTGACGTTCGATGGCGATATCCGCCAGGAAGCGGAAGTCTTCAACACTAATGGTGAAGCCAGCACCGTCTACAGTAATGACATTCCCGACACGTTCCGCGGGCTGGAGCGTTTTGCTGCCCGTAAAGCGGTGGTCGCAGCGTTTGACGAGCTGGGCCTGCTGGAAGAAATTAAGGCGCACGACCTGACCGTACCGTACGGCGACCGCGGCGGCGTGGTTATTGAGCCGATGCTGACCGACCAGTGGTACGTACGTGCCGCAATACTGGCCAAACCGGCGGTAGAAGCGGTGGAAGACGGTCGCATTCAGTTCGTGCCGAAGCAATACGAAAACATGTACTTCAGTTGGATGCGCGACATTCAGGACTGGTGTATCTCCCGCCAGCTGTGGTGGGGCCATCGCATCCCGGCGTGGTATGACGATAACGGCAAGGTGTATGTTGGCCGCGATGAAGCCGAAGTGCGCCGCGACAACAATCTGGCCGCGGATGTAGCACTGCGCCAGGATGACGACGTGCTCGACACCTGGTTCTCATCCGCCTTGTGGACATTCTCCACACTCGGCTGGCCGGAACAAACCCCGGACCTGAAAGCGTTCCATCCCAGCAGTGTGATGGTCAGTGGCTTTGACATCATTTTCTTCTGGATCGCCCGCATGATCATGATGACCATGCACTTCATCAAAGATGAAGACGGCAAGCCGCAGGTGCCATTCCATACCGTGTACATGACTGGCCTGATCCGCGATGAAGAAGGCCAGAAGATGTCCAAATCCAAGGGCAACGTGATTGACCCGCTGGATATGGTGGACGGTATTTCACTGGAAGCGCTGCTGGAAAAACGCACCGGCAACATGATGCAGCCGCAACTGGCGGAGAAAATTCGCAAACGTACCGAAAAACAGTTCCCGAATGGTATCGAACCTCACGGCACCGACGCGTTGCGCTTTACGCTGGCGGCGCTGGCTTCCACGGGCCGCGACATCAACTGGGACATGAAACGTCTGGAAGGTTACCGCAACTTCTGCAACAAGCTGTGGAACGCCAGCCGCTTCGTGCTGATGAATACCGAAGGTCAAGACTGTGGCTTCAACGACAACGAAAAAGTGCTGTCACTGGCAGACCGCTGGATTCTGGCGGAATTCAACCGCACGGTGAAAGCCTACCGCGAGGCACTGGACAGCTATCGTTTCGATCTGGCCGCCAACGTGCTGTACGAGTTCACCTGGAACCAGTTCTGCGACTGGTATCTGGAGCTGACCAAGCCGGTAATGAACGGCGGCAGCGACGCTGAACTGCGCGGTACGCGTCATACGCTGGTCACCGTACTGGAAGCGCTGTTGCGTCTGGCGCACCCGATCATCCCGTTCATTACCGAAACCATCTGGCAACGGGTAAAAGTACTGAAAGGCGTGAACGCCGATACGATTATGCTGCAACCGTTCCCGGCCTTTGACGCCGCGCTGGAAGACGAGCAGGCGTTCAACGATCTGGAGTGGATCAAACAGGCGATCATCGCGGTACGTAACATTCGTGCTGAAATGAACATCGCGCCCAGCAAGCCGCTGGCGCTGTTGCTGCGCGAGGCTTCCGCCGATGCCGCTCGCCGCGTTCAGGACAACCTCGGCTTTATTCAGACGCTGGCGCGTCTGGAGAGCATCACGCTGTTGCCGGCTGGCGACAAAGGCCCGGTATCGGTCACCAAACTGGTGGACGGTGCCGAACTGCTGATCCCGATGGCAGGTCTTATCGACAAAGTGGCTGAGCTGGATCGTCTGGCAAAAGAAGTGGCGAAGCTTGAACTGGAAATTGGCCGTATTGACAGCAAGCTGTCCAACGAAGGCTTTGTCGCACGTGCGCCGGAAGCGGTGGTCGCCAAAGAACGCGAAAAACGCGACGGTTACGCCCTTGCCAAAGCCAAACTGCTGGAACAGCAAGCCACCATCGCCGCGCTGTAATCAGTCCACGGGCTGAAGCCGAGACACACGGCATTAGCCTGATTGATTACTGGCTGACCCAATAACAACACGCCCCGCTTATTATCGCGGGGCGTGTTTATTTGATGTGATTTTGACGGTCATCTCCGACGCGAGTTACCGAGCACCCACCAGTGCCACCTGCGGCTGCGCCCTGAATCCGTCAGTCAGCATCGGTTGTGCTTCGTTATCAAGGCGGAAGCTGGCAATCGACTGCTGCAAATGTGTTACCTGCGCCTGTAACGAACTGGCGGCGGTCGCCACCTCTGCCACCAGGCTGGCGTTCTGCTGGGTTACGCCGTCCATCTGAGTGATCGCGATATTGATCTGCGAAATCCCCCGACTTTGTTCGCCGGAAGACAGCATGATCTCGCCCATGATATCCACCACTTTGCGAACATCCGACAGGATCTCATCCATGGTCTTGCCAGCCACTTCCACCAGCCCAGCGCCTTTTTCAATACGGCTCAGCGAGTTATCGATCATGGTGCCGATCTCTTTAGCAGCCGTCGCACTACGCTGCGCCAGCGTACGCACTTCGGACGCGACTACCGCAAACCCTTTGCCCTGCTCGCCTGCCCGCGCCGCTTCCACCGCCGCGTTTAGCGCCAGCAGGTTGGTCTGAAAGGCAATGCCGTCGATTACACCGACGATGTCGGAAATACGGGCTGAACTCTGCTGGATAGAACGCATGGTATCCACCACTTCCGTCACCACATCACCACCGCGGGATGCAGAATCCGACGCTTTCTGCGCCAGATCGTTGGCTTTGCGGGTGTTGTCTTCATTGTTGCTTACCGTGGACAGAATCTGCTCCATACTGGAGGCGGTTTCATCCAGCGACGCCGCCTGCTGCTCAGTACGGCTGGATAAATCAATGTTGCCGGACGCAATTTCCTCAACGCCGACGCTGATAGCGTCGGTACCATTGCGCACCACCCGTACCATATTTTCCAGCCCGTCGCGCATATGCTGCACCGCACCAAACAACTGGGCGATTTCATTATTACCACGAATATCGATTTTGGCGCGCAGATCACCTTCAGCAATCTGACCAAACACGGCAATCGCCTGATTAAGCGGTTTCACTACCAGATTGGTCAGAATCGACCAGGCAAGCGTCGCCAATACCAGCGCACACACAATCACCACCGACAAAATGACCTGCATACGGCTAACGCGTGTATTCGAGTCACTGTAAGCCTCATCAATACTCTGACGTTTGTACTGCACCAGCTTTTTCGCCGCGTTGTCAAAATCGGCGTACAGCGTGGTGGATTTCCCGGCACGTTGGCGGTAGTCATCCAGATTACCGGCTTCCAGTGCAGTAAACGCCGGGGTGATGAACTCACGCATCAGGGTGTCGCGTTTGGCCGCCATGTCGGAAGAAATCGCTTTTTCCTGTTCGAATTGTGGATAAGTCAGGTATTCCTGCCACTTCTTGTCGGCATCATCAATCTTGCCTCTGGCGCGTTTAAGCGCCACGGTAGCGGCATCCTTATCCTCTTTTCCCATCAGGGATTCATACAGACGTAAATCCAGGCGCGCGCGCAATAATAATTCCGAGCTTTCATTCAGCGCCACCAACCCCGGCAGCACAGTGTTATCCACATACGCGAACGACTTATTACCCGACTGAACAGCCACCAGCCCCAGAACACCGACAATTAATGACAGCAAAGCCAAAGAAAACACCATAATACTGAGTGTCGTGCGGATCTTTATCTTACGAAACATAATGCTCCCTGTGGTTTAGTAATGAAAAGTCATGAGCTTCAACTCACACGTAAACCGCAACAAAAATGAAAAGGAAATATCATGAAAGGGAAAGGCCGACTTTATTATTTCATCGTCGGCCCGACACGGTTAATATCGATTATTTAGTATGGGCTGGAACCGCAGCCAAAAAATCACCCAATTTATTTTTGTAAAATTTCGCCGACATCATCGTGGCATGACCGCTGGTTTCTTTACTTGCCGGAATCAAAAACAGCTCAGCGTGCTTCACCTTTTTCAATTCACTTTCCAGTATTCCTGTTTCAATCGGATTACGCTCATCATCAGCGGAATTAATCACCAGTAACGGTGCCTTAATACGGCCTAATTCCGGCGAGGCGTTATAATCCGCAGAGGAATTCCAGATATAAATAAAGTCGTTGGCATCGGCAGTGACCGGAGCCGCCAGACGTTCATCCACCAGCTTGTCCGCCAGCGCGCGAGTCGGCGCTTTACTCTGATAGGCAAGAGTACCGCCGGTGGTGGCGATGCTGAACATGATGTTGGCCGTCTGCAACGACGGCGGCTGGGTGGTATAATCACCGTTTTTCCACGCCGGATCGCGCTTGATAGTCTCAATCAGCATTCGACGCAACATCCAGTTGCGACCCGACAGCTCGTTCGGCTGCGATGCCATCGGCACCAACGCATCCATCATGTCCGGGTATTTTTCACCCCACATCCAGGTCTGCATTCCCCCCATCGAATATCCCATTACCAGACGCAGATGCTTAATACCGAGACCTTCAGTCAACAAACGGTATTGCGCCAGCACCATGTCATCGTAATTATATTGCGGGAATGTCGTACGCAGGCCGTCAGACGGTTTGGCGGATTTTCCGGAACCAATGCTTTCAGGAATAATGATGAAATAGTTGCTGGCATCCAACGGCTGTCCGGGGCCAAATAACTCGCCGCCAAAACCCGCCGCCAATAAGGCGCTGATCGGTTGGTTAGTCCCGTGCAGTAATAACACGGCAGGCTTTTTACTGTCGCCCAACGTGTAATAATGAATACGAAGATTATTGACGGTTTCTCCGGTATGGAATCGAAATTCAGGTGCGACCCAATTCCCTTCTTGCGGTTGTAATGTTTGTGCAGTCGAAAACGGGGATACACCAAACAGAAAAACCAAGCCAGCCAGTCCAGACAACAAGCGATTAACCATAACACAACTCTTCCGTAATCATTGGCAGGAATCCTGATGTTAATGTTTTCTGTAAAATATCCCAATAACGTTCGCCGGCTAACCATTGAAAAAGTAATTATATGCCACTAATTTTAGTTAGTGCGGTATATAATTCACACCTAAACAATAACAATGAAATAATCCATGCCATAATTCTGCTCAGATATCCGACGTTAACTCAAAAAAGCACCCGTCGTTGCTCTTCGGTTGTCGATATTGTCGCCTGCATACAGCGATAACAACACACACCCCATCATCACAACGACAAGTGCAGGAACTGGTTGAATTCACTGGCCTTATACTCAGCAAACGCCTCGCCATTCACAAAACCGTGTTTACGGTACAACGCCAGTGCCGGTTTAAACGCCGAGCCGCAGCCCGTTTCCAGACTCAGGCGCGACAAACCACGTCGGCGAGCTTCATCTACAATATGTACCAGCAAATGAGCTGCAACCCCCTGACGTAAACACTGCGGATGAGTACGCATTGATTTCAGTTCACCACTGCCATCCGGCAACATTTTCAGCGCGCCGATACCGGCTATCTGCTCACCGCGCCAGACGCTCCAGCACGTCATTTCCGGTGCCTGCAAGCCGGATAAATCCAACGCGAATACCTGCTCAGGCGGTGAATTATCATGCATACCCGCCAGATGCAGGGCAACCAGCGCCCTGGTTGCCTCACCGGTCAGGTCATCAATGCGGATGGCCAATGGTTCCCGCAGGGATATGTTTGTCATTATCATCAGCTCCATTAGCAAAAAATTTCAGGGAGTACAGATAGCCATCAGATAGCGTACCGGACCCGGACCGGAATAATGACGTCGGCAGCTGGTGCCGATTTGACGTTTTTCGTTGCGGAATCAGCGGTATTGTCGTTCAATTACCGCCTCGCTAATCCATCCGTGAGCTTTTCGTTACACCCCGTTATCAATAACAGGGTGTTGAGCCAGTCTGCCGGTACGTATAATCGGCGGTACATATGATCAACCGTTCGTATCATCAGAACACGTCAGCCGGTTGCCGATGTGCTCGATCTGACTGAATTCTGCTGACAAAAGTGAGCAACATGACAACATCAGCGTCTACACCACTGCTGACCCGCCCGATTACGGCTGCCGATAATGCGGCGATTGCCAGCGTTATCCGCCGGGTTTCCGCTGAATTCGGCCTGACCGCCGACAAAGGGTATACCGTGTCCGACCCGGATCTGGACCAGTTGTTCGAACTCTACTGTCGCCCCGCCAGCGCCTACTGGGTGGTGGAGTGTAATGGTGAAGTGGTAGGCGGCGGCGGTCTGGCACCGCTGTCCGGCGGCGAACCGGATGTCTGCGAATTACAGAAAATGTATTTTCTGCCGCTGGCGCGTGGACAGGGCATCGCCCGGCAACTGGCGGAGCAGGCGCTGGCATTTGGCCGTGAACAAGGGTTCCGCCGCTGCTATCTGGAAACCACTGCGCACCTAACCAGTGCTATCCACCTGTATGAAAAGCTTGGCTTCCAACCTATCCCACATGCCATGGGCGATACCGGCCATGTAGATTGTGAAATCAGAATGCTAAAAACGCTGTAAGCGTGCGGGCACTTCACTGCGCCATGCAGAAAACACATCGCCCGGCGATTGCCGGGCGGTATGTCAACAAGGAATCAATGGCGCTTACCGTCATCATCCTCATCATAAAAGTCTTCATCTTCCCCGAACTCGTCTTCATCCTCACCGTTCGGGTCTTCAAAATAGGTGCCCCAGCCGTCATAGTTGACGCCATGACGTTCAGCCAGATCAAGCAGCTGTTCTACCTGCTGATCGATAAGCTCAGCGTTCAGCGCGACTTCACTGATAGCATCGCAGCACATCAGCACCGCGCCGTCTTCCATCTCCATCTCTTCAGCGTCCGTCACTTCGTAACCCAACTTGAACGCTTCTACCGCCACTTTCTCCAGTTCTTCAAACTTCTCGGCTGAGAAATGGTGTTCGATGGTATAGAGCGCATCGGGATCGCTGCCGTCCTCCAGCAGTTCTTCGATGATCAGGCGGGTCTCTTCACGTTGTTCTTCCAGCAGTTCGCGGTTTGCCATGTCTCAATCCTCATCAAAGCGGCAAAGATAGGGGCATTTTCCCACAGCATCGCCTCTCTCTCCACCATAAAGTTTGAACCCGGCACTTGAATTTGAATATTTACACATATAAAGTGAATTTTAATTCAACCTTCAGCGTTGAGTCACATGGAGAAGACAACGATGAACCCGTTTTACAAACGCCATTTTTTACGGCTGATGGATTTCACCCCAGCTGAAATCAGCAGCCTTCTGTCCCTCGCCGCCACCCTCAAAACCAATAAGAAAAACGGTACCGAGACCCGCCACCTGCAAGGTAAAAACATCGCACTCATCTTCGAAAAAGATTCGACCCGCACTCGTTGCTCTTTCGAAGTTGCTGCGTACGATCAGGGCGCTCAGGTCACCTATCTTGGTCCCAGCGGCAGCCAAATCGGCCATAAAGAATCGATGAAAGACACGGCCAGAGTGCTGGGCCGCCTATATGACGGCATCCAGTACCGCGGTTATGGTCAGGTGCTGGTGGAAACGCTGGCGGAATTTTCCGGCGTGCCGGTATGGAACGGTCTGACTAACGAATTCCACCCCACCCAGTTGCTGGCGGACCTGCTGACCATGCAGGAACACCTGCCGGGTAAACCGCTATCAGGCATGAAACTGGCCTACGTGGGCGACACCCGCAATAACATGGGCAACAGTATGCTGGAAGCCGCCGCCATCGTCGGGCTGGACCTGAGGTTGATCGCGCCCAAAGCCTGCTGGCCGGATGCTGGTCTGGTTGCGGAGTGTCAGGCGGCAGCAGTCAAAACCGGCGGTTCAATTACGCTGACAGAAGACGTGGCGACCGGGGTAAATGGCGTGGACTTTATCTATACCGATGTGTGGGTTTCAATGGGAGAACCGAAAGAGGTGTGGCAACAGCGCATCGATCTGCTGCGCCCCTATCAGGTCAACGCAGCGATGATCGCCGCTACCGGCAACCCACAGGTGAAATTCCTGCACTGCCTGCCGGCATTTCACGACGATCAAACCACCCTCGGCAAACAGATGGCCGAGCAGTACGGCCTGCACAACGGCATGGAAGTCACCAACGATGTGTTTGAATCCGCCCACAGCATTGTGTTTGATCAGGCGGAAAACCGTATGCACACTATCAAAGCGGTTATAGTGGCGACCTTGAGCCAGAGCGTCGAACTATAAACAGCCAGGATTATGAGCGACATCAGAAACGAGCTGCTCAGCAGTGGGCCGAATACGAATAGCCGAATAACCAGAGTTATCGGCCCACACGCTTATCCTCAAACAGTTTACAGTAACCGGTTTACAGCTCCTCGCCGTTTGAGGCAATCACCCGCTGATACCAGTGGAAGGATTTTTTCGGCGTGCGCACCAGCGTTCCGGTGCCATCGTCGTGTTTATCGACATGGATGAAACCGTAGCGCTTAGCCATCTCTCCGGTAGTGAACGACACCAGATCAATACAGCCCCACGGCGTATAACCGATTAAATCGACACCATCTTCCCATACCGCCGCCTTCATCGCTTCAATATGCGAGCGCAGGTAATCAATACGGTAGTCATCCTGACACACGCCGTTTGCATCCGGCTTATCGACGGCGCCCAATCCGTTTTCCACGATAAACAACGGCACTTCATAGCGTTCATACAACGTCACCAGCGCATAGCGCAGCCCGGTCGGGTCTATCTGCCAGCCCCAGTCGCTGGCTTTCAGATGCGGATTGGCAATCGAATGTTCGGAACTGCCGTCCATACTGGCGTCGATACGGTTCTGCACATCGTGCTTCACGACATTCGACATGTAGTAGCTAAAACCGATGTAGTCCGCCTTGCCTTCCCGAAGAATCTGCTCGTCTTCCGGCTCCATATGAATGTGGTAACCCTTGAGCGCCCACTCGCGCCGCGCATAGGCTGGATAGTGGCCGCGAACCTGCATATCAGTGAAGTAGAAACGGTCATGCATCGCTCGTGTTGCCAGCATCACGTCTTCCGGGTGGCAGGAATGCGGGTAGTACGGCACAAACGAGCACATGCAGCCCACGTTGATATCCGGATTGATCTCATGCGCTTTTTTCACGATCAACGCGCTGGCGACGAACTGATGATGCACCGCCTGATACATCGCTTCTTCCGGCTTCGCCTTCTGCGGGAACTTCACGCCGGAACACATCCAGCCGAAAATCTCCGCCGACACGTTCTTCTGGTTATTGATCTCGTTGAAAGTCATCCAGTATTTCACTTTGTGCTGATAGCGCTCAATCACCGTAGTGGCGAAATGCACGAAGCAGTCCAGCGTTTTGCGGCTCATCCAACCGTCGTAGTGCTGCACCAGATGCAACGGCATCTCGAAATGGCTGAGGGTCAGCACCGGTTCGATACCGTTCCTGAGCAATTCGTCGATCAGGTCATCATAAAATTTCAGCCCTGCCTCGCACGGCTGCGTTTCATCGCCATTGGGAAAAATGCGCGTCCAGGCGATGCTGGTGCGAAAACATTTGAAACCCATTTCCGCAAACAACGCGATATCGCTCTTATAACGGTGATAAAAGTCGATGGCTTCATGGTTCGGATACGACTCGCCGGGAACAACGCCATCGGTGATGCGCCGCAGTTTGCCGTGCGCACCGGCGGTCAGCACATCCACCACGCTCACACCTTTGCCGCCTTCATTCCAGCCGCCTTCCAACTGATGCGCCGCTACTGCGCCGCCCCATAAAAACCCTGCAGGTAACTGACTCATATTTTCCACCTCTCTTTCAGTACCGTCACACACTGACGGCAAAACATGCAATATTGACAGTTATATCAAACCGATGCGTTTGTTCGGGTCGCCGCCGGCGCATCCGCCGCGGACGCGGTGGCCGTTTCTTCCACTGGATCATCAAAGCCCACCACCATCACCAGCCCGACAGTCAACACGATAGCCACGCCGCAACCAGCCAGCTCACCAATAAACGACATTGGCGCAGACGGATTGATGGCGTTGATCACCGTCAGTACGCCCGGCAATGCAGCGTAGGCGTAATACAGCGAGCCGAACAGGCTGGCGACAACTGCGCCTACCGCGCCGCCGATGCAGCCGCAGATAAAAGGTTTCTTGTAGCGCAGCGTCACCCCGTAAATAGCCGGTTCAGTGATACCGAAAATCGCCGTGACCCCTGCGGACATCGAACGGGCTTTCAGTTCCCGATTGCGGGTTTTCAAAAAGCAGCCGAACGCCGCCGCCATTTGGGCAACCACGGCAACGGTCTGGAACGCCTGAAACGAGTCATGACCATTCAGATCAAAGTTAGCCATCACCACCGGCGTAATGCCCCAGTGCACGCCAAAGATCACGATGATCTGCCACACGCCGCCAATGATGGCTGCCGCCAGCGCCGGAAAGGCGTTAAACAACGCGTTGTAGCCAGCGGCGATCCCGGTGGCTACCCAGGTACTGGCCGGGCCTATCAACAGCAATGTCAGCGGCACCACAATCACAAAGCAGATCAACGGGGTAAACAGCGCGCTGACGATATCCGGCAAGCGCTTTTCCACCCAACGTTCCACCCATGCCAGCACCCATACCAGAAACAGCGGCGGCAACACCGACGCGGTATACACCGTTTTTGCCAGCGGCAGCCCCAGGAGGGTGATTGACTCGCCGGCGGCGATTTTCCCCGCCATTAAGGTCCATTCCGGGTTGATCAACGCGCAGCAACACAGCATCGCAATATAGGTGTTGCAGCGAAAATGGCGGGAAGCCGTCAGGGCGATAAACACCGGCAGAAAAGCAAACGGCGTCCAGGACATGAAATTGAGCACACGGTAGGTGCCGGTCAGCGCAAAACCGGTAGAGAGCTGCTGAATAACGATCAGTATGCCTTGCAGTATCCCTGCCGCGGCCAGAATATATACAATCGGCGCGAACACCGCCGACATGGTAGCGATTACCGTATCCAGCACACGTCGGCGGGGGGCTTCATCACGCTTTGCGCCCTCACCAAGTAACGCCGCCATCTGGTGGTACACATCCGATACATGTACGCCGATGACGACCTGAAACTGACCCGCGCTTTCCACTACCGCAATCACACCAGGCAGATGCTGAATTCGCGCTTTTGCGTTATCAGGCGTTTGCGCCAGTATCAAACGTAGTCGGGTCGCGCAACGGGAAAAATCGACAATATTCGCCTGACCGCCCACTTCCTGCAGAATGCTCTGCGCTAATTTCGCATAATCTCTGATCCCTGACATGACGCCACCTTATATGTTGGTATTCGGTAACCACGTTGTCGTTCGGCCACATTTGTCGTTCGACTAAAAATGAAACCGGTTTCAGACTGCATGAAAGCCGTGATTACTGCAACCGGTTTCATTACACCTCACGCTGGTTTTACGGGCGGGATCACATCCTATATAACGCGAATAGCAAGGGAGACAACAGGAAAAACGAAGGAGGTCAAAACTCCGCAGAAGGCTGTCGGCAAACCGGCATGGAATACGAGGCGATTATAGGCATATGCCGCATCCATGCGGCGCATCGGCAAAGTTGTTTGCCTCAGCTCGGCATTTTAAGCCGTAGTCCCTTTCAACTTGCACACAAGTGGTTTATCAGCAAGACAAAAAAATAAAAACAGTCACTTACAACACCAGTGACGCATCAATTTTCACCACGGCCTTGCGTACGTGAGCCGGCTCGCCGACAGCGCACAGCGGCTTGTGCACATCACCGGGGAAGAACACCACGAAATCGCCGGTATGTAACACAAACTGTTTTTCCTGCTCGCCAGCCGGCAGGAACGCGATGTCTTTATCGGCCAGCAAGTCCACGTCCGGTTTGCCTGCCGGCAGATTGCTGAAGGTCATGCCTTCGGTGCCGTTTAACACAATCTGGATATCCAGATATTTCGCGTGATACTCAGCGCGGCGTTTCTCGAACGGCTCCGTGCTGTCGTTCGATACCAGCACAAACATCTTATTGCCGTCGATATCATGTTTACCCAACGGGGTATCGGCGTTGATGTGCTGCTTCACGTACTCAATCGCCTCACGCAGTTTGGCAGGCAGATAGGGAACCAATTCCAGATGCTCGACATTACCGGTAATCATGATCGCTCCTTAAATAATTCAAATAAATTGAAACAATGTTTTGATTGTTTATACTCCTGTCAACATCGGCCCGCCAGTCAACGATAGTAAAAAAGTGATCCGAACGATGCGTTTTCTCTTTCGATGAAACACATCCCGCAACCGATTGCCCACCGCGAAAAGACAGCATTTTTCTGCTTGAATTCACCTCTTCGGCGCGTATAATTCCGAACAATTTGCCGGGAGGGAACATGTTTAACGCTGCCGTTTTTGTGGGTGCCGCACCGCAACTGCCTGTTGGCAGCATGACAGCGTTTTTCCTTCCGTTACCTGATCGATTTATAAAAAAAGCCCCTCGTTGAGGGGCTTTTTTTTGTCTGTCACCACAGCCATTCCGTTTGTTTACCGGCCATAACCGAGGGGAGCATAGCCACATGGTCAATCCGCTATATAAAAGACACATCATCTCAATCAACGATCTCAGCCGGGACGATTTGGAACTGACACTGAAGGTGGCGGCCAGCCTGAAGGCTCATCCGCAGCCGGAACTGCTGAAGCACAAAGTGATTGCCAGCTGTTTCTTTGAAGCATCCACCCGTACCCGTTTGTCGTTTGAAACCGCCATTCATCGGTTAGGGGCCTGCGTCGTTGGGTTTGCCGACAGCAGCAATACCTCGCTTGGCAAGAAAGGCGAGACGTTGTCAGATACCATTTCAGTCATCAGCAACTATGTGGACGCCATCGTAATGCGCCACCCGCAGGAAGGCGCTGCACGGCTGGCGACCGAGTTCTCCGGCGGTGTACCGGTGCTTAATGCCGGCGATGGCGCCAATCAACATCCATCCCAGACGCTGCTGGACCTGTTTACCATTCAGGAAACCCAGGGGCGCTTGAACAATATGAATATCGCCATGGTAGGCGACCTGAAGTATGGCCGCACCGTGCATTCGCTGACCCAGGCTCTGGCCAAGTTCGACGGCAACCGTTTCTACTTCATCTCCCCGGACGCGCTGGCGATGCCGGATTACATCCTCAATATGCTGCAAGAAAAAAACATCCCCTACAGTCTGCACACCAGCATCGAGGAAGTGGCGCCACAACTGGATATTCTGTATATGACCCGCGTACAGAAAGAACGGCTGGACCCGTCGGAGTACATCAACATCAAGTCGCAGTTTATTCTGCGCGCCGCTGACCTCGGTAACGCCCGCGACAATCTGAAAGTGCTGCACCCGCTGCCGCGCATTGATGAAATCACCACAGATGTGGACAGCACGCCCTACGCCTACTACTTCCAACAGGCAGGCAACGGCATTTACGCGCGTCAGGCTCTGCTGGCGTTGGTATTGAACAGCGAACTGGTTCTGTGAGAGAGGAACAGACAACATGACTCACGACAATAAATTACAGGTAGAAGCCATCAAACGCGGCACCGTGATCGACCATATTCCGGCACAGATTGGCTTCAAATTACTGACGCTATTCAAGCTGACCGCCACCGATCAGCGCATTACCATTGGACTCAACCTGCCCTCCAGGCATCTGGGCCGCAAAGATCTCATCAAGATTGAAAACATCTTTCTGACCGAAGAACAGGCCAACCAACTGGCGATGTACGCACCGCAAGCCACCGTCAATCAGATTGACAATTATGAAGTGGTGCGCAAGCTGCACCCGCAATTGCCGTCACACATCGAAGGCGTCCTGACTTGCCCCAACACCAACTGCATCAGCCGTAGCGAACCTGTCAGTTCATCCTTCGGCGTAAAACAGCGCGGCGATGATGTGCAACTGAAGTGTAAATACTGCGAGAAAGAGTTTGAGCGCCAGGCCGTGTTGAACAGCCATTGATACGCGGCGGCCATCAGTAAAACGCCGTCGATTGGCTTGCAGCATTGGCCTGACGGCGAGCTTTTTGGAATAATGCCGAAAGTCGCATCGTTTCAGACACAATCAGGAGAAAATATGTCACGCATTATCAGCACAGAACAGGCTCCAGCCGCCATCGGCCCTTATGTTCAGGGCGTTGACCTGGGCAGCATGATCATCACCTCCGGTCAGATCCCGGTAGACCCGAAAACCGGTCTGGTGCCGGACGACATCACCGCGCAGGCTCGCCAGTCGCTGGCAAACGTGAAAGCCATCGTGGAAGCGGCCGATCTGAAAGTAAGCAACATCGTCAAAACCACCGTGTTCGTAAAAGATCTGAACGACTTCGCCACAGTGAACGCCGCCTATGAAGCGTTCTTCACCGAGCATAACGCGCCGTTTCCGGCCCGCTCTTGTGTGGAAGTGGCGCGCCTGCCGAAAGACGTGAAGATCGAGATCGAAGCTATCGCGGTACGCAGCTAGTCCCCGTCAGCATTGCAGCAGCGACGACAGATTGCGAATATCCTCATTGCTTCATAGAAAACCCCGGTTTAATGCCGGGGTGATTTTTGATCTGACCCGCTGATTTTTTCTGCTGCCAAAAATCTTTTTCCTGAATTACTGCCAGACCAGATGCTGTTTTACCCCGTAAATAACAGCACAGTCAGTTATAATAAAAACAACGGTATTTATTTCGGCCCGCTGAATAGCTCAACTATTTATATCGTTACTCTATTAACTAACGAAGTTTTGCTCAGTAAACTCACATAAAAAAAATTTCTACGATACAAAACATCTGCTTTTAACGCTGCCATAAGATAAACCAATGTAGGAAAATTCCTATATATCAGCAGGGAAATATTAGCGTTAATCTCGTGCCAACATGAAATCAAACACGAGAGACGATATATCATGAGCGTGATAAAAACACAGGCAAAAAATATCAGAACCCTCCCAACCCATAAGTTCAAACCCAATTTAATTGAGCGTATCGCAATAGCCGAGGCGCTATCCTATGAATATTTATCTCTTTTACCTTTAGCCAACACACTCATTAGCAAAGAGATATCCATATCATGGAAGGAAGTTATTATTTTTATGGGTGATGATAATATTAATTTCACAATTAAAAATATTGGAAAATATAAAGTAGAAGGAGTGATAACCTCATCACATGGTTATTTTGATGAGATTTCATCATCTACAGAAAAAAGAAAAATAACTTTACATCGCCTGCCTCTAAACAAAAAAATTTCTTATAAAAAAAACAGTAACGTATGGTGTTTTTGTTTGCCAGGGAAAATGTACAACAGCAAGTTAGATATTTATGGAAAATGGCGAGATGGTTTATATGAACATTTAAACCGTATTATGACTGGTTTTTTGCACACAAGAAAAGCTACCGTATTCTAAATATTCGTGCTGCCGGGCAGATGGTCGGCATGTTGAACAACGCCACGCGTTGGTCCCTTTAGGGCAAGGCTGATTCGAGCCTTGTCACGCGGCAAGTGAGTGGCAAATTCGTTGGGCACGAATGTGACCAGCCAACGGCTGGCCTCCGGTGATAGTCCGGTAATAGACAGGATGTCTCTCATTTCATCCCGATGAGCTTATTACTCAGACCAGTGATTCTGGCGAGCGACAACGCTGCTGGCAGCAACCTCACAGAGGCAAGGCACAAGGATGTGCCGAGTAATACCTGCAATGTAAAGTATGGCGGGTATAACGCAGCGAATCTCCGCTGATTGACATAACAAGAACCTAATCGACTTACATCGTTTTAAACGTTACTGACAAAAAACAGCACCACAGGGCCGAGGAATCCAGCCAGCGCACTAGCGTGCCTGAAATATGGCGGATATATCAGATAGAATTGTCTAAAGGAGAGCATATGAATACGGTACTTTATCTTTTGTGGGGTGTGACATCCATGGGAAAAACATCCTATTCAGTCATGCTTGCAAAAAAATATGGTTTACCTGTGATTGCACTGGACAGGTTTCAAGGGTATCCAGAGATTATGACCGGGAGTGGCGCGCCTGACCATAGTGAATTACAGGGGACAGAAAGGATATATATTACCCCATCAAGAAATCTGATTGAAAAGGTTGTATCTCCGGAGGAGGCTCATCATATTCTTAAACAAAAAACATCCATATCATTAGCAAAACACCCAAGTATTATCATTGAAGGCGGCTCAGTATCATTACTGAAAAACATGATCTCTGATTATTACTGGACATCTTTCTCATGGCGAATAAAAAAATTCCTCATCCCATCCCAAAAAGATTTTATCGAAAGAGCAAAAAAAAGAGTATCCATGATGGTCTATCCTAAAAACGACAGACCCTCAATACTACAAGAAACCAGTATTTTCTTTAGGAAACATCATACCGTGGAACCATTAGCAGATATTGATGGCTATCGTATAATAATTCAGTACTGTAAGGAAAATAATATAAATTATGATTCTCTTGATAAACTCCCGGACCATGAAAAAGATAATATAACTAATCTGATTACACATGAGTATTATGAACATGCCTTATGGCAGGAAAAGAGCTTCCCTGGGTTCCCTCCTTCATGGTCATGGGTAATGTTACAGGATTAACCCTTCAAATATTCTGGTCATCATAATCTGGCAGCGCTTCGCTTCATCACCTCGCTATAGCGCAACCTTCAGGATAATTTGCACCACCATGGTGCGAATTATCCTTATTCTTAGCGATAAGTAGCTCATTTACCACGCTGGCACGCTTCCTGCATTTCCGTTGTATCCTCCCTCAAACGGAATGCAAAGGATGACAATGATAAAAATGACGCTTCCGACCGCGCCTTACTACGATGAAATGCTCAACGCAGAAGGCAGGCAACGCCAGCACTACGACGCTTACTGGCAATGGTTGCAGCAGACCGACCAGTACGCTATCCGCCAGAAGAAAGAGCAGGCGGAATTACTGTTTCACCGGGTGGGAATTACTTTTAATGTCTACGGCGAAGAAGGCGGCACCGAACGCCTGATCCCCTTTGACAGTGTGCCGCGCATTATTCCAGCTCATGAATGGAAAATGCTGGACCTCGGCATTCGCCAGCGGGTCAAGGCGCTCAACGCCTTCCTTTATGATATCTATCACCAGCAGCACATTCTCAACGCCGGCATCGTTCCCCGTGAACAGGTGCTGGCCAACGACCAATACCAGCCTTGTATGCAGGGTATTGATCTGCATAACAACATCTATGCGCACATCACCGGTATCGATATGGTGCGCAATAGCTACGGCCACTATTACGTGCTGGAAGACAACCTGCGCACACCATCCGGGGTTTCCTACATGCTGGAGAACCGCAAAATGATGATGCGCCTCTATCCGGACCTGTTCGCCAGCCAACACATTGCGCCGGTGGAGCGTTACCCCAGTTATTTGTTGCAGACGCTGCGGGAAAGCACCCACATTGACGACCCAACGGTGGTAGTGATGACGCCGGGCCGCTTCAACAGCGCCTACTTCGAGCACAGCTTCCTCGCCCAACAAATGGGGGTAGAACTGGTGGAAAGCGCGGATCTGTTTGTCAAAGAAGGCGCCGTGTATATGCGCACCACCGAAGGTCCGTGCCGGGTAGATGTCATCTATCGTCGCATTGACGATGCCTTTCTTGACCCGCTGGCGTTCCGTGCCGATTCGATGCTCGGCGTGCCAGGATTGCTGTCGGTATACCGCGCAGGCGGCGTGGTACTGGCGAATGCAATCGGTACCGGCGTGGCAGATGACAAATCCATCTACCCTTACGTACCGGAGATGATCCGTTTTTACCTGTCTGAGGAGCCTATTCTCGGCAATATCCCCACCTGGCAGTGCCGCAAACCGGACGATCTCAGCTACGTGCTGGCCCATCTCGACAGCATGGTGGTGAAAGAGGTCCACGGCGCAGGAGGCTACGGTATGTTGGTCGGTCCCAAATCCACCCGCCAGCAAATCGACGATTTCCGTCAACGGCTGCTGGCCAACCCCGGCAACTACATCGCTCAGGATACGCTGGCGCTCTCCACCTGCCCGACATTCGTCGAGGAAGGACTGGCCCCGCGTCATATCGACCTGCGCCCGTTTGTGCTGTATGGCGAGGAGATCCGGCTGGTACCCGGCGGTCTGACCCGCGTAGCACTGACGGAAGGCTCGCTGGTGGTGAATTCCTCGCAAGGCGGCGGCACTAAAGACACCTGGGTGATGGAGGAGGACGAATCATGCTAAGCCGTACTGCCAGCGAACTTTACTGGATGGCCCGTTATCTGGAACGGGCAGAGAGCGTCGCCCGCGTGCTGGACGTCACCTACAAACTGTCGATGATGCCGCGCCACAGCCAGCAGCAGCATGATCTGGCGCTGCCGCTCAACCTGACGTTCACCCATGATCTGTTTCAGCAGCGCTACGCCCGCTTCACCATGAACAATCTGCTGAACTTCTTCGCATTGGATAGCCATAACCCCAGCAGCATCTACAGTTGCATCGAAATGGCGTGGAACAATGCGCACGCGGTGCGTGGCAGCCTGTCATCCGAGGTGTGGGAGTGCATCAACACCACCCGCATCGACATCCGCAATCTGCGCCAGTCCGGTGTTGATAAGATAGGCATCGACGCCTTTTTCGACTGGGTGAAAGAGCGCGCGCATCTGTTTCGCGGCGCGATGTTCGGCACCCTGCTGCGTAACGACGCCCAATGTTTTATTCGTATCGGTACCTTGATCGAACGGTCGTTCGCTACCGCCCAGCTACTGACCATCAAGGATCAGCAACTCAATAACGACCTGGACCCGGTGCGCGAATACTACCGGCTCGATACCCTGCTGCGTGCGGTGAGCGCCCGCGAAGCCTACCACAGCATCTATCGCCAGCCCATCAGCCGGGAAACCGTCACCGAACTGCTGGTATTGCGCAATGACGTACCGCGTTCGCTACATGCCTGCGTGGGCGATCTGGTGCAACAACTGGAGATGATCGGCAGCGAAAGAGCACGCATCCCACAGCGGCTGGCGCATCTGCTGCACGTAGAACTGCGCTTCGGTTCGCTCGACGACATACTGGCCGATGACCTGCAACACTACCTCAACCGTTTCCTCACCAAAATCAACGAACTGGCTGACAGTATTCGTCATACCTATCTGGAGGCGCTATGAAACTGACCATCAATCACCTGACCCACTATCGTTACGATGAAGAGGTGAAATTCAGCACCCAGTACCTGCGACTGACGCCGCAAAGCTCTGCCCGCCAGCATATTCGGGAGTGGAAACTGACGCTGCCCACGCCCGCCGTCGCCACCACCGATGCTTACGGCAATCTGATGCATGTGTTGACGCTGGATAGCCCGCATCACGATATTCTGATCCACGCTCAGGGTGTGGTGGAAATCGCCGATAATGCAGAAGAGACATGGGAGGGGGAGGATGGACTGTCACCACTGGTGTTTTTACGCAGCACTGCGCTGACTGAAGCGGATGAGGCGATCCGGACCTTCGCCCAGCGCTATTATCAGGAAGCTGACCCCGTCGGCAGCCTGGAAACGTTGATGGCGGAATTACAGCTGAAAATGCCGTATACTCCCGGCGCAACGCAAGTGCAAGATACGGCCTGCGTCGCGTTTGCCAAAGGCAAAGGTGTTTGTCAGGATCACACCCATGTATTTCTGGCCTGCTGCCGCAGCCTGCGCATTCCAGCGCGTTACGTCAGCGGTTATGTCTATAGCCGGGATACCACGCATGTCGCTATGCACGCCTGGGCTGAGGTGTGGCTCAACGAGCGCTGGCACAGTTTTGACATCACCAACAACACCCGCAAGCTCAATCAGCATTTGCGCCTTGCGGTAGGGATGGATTATCTGGATGCCTGCCCGGTGCGCGGCAGCCGCCTTGGCGGCGGATGTGAAGAGATGTTCTCAGAGGCGGCGGTAAGCCTGTTCGTACGCCAGCAACAGGTGCAACAGCAGCAGTGACGAGAACGATGGTTCCTGTTTTCGTTTAGTCGGTAAAATCGCTAAAAAGGTACTGTATGACCTACTGTGTGGCCATGCGTCTGTCTGACGGGCTGGTTTTTGCTTCCGACTCCCGCACCAATGCGGGGGTTGATCACATTGCGACCTTCAGAAAGCTTCATGTATTCCATCAGGAAGGGGAACGGGTTTTGGTTATCCAGTCGGCGGGCAATCTTGCTACGACCCAAAGCATCATCAGCCTGCTCAAAGCGCGTATCCACGCCCAGCACACGCCCAACCTGATGCAAACCAGTACGTTGTATGAAGCCGCCACACTGGTGGGTGAAACCGTGCGCGAGGTTATCCACCGCGACAGTCTGGCCCAGCAAAGCGGCAGCACCACCAATTTTGGCTGCAACCTGTTGCTCGGCGGCCAGATTGGCGATGAAGCCCCCCGGCTATTCCATATCTACCCGGAAGGGAATTTCATTGAAGCCACTGCCGATACGCCCTATTTCCAGATAGGCGAAAGCAAATACGGCAAGCCGATTATCGACCGGGTGCTAACGGTAGATACCCCGCTGGAACAGGCGATGTGCTGTGCACTGATTTCGATTGACTCAACATTGCGCAGCAACCTGTCGGTCGGCCTGCCGCTGGACGTGATGATGTATCGGGCGGGCAGCTTTGATATCAGCGAACAGCGCCGCATCACCGAAAACGACCCTTACTTCATCGTCATTCGTAAAGCCTGGTCGGAAGGGCTGCTGAACACCTTCCGGCAGTTGCCGCCGTTTCCGGCACAAGAGTAAAGTACCGCCGAAACCGCGATCCTCAATATCTCTGGTGTCATACCGGGTACTTGCCCGGTATGAACGGATGATACGCTTATACCCACCACGTATTTGATTACGGCAATACCGCGCTTTGGTTAGCCATCACATCCCGCAGCCAGTCGCAGCGCATTTCCGGCACCGCCAGCAGCAGTTGCTGCGTGTAGTCGTCCAGTGGCGGCGACAGCGCTTGCATCACTGGTCCCTGCCGGACAATATGACCATGACGCAGCACCGCCACGGTGTCGGCCACTTCGCGCACCACATGCAAATCATGGGTGATGAACAGGTAGGCGACGCCGGTTTCCTGCTGAATATGGCGCAGCAGCGCGAGCACGTCACGGGCCACCAGCGGGTCAAGCGCGGAGGTTGGCTCGTCGCAGATGATAAGCGACGGCTGCGCCGCCAGCGCACGGGCAATACAGACCCGCTGTTTTTGACCGCCAGACAGCGCAGTGGGATAACGCTGCGCCATCTCCGCAGGCAATCCAACCTGATGCAGCAAGTCACTGACGCGTAAACGTCGTGCGGCGGCGTCAAGTTCGGTCAGGCACACCATCGACCGTTCAATCTGCACGCCGACTGGCAGACGCGGATTGAGCGCGGTGTCCGGGTGCTGGTGAATCATCTGGATCGATTGCAATTGAGCACGAGTGCGCTGCGCCAGTTTCGGCGGCAGCGCGTCGCCATTGAGCCGAATCTCGCCGCCTGCTGGCTCCAGCAGGCCACACAGGGTTCGCCCCAGCGTCGATTTGCCGGAACCGGATTCACCGATCACCGCCAGCGTACGCCCACGCGCCAGTTGTAGCGACACATCCTGCAACACCGGTTGCTGTTGGTAACGTGCGCCAAGATGGCGGACATCCAACAGCAGGTCGTCTGTTGCCGGTTGCGGCGCTTTGGGTTCACCGCGTGCCTGTAACAGTTCGCGGGTATACGTTTCAGTTGGGTTTGCCAACAGCGACGCCGTGTCGCCGATCTCTACCTGACGGCCATGGCGCAACACCATGATGCGGTGGCTGAGTTGCGCCACCACCGCCAGATCATGACTGATATACAACGCGGCCACGCCGGTCAGGCGGATAATCTCATCAATCGCATTGAGCACCCCCAATTGGGTGGTGACATCCAGCGCGGTGGTCGGTTCGTCAAAAATAATCAAATCGGGACCGGCACACATCGCCATCGCCATCATCGCGCGCTGCAACTGTCCGCCGGATACCTGATGCGGATAACGCTGGAAGAAGGTTTGCGGCTCCGGCAACGACAGTTGGGTAAACAGTTCGATTGCCCGTGCAATCGCCTGCCGGCGCGACAGCACGCCATGACACACCGCGGCTTCAATCACCTGTTCGCCGATACGCTGCGCCGGGTTGAACGAGGCGCTGGCGGACTGCGCCACATACGCGATGCGCGCACCGCGCACCCGCCGTAGCTGCCGCTCTGATAACGTCGCCAGATCGCTGCTGTTATCGCCGCACTGAAACCAGATGTGCCCACTTTCGATACGCATTCCATGGCGACAGTGACCGAGAATCGCCTGGCCGATAGTGGACTTACCGGCGCCGGATTCACCAATCAACCCCAGTACTTCCCCTTTATTGAGGGTAAAGTTGATGTCCTGCACCAGTGCCCGACCGCCCGCTGTTACGCACAACTGTTCAACCCGCAGCAACTCACTCATGATGGCCTCCGCGCCAGTTGCGCCCGTCACGGCTTAGCAGCCAGTCGGCCACCACATTGAGCGACACCGCCAGCAGAACAATGGCTGCCCCCGGTACCAGCGCCGCCCACACGCCAAACAGAATGCCGTCTTTGTTATCGCGCGCCAGCCCGCCCCAGTCGGCGGTCGGCGGCTGAATCCCTAATCCCAGAAACGACAGCGCCGACAGGAACAGCAAAATAAAGATGAAACGCAGTGCAAACTCCGCCACCAGCGTGTTGCGCGCATTCGGCAAAATCTCGCGCCACAGAATCCAGCCCATCGACTCGCCGCGCAGCCGCGCCACCTCAATGAACTCCTGGGTGGCGATATCCACCGACAGCGAACGCGCTACCCGCAGCACACGGGTGGCTTCCAGCACGCCCAGCACCAGAATGATGATAAAGGTACTTTTCGGCAGCATCGCCAACACCACCAACGCCAGAATCAGTGTCGGGATCGCCATCAGCACATCGTTGATGCGTGAAATCAGTTGATCGACCCAGCCGCCGCATACCCCAGCCAAAAAACCCAGCCCGGCTCCCAGCACAAATGCCAGTGCTGCAGCCAGCGCAGTCACCGCCAGCGAGGTACGCGTTCCCCAAATCAAACGGGAAAACAGGTCACGACCGATATTGTCGGTGCCGAGCCACGCCTGCGGCATCGGGCCCAACCAGGCGCCGCCAACCACCTTATCGACCGGGTAAGGCGCAATCCAGGGCGCCAACAGCGCCACGCCAATAAACAGGCCCAGCCCCAGCAAGCCGAGTACTACGGAAGGTTTCACAGCAGGCATGTACAGATATCCATTCAGTTGACGGCATTACTGCCGGGCATGGCGCAGACGTGGATTCGCCATCAGCGATACCACATCCGCCAGCAGATTAAGCAGGATGTAAATCGTCGCCAGCACCAGCGCGCAGCCCTGAATCACCGGCATGTCGCGTTTACTGATGCTATCGACCATGTACTGCCCAAGCCCAGGGTAAACAAACACGCTTTCGACGATCACCACGCCTACCATCAGGTAGGCGAGATTAAGCACAATCACATTGATGATCGGTCCCCAGGCATTAGGCAGTACGTGGCGCAGCAGAATAGCCGAAGGCGACACCCCTTTCAGCAATGCCGTATCGACATAGGCCGCGTTTTGAGCGCTGATTAACGCCGCACGGGTCATGTTGCTCATGTGCCCCAGCACCGCCAGCACCAGCGTCAGGCACGGCAGCGCGATGGCGGTCAAATGCGCGCCGAACGGCATAGCGTTGCTGATGCTGCTGTTGCTTGGCAGCCAGAACAGGGTGATGGAAAAAATCAGAATCAACAGGTAGCCGGAGAAAAACTCCGGCAACGCCACCGCGACACGGGCAAACAGATTGAGCAGCCGGTCCAGCCAACTGCCCTGATAACGCACCGACAAGAAGCCTATCAGCAGCGCCAGCGGCACTGCCACCGCCGCCGTGCACCCGGCCAGAAACAGCGTATTCTCCAGCCGCCAGGCCAGCACCGGCGCAATCGCCTGACGGCTGGTAAAGCTCTGACCGAAATCGCCGCCGATCACGCCCCACAGCCAGCCGATATAACGGGAAAACGCAGGTTGATCCAACCCCAGTTGGGCATTGAGCGCCCGCACTGCTTCCGGCGTCGCCGTCTGTCCCAGAATGGCGGTGGCGGCATTGCCCGGCAACAGTTGGATACCGGCGAAAATCAGCGCCGATACGACAGCTACCATCGCTACCCCCGCCAGCAAACGCCGCAGGATCAACGTCAACAGCGGGTAACGGTCAGCCCAGTGATAAAGCCCCGTCCATCGGTGAAACATCGTCACGTTACCTGCCTCAGGCCAGCCACACTTTTTCCGCTGCACGGTTGCCGCTCAGCGGGAAGCCCGGAATGGCATTCAATCCCTTCACGTTGGTACTGCAGGCGTCAAGCGCGTCGGCGTACAGCGGAATGATTTCGCTGCTGTTGTCCACCAGCATCACCTGAATATCGTGATAGATCTGACGGCGCTTATCTTCGTTGACTTCACCACGCGCCGCACGCACCAACTGATCGAAAGAATCGTTCTTCCAGGCTGATTCGTTCCACGGTGCCTGACTGGTGAACACCAGCGACAGCAACGCGTCGGCAGTCGGACGTACCGACCAGTTGGAGGAGACAAACGGTTTTTTCATCCAGACATTGTCCCAGAAAGCATCGTCTGGCTCGCGCTCCACATTGAGCGTAATACCGGCTTTCTGTGCTGACGCCTGATACAACTGACCGGCATCCACCGCGCCGGGGAAACCGGCATCAGCGACAGAGAGCGTCAGTGGGCCGCTGAAACCGGCTTTCTGCCAGTGCCATTTGGCTTTTTCCGGGTCGTACGGACGCTGGGGAATATCCTTGGCGAAGTAACGGTTAGACGGGAAAATCGGGTTATCGTTGGCAACGCTGGCGTAGCCGCCCAACACGGTATCGATAATCTGCTGGCGATCAATCGCGTATTTCAGCGCCAGTCGGCCATCTTCATTGTTGAACGGTGCGACATTGCTCAAACCGGGGAAGGTGAAAATCTGGCTGTCACGCGAGCGTAACAGTTGCAGGGTCGGCATGTTCTGAATGCGACCGACGATACGCGGATTGACGCGGTTGATGATATGCGCCGACCCACTCACCAGCGCCGCCACACGGGCGGTGGAGTCGTTCATTGCCAGCGTTTCGACTGAATCGACATGGCCGCGCTCGCTGTTCCAGTGATTCGGGTTGCGTTTCACCAGCGTGCGCACACCCGGCTGGAAGCTTTCCAGAATAAAAGCGCCGGTGCCGATGCCTTTGTCAAAGCTTTCGTTTTCCGGGGTAATGGCAAAGTGCACATCGCTCAGCAGCGCGATGAATTCCACGTTCGGTTCGCTCAGGCGGATGGTCACTTCATGGCTGCCGGTAGCGTCCATCGTCACCACCGGGTCGAGATAGCCTTTCACCGACGAGCTGGATTTCTCGCCACGGTGGTGATTGAGCGAGTAGATCACGTCTTTGGCGCTGAGCGTGCGGCCATCATGGAACTGCACGCCTTTGCGAATAGTCAACACCCAGGTGCGACCACCGTCTTTGCTGTCCCAGGATTCGGCCAGCGACGGCACCAGTTCGCCTTTTTCATCCAGCTCCAGCAGGTTATTAAACAGTTGGGAACCCACGAAATACATATAAGTTTCGAACCAAAATGCCGGGTCGAGACGGTCAGTGCTGGAGGCGTTATCCACCCCGACAATCAGGTGGCCACCTTTTTTCGGTTGTGCAACCGCGTCCGCTCCCCAGGCAGCGCTCAGCGGCCAGCCGGTAGTGGCCGCCGCGACGGACAGGGCGCAGGCGCTCTTAATAAAATGGCGACGATTCATATTGTGTTCCCTTCCTAGAATGCTTATCCGTTAAGGATGGTTATTATCGTTATAAAAATAACCGCCGGGATTACCCCTGACGGTTGAACGCCTGTGCCAGACGGGCGATGTGTTCCGGGCCAATGCCGCAGCAGCCGCCGACTATCGACGCCCCCTGCGCCACCCATTCCTGCGCCCATTGCAGGTAGCCTTCCGGGTGCGTATCAGTGCGCAAGCGGCTCAGTCCTTCGTTCGCGCCACGCTGGTTATCGTCAGGCTCGAAGGCATTGGCATACACGCCCACCCCCATCGCGGCAGGTTGTGCTTTCAGCGTCGCACTCGCCTGCGCCACCGCCGACGCCATCACTTCCGGGCGGCTACAGTTGAACAGCAGGTTAGCTGCCCCCAGGCGGGCGGCCTCCTGCGCGGCAGCGGCCACGGTTTCACCAGAGCGCAGGCGGGCGTGACCGTCGGCGTCCAGTTCATCCTGCAAGGTGAATGACAGCCACAGTTCACGCGGATCGTTCGCCAGTAGTTCGCGCACCAGCGCCACTTCCGCCAGCGAGCTTTGCGTTTCCGCCAGCCACACATCCACGTAGGGGTTCAGGGCATCGATCAGTGTTTTCAGAATCGGCGTCGCGGCAGCGACGTTGAACAAATCCGGACGATAAGACCCCAGCACCGGCGGCAGCGAACCGGCGACACGCACCGGGTGCGACGCGGCATCCGCCGCCTGACGCGCCAGTTGCCCGGCCAGCACCGCCAGCGCCTGACCACGAGCGTTAAACTCCGCATCGCCAATATGAAAAGGCACCACGGCATAGCTGTTGGCGGTAATCACCTGCGCGCCGGCAGCAATAAAGCTGTCATGTACCTGACGCACATACTGCGGCGACTCCATCAGCGCCAGCGCCGACCACTCCGGCTGACGAAAAGGAGCACCAATACGAGCCAGTTCACGACCCATTCCTCCGTCCAGAATCAGCACGTTGTTTGCCATCGTCTTTCCTTCATCACGTCATTACGTAAAAAAATCTTCTGCCACCATACAAAAACCCCATATAGATGTCTAGATGCCTTGATAGCCAAAAGCACAGACTGTCATCAGGCCAGTGGTGGCGGGGCTGGCAGCGCACTCAGTCATTTTTGTTTATTATTTGTTCAAGACTGATTTCTCTACGATGCTCAAATTTCCTTGAGCCAGGTCAATTTTAGCGCAATAAAACTGCCCCCCCTTACAGGCGAATTCAATATATAGTGTCTATCCTTTTACAGAAACCTACATATTGTGTTTATCCACAAAACCATCCACAGCCTCTACGTCCGTGGTCAGACGTGGTTTTTGCCTGTGGATAACCTCAACAAAGGAAACACACCGAGGAATAACATGAAACCAGTAGTGATTAAGCGGGACGGATGTCAGGTACCTTTTGACGAAAACCGAATCAATGACGCGGTCCTCAAAGCGGCCAAAGCCGCTGACGTGGATGATGCGGACTACTGTGCCACCGTCGCCGCTGCCGTCGCTCAGCAAATGCAAGGGAAAGCGCGCGTTGATATTCGTGAGATCCAAAACGCGGTGGAAAACCTGCTGATGTCCGGCAAATACAAGCAACTGGCGCGCACCTATATTGAATACCGCCATGATCGTGATGTGGCGCGCGAGCGTCAGGGCCGGTTAAATCAGGAAATCCGCGGATTGGTGGAACAGAGCAATATGGCCCTGCTCAACGAAAACGCCAATAAAGACAGCAAAGTCATCCCTACTCAACGCGACCTGCTGGCGGGCATTGTCGCCAAACATTACGCCAAACAGCACATTCTGCCGCGCGACGTGGTGCTGGCTCACGAACGCGGCGAGATTCACTACCACGACCTCGACTATTCGCCGTTCTTCCCGATGTTCAACTGTATGCTGATAGACCTCAACGGCATGTTGACGCAGGGCTTCAAGATGGGCAACGCGGAAATCGAGCCGCCGAAGTCTATCTCCACCGCCACGGCGGTCACCGCGCAGATCATCGCGCAGGTCGCCAGCCATATCTACGGCGGCACCACCATCAACCGTATTGATGAAATTCTGGCGCCGTTCGTTACCGCCAGCCATGAAAAACACAGTGCCGTCGCCCGCGAATGGCAGATTCCCAACGCCGAAGACTACGCGCGCAGCCGTACCGAAAAAGAGTGCTACGACGCCTTCCAGTCGCTGGAATATGAAGTCAACACCCTGCACACCGCCAACGGCCAGACGCCGTTCGTCACCTTCGGCTTCGGTCTAGGCACCAGTTGGCAGTCACGGTTGATTCAACAGTCCATCCTGCGTAATCGCATCGCCGGGCTTGGCAAAAACCACAAAACGGCGGTGTTCCCGAAACTGGTGTTCGCCATCCGCGACGGCGTCAACCACAAGCCGGGCGATGTGAATTACGACATCAAACAACTGGCGCTGGAATGCGCCAGCAAGCGCATGTATCCGGACATCCTCAATTACGATCAGGTGGTTAACGTCACCGGTTCGTTCAAAACGCCGATGGGCTGCCGTAGCTTCCTTGGCGTGTACGAAGAAAACGGCGAGCAGATCCACGATGGCCGCAATAACCTGGGCGTCATCAGCCTCAACCTGCCGCGTATCGCGCTGGAAGCCCAGGGTGATGAAGCGCGCTTCTGGCAATTGCTGGACAAGCGACTGCTGCTGGCGAAAAAAGCACTGATGACGCGTATCGCGCGGCTGGAAAATGTAAAAGCCCGTGTAGCGCCTATACTTTATATGGAAGGGGCCTGTGGCGTACGCCTGAAAGCAGACGACAATATCGCCGAGATTTTCAAGAATGGCCGCGCATCTATTTCGCTGGGCTATATCGGGGTTCACGAAACCATCAACGCGTTGTTCAGCAATCAGGCGCATGTGTTTGATGATGAAACTCTACGCCAGAAAGCGGTGGCGATTGTCGCGCACCTGAAGGCCGCCACCGAAAGCTGGAAGGAAGAAACCGGTTATGGTTTCAGCCTCTACAGTACGCCAAGCGAAAACCTGTGCGACCGCTTCTGTCGTCTGGATACGGCTGAATTCGGCGTAGTGGCTGGCGTCACCGACAAGGGCTACTACACCAACAGCTTCCATCTCGACGTGGAGAAAAAGGTCAATCCATATCAGAAGATCGACTTTGAGGCCCCTTATCCGCCGCTGGCAAATGGCGGTTTTATCTGTTACGGCGAGTATCCTAACCTGCAGCACAATCTCAAGGCGCTGGAGGACGTATGGGACTACAGCTACACCCGTGTCCCTTATTACGGCACCAATACGCCAATCGACGAGTGCTACGAGTGCGGTTTTACCGGCGAGTTCAACTGTACCAGCAAAGGCTTTACCTGCCCGCAGTGCGGTAATCACGACGCCTCGCGCGTCTCGGTAACACGGCGGGTGTGCGGCTATCTGGGCAGCCCGGATGCGCGTCCGTTTAATGCCGGCAAGCAGGAAGAGGTCAAACGCCGGGTAAAACACCTTGCCAGTGGGCAACTGGGCTGACAGTCTGCGCGGTGCGCTCGGTGGGCGCGGTCCGTGCACGATTGCAGCGTTAAGCTGATGCCGCCCGACGGGCGGCTTTTTGGACGGTCATCGCTATGAACTACCATCAATACTATCCGGTGGATGTGGTCAACGGTCCGGGAACACGCTGTACGCTGTTTGTGGCAGGCTGCGAACATCAGTGCCCCGGCTGCTATAACCAGAGCACCTGGCGACTGAACTCCGGGCACCCTTTCACACAGGAAATGGAAGATCGCATCATCGCCGATCTGCAAAATACCGACCTGCCTTTGCAAGGGCTGTCGCTGTCAGGCGGCGACCCGCTGCACCCGCAAAACGTGCCTGATGTGTTGCGGCTGGTGCAACGGGTGCATGACGAATGTCCCGGTAAAAACATCTGGATGTGGACCGGCTACCGGCTGGATGAACTGACGCCGGAACAGCGCAACGTGGTAGACCTGATCAATGTCCTGGTGGATGGTCGCTTCGTGCAGGAACAACGGGATTTGACGCTAATGTGGCGTGGCAGCCGTAATCAGGTGATTCATCACCTGCGCTAATACGTCTCAGCGCAGGCCAGCCGTGTGGCGCACACACCAACGGCAACAATCACTAACGCTGGGGATGGGTTACAGTGCCTCCACCACCGTGTTGCGCCGCCAAAGGTGCTTCTTTCCAAACCCCAGCGCGTTGTCCGTCATTTTCATTTCGGTAAGCAACAGCTTCCAGACCGGCGCACCGCTGCTGCGCGCAATCGGAAAGCGCACGTTATAGCGGCTGCGCGCCTGCGCTTCTTCCTCGCCCGTCAACCGACTGATCTCACCTAAAAACTGCACGCCTCTAATCAGCAGCACGCTCTTTGGCTGACCATTGACCGTGCCCGCCACCTTCGGACAGCGCCGCATGATCTCGCCGTGCCGGGTATCCGGCTCCGTCATCAGATAAAAAGCAATCTTTTCATCATCAAACACATAAAAACAGTTAGCGCACCATAACTCATCATCATCGCTGACACACAGCGTCAGCACATGCAACTTCTTCAGATAGCGGGAAATGACTCCCAAGGTATTCTCTGCTTCCACGGCCTCTCTCCGGGTGGAATGTCGTTAATCCTTGCCTGACCGGATAGCATCAGTCCCTGTCATCGTGAACTGCATAACATGCCACTTCCAGGGCAAAATACGGACCTATTACACGGCTATTCTACCCTTCATTGATAGAAAAAACGGATAACATCTTCACATAAAGGGAAATTTTAGTGCTATGCTCAAGCAGAGTCTCCCCCGGTCGGCATAATCATCGCCGCCAGAGTGCACACGGACCGCGCACCCAGTGGTGTAATACTGCGGGCACAGAAAGCATAACGGCAAAAACATACCGTTAATTGCAACTTATTCCGGTTATTCTGCCTTCGGTCTGATACCACCTTACCATTCAGCACGACCGACAGCAGATTATTGAAAAAAATGTGAAGCGAATAAAACATTACTCAATAAGGCTTTGATTTTCTCCACTATCTGTATCCTAAATAAAATCATACGACTGACCGTGGAGAAATAAGGGGATACAACCTGGTATTTAACATACCGGAAACCGATTATATAACAGCCCTTTACCACTACTAATAATAAGCATTACCGCATTAAAGGTGAAAAACTCAGCAAGTAGCTATAATTGGATTAAGAAACCGATTGGATTAAGAAAACCATTGGATAGAAGCAAAAATCGAATTAAAGCAACGCGTTTTACATCGTTCGGACTGCGAAAAGGCGGTACCGGGGAGAAACATATCGACCTAATCATCACGTCGTTATGACATAGGCAATCGGACATATCGCAAGGGGAAATAACACAAAACAAGTCAGCAGAACCGATTCACCTGAGAATATCTGCTTTTACAGTTTATTAAATATATCCGTTACGTTGTACATATTGGGAATCTGACAACCAGTTGCAGAAATACCCAGGAGAGAAAATGAAAAACTACAAAATTGGTATTCGGCTATCAGTGGGGTTTGGGATACTTATCGCGTTTTCGTTGATCATGCTTGCCAGCGGCATTTATCAGCTAAACCAAATTACCCAGAATGCTGAGCGCATCATGCAAGTCCCTCTGCGCAAAGAGCGGCTAGTGGCGGACTGGGCAGCGACGCTTTCCGCCGGTATACAGCGAACCACCGCCACCGCGCGCAGCAGTGACCCCTCGCTGGCGCAGGTTTTCGCAGCAGATAACGCCAAGGCCACCAAAGAGAACAATGAACGTGTAGAAAAATTTACCGAGCTGGTGTCATTGAATGAAGAAAAGGCGCTGCTGGATAAATTAAACGCTGACCGTCAGGCCTATATCAAAGCGCGAGATGAAATTTTCAGCGCTAAGGCCGCAGGGAACGCTGAACAGGCTAAACAAGCCTTTGAACAAAAGCTGCTGCCTATCTCTGTTGAATACCAAAAAAGCATGAACACCTTGCGCGACTATCAACGCAACGGCATTGACCGGATGCAGGTGGAGATTAGCGAACGCGCCAGGAGCAGCTATTTCTTTCTTGGCATACTTGGGGCGTTGATTACTATCATCGGCTCCGTGCTCGCCTGGGTACTGACCCGCAGCATTGTGCAGCCGTTGCAAAAAGCGGTACAGGTGACATATGCCGTCGCCAAGGGTGATCTGACCGAAATGATTTCCGCGCAAGGCCGCGATGAGCTGGCGCAGTTGCAACACGCGCTACATGAAATGACGTCTCAGTTACGCACCGTAGTCGGCGACGTGCGCGAAGGGTCTGAAGCCATTGCCGGTGCATCGTCTCAGCTTTCGGTGGGCAATCAGGATCTCTCCAACCGCACCGAAGAGCAGTCCGCAGCACTGCAGGAAACCGCAGCGTCTATCGAACAGCTCACTTCAACCGTTAAACAAAACGCCGATAACGCCAGACAAGCCAGCCAGTTGGCGCAAGACACCGCCAATCAGGCTCAATCCGGTGGGCAACTGGTGGGCGAAGTGGTGCAAACCATGGGCGCTATCGATAGTTCTTCGAAGAAAATCGTCGATATTATCGGCGTTATCGACAGCATCGCTTTCCAGACCAATATTCTGGCGCTCAATGCGGCGGTTGAAGCGGCTCGTGCCGGCGAACAGGGCCGTGGATTTGCAGTAGTAGCCAGCGAAGTACGCAGCCTGGCCCAACGCAGCGCTTCCGCCGCCAGAGAAATCAAAGAGCTGATTAGCCATTCCGTAGAAACCGTGGACGCGGGGAACCGACTGGTGGAAAAAGCCGGTGCATCCATTCAGGGGATTGTGGATGGGGTGCGCAAAGTGAGCGAACTGGTAGGTGAAATCAGCATCGCCAGCCAGGAGCAGTCACTTGGCATCGAACAGGTGAATATGGCCATCAATAAGATGGAACAGACCACATTGCAAAACGCCTCACTGGTGAGAGAAGGCAATAACGCGACACAAGCCTTGCAGCAGCAGGCAGAGCAGTTAAAACAGGTGGTTAGTATCTTCCATTTGGGCGGCACAAGGGCTGACGCTTATCACCAACCCAGCAGCAGACCAATGCTTTCAGCCTCCCCTGCTCCAACCAAAACGCTGGCCTTAAAACCGGCGGCGTCATCACGCAAAACGGCAGGCAGCGAGGATGACTGGCATTCCTTTTAAGCAGCGTTTTTAACGCACTTTGCCGTCAACAACAAACCAGAGGCACCCTTCCCCAAAGGGTGCCTCTGGCGCTTCAGCAGTCCCTTTTTGATAAAGCGTTTATTCCCCGCTGGCGCGGGGAACACGGCCCAGCACCATGCTAATTGTGGCGTCATATCGGTTTATCCCCGCTGGCGCGGGGAACACTCGATGAGAAAACCAGCAATTACAACATTGTTCGGTTTATCCCCGCTGGCGCGGGGAACACGCGTCCACGGCACCGGCATGAATTACTGACCACGGTTTATCCCCGCTGGCGCGGGGAACACAGTAAAGCATTGGTTCTATTTTTTATTATATGCGGTTTATCCCCGCTGGCGCGGGGAACACTTAATAAAACTCGGCTAAACCGCCCTCCTCTGCGGTTTATCCCCGCTGGCGCGGGGAACACCCTGCCAGCCCACAGGGCCGACGAAAAACGGGCGGTTTATCCCCGCTGGCGCGGGGAACACGCAAGTGTGGACGCTACGACAACAGAAAATTACGGTTTATCCCCGCTGGCGCGGGGAACACTCTAAAAATATATACCTGTTTTATAAGGTATTTTAAAGGCAGGAAAATTCCACCGATTTTTCCCGGTTGTTAAAGAACACTAACTCACTGATTTTCAACAGGGTGAAAAGAGACTAACCGCAGTCCATCGAGATCCACCGGCATCCGGCGATTTTCACCGACGGTCTGGAACTCAAAACCGGACTCAGTGTTAGTGGCCCAGGCCATTACCACATTGCCTTGTTCAGCCAGTTCCACCACCTGTTGCCAGATCATTTCCCGTACCCGGCGCGAGGTGTCGCCCACGTACACCCCGGCGCGCACCTCCAGCAACCAGACCGCCAGCCGACCGCGCAAGCGCGGCGGCACGTTTTCCGTCACCACCACCAGCATACTCATCCGCCATGCCCCCGATGCCCGGCGTCACCAAAGGGTGTCGGTTCGGGAATGGCCGGCGGTTGTGCATCTGGCGGTGCCTGTGGCGGCTCAATTTCGCCGGCAGCCAGCACGTCTTCAATCAAAGGAATCAGTTTGGCCAGCGTTTGCTGGCTGCGGAAAATATCGCGGCAGGCCACCCGTACCTCACGATCCGGCTCCAGCGGGTTGCGAGCGGCAATCTCGAACGCCTTGGGCACCACGCCGTCAAACTTGATGATGTCGGCAATGTCGTACACAAACGACAACGGCTTGCCGCTGTGGATAAAACCGATGGCGGGCGCATAACCTGCCGCCAGTACCGCCGCCTCGGTAATGCCGTAAAGGCAGGCGGTCGCGGCGCTGATGCACTGATTCACCTTATCGCCACGCGCCCAGTCTTTTGGGTCGTAGCGGCGGCCATCCCATTTCACGCCGTACTGTTTTGCCAGCAAACTGTAGGTCTGGCGCACCCGTGCGCCTTCAATGCCGCGCAGTTGCTCCACCGAACGGCGGCTCGGCGCCGGTTCGCCAAAACGCAGTTCAAACATACGCCGCACCACTTTCAGGCGCAATTCTTCATCCAGCGCCAGACGGGCCTGATACAACAACCGGTCGGAACGCGCGCCGCCCGGCTGTCCGGCAGCGTATAGCCTTACCCCGGCTTCCCCCACCCACACCAGCAGCGTGCCGACGGTAGCTGCCAGCCTGGCCGCCGCATGGGAGACGCGAGTGCCCGGCTCCAGCATGATGCAGGCCACCGAGCCAACCGGGATGTGGGTTCGTACACCGGTTTTGTCGATCAGCACAAACGCGCCATCCACCACGTCGATCTGCCCGTATTGCAGGAAGATCATCGAGGTGCGGTCTTTGAGCGGAATTGGGCTAAGCGGAACAAACGACATGACAACCTCCCGCTTACGCCCGGCGCAGCAACAGCAGTCCGCAACCCAGCGCCCGGCTTTTCCCTAGCCCCTGGCTGACCGCCTGCGCAAAACGTTCGGCGTCGGTAATACGTAGCAGGCCGTCAAAATCCACCGAGCTGAAGCTGACCGGCTCCGTCTGCTGCGGTTTATACCACCGCTGACGCTGATAACCGTCAACGCGACAGGCATTGACCTCAAACCCCCAGCGCTCGCCCTGATGCGCCAGCCAGTCGGCAGCGGCCTGCTGCTGACGCGGCCAGATCTCCGCCGGGTCTACCCCTTGTGCTTTAGCCTGATATTTAGCATCCATCAGCACATCGCTGCGCTTTTTCTGGCGCGTCACCACCGGGTTGGCGCGCAGGGAAAACGCCAGTTGCATCCCGGCGTTCAGTTGCGGTTGCCACGGCTTGGTTTCCACTACAAACAGGTTGTGATCCTGCCGGGGCGCACAGGCCGAGAGCAGGTAATAGCGGCTGGCATCGGTATGGCAGTCCTGCCGGAACAAAAAGCGGCGCTGCTGTTCCTGCGGGAACAGTTGCCACAACCACTGATGGCTGGCATAAACCGGCGACGTCAGCCATTTCTCCGCCATCGCCGACGGCAACGCCGCCGGTTGCAGCGTGACTCTGGAAAAGAACATTACTGACCTCCTTTCAGTACGCCGTAGTACTGCACCCGCGTGGTGAACTGCCAGCGCCGACGGCTGGCAGGCTGGTCGCCGCGCACCACTTCCATCATCGCGTCGCCCTCTGCAACATCCTCTCCTGGTTCCCAGTAGCAACTGCCATCCGGTTGGTTGATGGGCTCCAATGCCGGGTCATTGAGCAATGGCGTGTTCTTAACCTGTTGCCACACCTCGGCCAGCGAACCGCACAACAGATGTGGCGACAGCGGCAACGCCAGTGGGCAACTTTTACGACCAAGGTAGAGTGGGAAGACCGGGGTGCGTAGGGCCTGCGCCAGTTGTGAGAGCGTGACGGGCGCGCCCTCGGTAGCGCTCACCGCCACGTGGTAATAGGCATCGCAGCGGTATTCACGGGCAGTCAGCAGCGTTTCCAGCCCCTGCTCCGGGTCTGAACACAGCTCGTCACGCCGGGTGTAGCGCACCCGTTTGCGGTCTTCACGCGGCATCTGCACGGTATGGTAATCACGCAACCAGCCTTCACGGCGGGACAGCAGCCTGAACGCAAAACGGTAGTGCGCGTTAAACTGCGCCAGCCGCTCTTCTTCTTCGCGCCGAATGCCAAGCGCCGCCGCCAATAACCCCAGCAGCGCAGAACGGCTCGGCACCGGCGCAGAATGGCGCACCTCGCCCACCGCCGGTTCCCACCACGAAGCCAGCGGCGCGTAAAGCTGAAACACCAGATACTCTGTCATGCCGGCCTCACTGGCTGATGAAATCCAACAGTTGCGGCAGGCTGCCGACACCGGCTTCGACATTCAGCACATAGTCGCTCATGCCGTCAGCGCCGTAGGCGCGATTGAATTTCTCCTGCTGGTTTTTCAGCGCGCTGATAGCCGCCTCCAGCGGTTCCCCGCTACGCACCGGCGTAAAGAACGCCACCGACAGCGCACGCGGTTGCGCCGCTCCCCGCTCCGCCAGCACGTAAGAGGCATAAGCACGGGACGCGAAACTGTTCTGCTTGCCGGTGGGCGACACAGTGAGCGCAGTTTCACCCAGCGCCCGCAGCGTGCGCTGCACCAGCGCGTCGTCACCGTCGAGGTTTTCCAGCAACCGGTCACGGTCGATGCAGATATAGTGATAGAACAGCGCCGAAGCAAAACCCTGCTCGCCCATGTGGGCAGAGCCGCTGTTGTCATCGCCGGTGTTAAGGTCATCCACCGCGGTGAAGAAGTCGTCTTCCACCGTTACCGCGCTGACGCCCAGCGCGTGCGCCACCTGACAGGCCGCTTCCACGTTGAATTCCGGGCTGGAAGCCAACATACGGCCAAACAGCGCGATATCAACGCTTGCCACCTGTTTGCGCAGCAGTTTCAGCTCTTCGCTGTTGGGTTCGCGGGGTTCGGCAATCAGCGTCTTCACCAGTTGGTCTATCCGCGCTCGCTCCGGCACGCTGATGTGCGCCAGTTGCTCGATGTCGAATTTCTCCAGCGGGTCGGAACTGTTTTTCTCTTCTTTTTTCAGCTTGCCGAACTGCCCGGCAATCTTCTTCGCTGCGTCCTCGGCGGTTTTGGTCGCCACGCCGCCATCAAGCAGTTGCTGATAAACCTCGCGCCCCAGCCGCCGGGTGCGCTTACCGATATGTTCGCCCAATGCGTTTTCAAACACCGCCGAGGTACGCCAGGCGCGTTTGAGGCTCTGGGATGACACTCGCAGCCGCTCCACTCCGCCGACCAGAGCGGTTTTCGGGCGACCCGCATCGTCGCGGTTGAGGTTAGCAGGTGCGTAAGCCGTTAAAAAATGCAGTTGAATAAAGGTGGTCATGCCGGTTCCTTGTTGTCGGTCGGGTGGTTTCCGTTGGCGTCTTCCGGTGCAGATATGGCGGATGGCATCGCATCCGGTGCCGGTTGCTGGGTTTTCTGGTGGTATTCGCACGTCCAGCGTACTGCGTTACGTTTCAGCGGGTTGGGGTCAGCAGGCAGGTTTTGCTGCCGGGCCTGCCATTCATCCATCCACAGCAGGATGCCATCAGCCAGCGACGGCAGATTCACGCCTGCGCTACCGCGAATATTGACCGCCCGAATCAGCAGGCGGCACAGTTCTTCCGGCGTTTGCGCACGCAGCAGCCGCTCAAAACGCAGTTCGGACAGGTAACGCCGGTCGCTGCCAGCACTGACCTTTTCTCCCAATTGCGCGGCAAAACTTTTCCTGTCGTTGTTTCCATCGGCATGGGCCGCCACCGCAGCAAATATCGCCACACCGAGCAGACGATGTTGCTTATCGCCAATCACCCCGGCCAGCTCATGCGAAAGGCGCATAAACCCCTGGCAGGTCAGCGCGCCATAAGGGCCAGCGGCGCGCCGCAACGCCGCCCGATCCGCCCGTCCGTTGTGGTTTTCGTTATGCCGGTTTTGTAATTGCTTAAACCATATATCTATTTTCTCCGCGGCTGGCGGGTTTATCACCAGCCGCGTTGCGGTACTGTCCTTACTACCTCTATCCATTCGCCGGTTCCTCCTGAGGTTGCAATCCTTTGAGCTGTTTCATTGATTTCTGGCTGTAGAACTGTGTCACCATCTCGCTGCGCGCTTTTACCGCTCGCGTCAGGTCGCCCTGCTGGTCCGGGTTGCCGAATGTCAGCCGGTCGAAGGTGCCGATCAGGTACATATAGAGCTGATTCTGCCAGGCGTTCAACGACTTGACCGGGCAGTTGCCACCGGCAATAGAACGATAGAGCTGCCGGAAAAGCTGTTCGGTTTCCTGCCAGAACGACACCTCGATAATACTCAGATCACCGTTCACCTCTTTCGGGCGGCTGAACCAGGCCGCTTTCACCGACTGACGCAGCAGTTGCTGAGCATCGTGCGCCATCTGCAAGCCCAGCGGCAGATAGTCTTTTACCGCCGGAGTAATCTCTTTCCATACCGGTATACGGTGTTCGTACCAGCAGCGGGCTTTCATGCTGTCCATGTCGTAGCCAAAGCACCACAGCCCCACCTGTTTCCGCAATGGCTTATTCAGGAAGTTACGGCTTACCACGGAGGCCGGCAGCATTTCGTTTAGCGTATCTTTGGTGCCCAGCACCAGCCCCAGCCAGTCACGGTAGGAAAGCCCACCTGGCTGACCTTTGAGCGAGAGCAGCGTGCCATCTTTAAGCGACTGGCGATAAGGCGTCAGCGGGTGTTTCCAGTGTTCATACTGCACGCCGTAGTTTTTGCTGCGGTAGTGTGTCAGCAGTGCGTCGGAATGCTCCCCGCACAGGTCGCAATGCCCGGATTCGGTATGGCTGAAATCGAGTTCGATGCGGCGCGGCATCCCCCAGAACGCCTGCAACGGGTGCGCGTTTTCCGGCGTCACCTTGTCTTTGTCGCCTTCGCTGGTGCGGGTAGACGTAAGCCAGGGGAATACCGACGCATCGCAATGCCCACGCTCGCCGGGGGTGACGTTGGCCCACAATTTGCGCCACAGCGGCACCGGCCTGTGCGCGTCATGCGGCATCAACAGCGTGGTAATCGGGCCGCCGCCGCGCACGCCGACCCGATGGCCAACACCGCCGGACGGTGCATTGGTTTGCAGTGTGTACAGCGCCAGCGCGGCGCAGTGCGGGCAGATGGCGTTTACCGCACCGCGTTTGACAAAGTGATCTTTATTGAGCTTAAGGGTGTTGCCGCCCGGCGCATCGATCAGTAAGCCGGATATCGGGCTGTTGTCAGCCGCCAGCGGCGAGAAATCCTGCATAAACGCAGGTCTGCCGGCGCCAAACTGGAGCGCAGGCGCCAGGCTGTCCAGCGCCTGTATCCAGCCCTCGCCCAGCCCATCGCGCCAGATGTCCTCCCAGACTTCGACATCCGGTGGCGGATAAGCGGTTTGCAGCAAACCGATCAGCAACTGCCAGGCTGCGCCCTGAAAATCAGGCCGTGGACACGCCAGATCGATAATCCGGTCGTCGGCCAGTTGACGGGGAGAAATACGGGTGCGGCGCCCGTCCGCATCCACTACGGGTAACCAGAGTGTGTCAATCAGTGAAAACATGAACCTACCTCTTCAGCAAGGCCTCATCCGTAAGGTCGTCATGATTCCTGTTATTGTTTTTTGCCCCCGCGCGGCCAGAGTCCGCGCCAGTGGCACCGATGTTTCCCGGTGGATAAAAACTGCCGAAGCAGCAAAAAAACCATAGCTCGCAACCAGAAGGGTTCTCAGCCACCTGATTGCTTTTCTATCAAATTCGTCATGCACTTATGCTCATACAACCAATCCCACATCAGCACGGTAGTAATCCGCCACCTCACCCGGCGTCAACAGCAATACCTCGGCACCGGGGCGGTGCAGTTTCTGTCGAAAGCGTTCCAGCGCCTCACCCTGTAGCGTCGGCCACGATTTTTGGTGCTGCTGCCACCAGTTCCGGCGTACCGACAGGCGGCTTTTTTCCCAGCCAAACTCGCCTTCCCCGGCATAGGGCTGCGGCAACGCATCGTCATGGTCAGCGCGCCAGGCCAGATAGATATCCTGCGACTCCTCGCCGGCGCGGGTAAACAGTTCTGCGTCATCACTCCAGCCACGCTGAGCCGCCGCCATGCAATACCCTAATGAAAACGTCAGCGAGGATTGCGCCGCAACGGTGCGATCACCCAGCTGTTTTCCTTGCGCCTGATAATCCCCGTCTTCCAGCGCGGCGGGAGCGGCAATGCGCGGCTCATAAACACTGTCTATCAGCAAACGCGCCTCTTCCGGCATACGCAGCGCGCCGCGCTCACGCAATATCGCCTGAGTACGCCACAACACCGCCTGATGCGAATACACCGCGCCGGTACCGCGCAACTCGGTGCCCAGCCAGTCGCGCCCGGCCTCCGGCTGCCATTGCGGCGCCAGTATCCACAGTACTGGCGCGGCGCGATCATCCTGCTGTGGTGCAGCGTCATCCGGCTGTTTACCGCTACCGTCTGCCCGGCGAATATGCCGTTGCAAGCGCCCGGCCCGCTGGATCACGAGATCTACCGGCGCCAGGTCACTTATCATCACGTCCACATCAATATCCAGCGACTGCTCCACCACCTGCGTGGCAATCAGCACCTTGCCGCGCCGCGCTTGCCCGGTACTGTGTTTACCAAAGCGTTCAACCGCGGTGTCTTCAATCGCCATGCGGTCGCAAAACGCAAACCGGCTGTGAAACAGCAGCACATCGTCCGGCGCTATCTCATCGCACTGGCACAGTTGTTGCCAGGCGGCTATTGCGTCGTCCACCGTGTTGCGAATCCAGCACACGCACTGCCCGGCCACCACCGCCTGACGAATCAGCACAATGGCCTCGGCGCAGCAGGACAACCAGTCAACCTGCACGGTGCGCCGGACCTCGGCGCGGGTTTCCACCGGCCATTCGCGCAGCGCCTGCCTGTTCACCTGGGTAAACCACGGATACCCGGCCTGTTCCGACAGCGTACCGGGCGGTTGCTGCACGCCACGGTAAAACGACTGCACCAGCCGTTCCCGTTGGGATGCCGCCAGCGTGGCAGTCAGAATGATCACGCTACCGCCCTGACTGGCATGGAAGGCCAGCAGGTTTTCCAGCAGACGGCCAGTATAGGCGTCGTAAGCGTGCACTTCGTCCAACAGCAAAATTTTGCCGCTCAACCCCAACAGGCGCAGCGACTGATGCCGAAACGGCATCACCGCCATTAATGCCTGATCAAGCGTGCCGACGCCCACATCCGCCAGCAGCGCCTTTTTGCGCGAGTCGGCAAACCACTGGTTACAGGCCGCACTGGCGTTGGTTTCATCCGGACCGTACTGCATCGGCCCGGTCTGCGCTTCTTCCCATAGCGACAGTCGAAAATCCGTCACCATATCGCGCGCGCCGTGCGCCAGCATCAGCGATGGCAAGCCAGGTTCGTTGAACAATGCGCGATACGCTTTCGCCAGGCGCCGGTACATGGCGTTGGCGGTCGCCATGGTCGGCAGACCAACATACAGCCCGTCGCCATACCCGGCGCTCAGCAATCGGTGCGTCAGCACCAGCGCCGCCTCGGTTTTTCCCGCGCCGGTGACGTCTTCCAGCAAAAACAACTGTGGGCCGGGTGTGCTGATATCCACCGTCATCGCCTGCTGCTGCAATGGTGTCGGCTGGGTGATGAAAGGAAACAGGGCGCGCATCCCCTGAAACGGTGCGACGGCGCTGGCGACAGGCAGGCGCAACACCGCGTGTTCTGCCTGAGGTAAGGCGTATTCACGCCAGTAGTCCGCCAGTGCCATGGGCTGTGAGCAATACGGGAAATCCGCCTGCGACGAACCTATCCAGTCCGCCAGCACCACACAACCAGCCAGCGACCAGCTCCGCTGTTGCAGCAACGCTCGCCAGTTGCGATCGCTAAATACATCGGGAAACGCAGTTAATTGAGGAAAAACCGTGCGCAGGTCGGTCAGGTAAGCCTGGGCGGCCAGAATGTCGTCCGGATGAAACGCCAGCGCACCATTATCTTTTTCCTCCGGTGGTTGCCCATGATGGCCGCACACCAGCCGCAGCCACAGATCCATCACATAATGAAATTTGTCTGCATGGGAAACCGCCGGTAACCAGCTGGCGTCTTCCTCCCAACGGTCATAGAGTCTGAAGCACCATAGCCACAGCCCTAACGAGTCATGACGCATAGACGATGCCTGCCCCGCCGGGCGCACCAGCGGCGCATCCGGATGCTGGTACAACTGCTGGAAACTGCGCGCAAATTTACCGATATCGTGCCATGCCAAAAACCATGCCAGCCATAACGCAGTGCTCTCGTCATCCAACCCCAATACCTGCACATGATCACGCACATGAAAACGGTTGTGCTTCATTAGCCAATAACCGCAAGCCGCCACATCCAGACAGTGATAGGGCAATAAATGGTAAGGCACGCTGTTTTCATGTTTAGAAGACGAACGCGCTTTGCCCCAATAACGAAAATAGGGTGCGGATAACAGTTCCGAATGGACTGCTTCAGGCATGGCGTACCTTACCAACGGATGAGTGATTCACTCTTAAAGTATGGAAAATTAATATTCTGTGACAAGATAATTTTTATAAATAAAAAAGCGACTTAACAAAAAATATTATTTTAATTAGCGAGTGAATAATATTCGCCATTTATATTCTGAATAATTGACGGTGCAGAAATAATCCCAATGCGTCTGGTCTAATTATTTCGCTGTGCTTCAACAGCACTCCCCGACACTTTTACCCGCTTCTACCCATCATTAAGTTGATCAGCTAAACCGTTTCTTCTATGTTAGCTAACAATTTACTAATCCCCGATAACGAGTGTAACTATGTCTCACAAAGTATGGGTAATGGGCGATGCGGTAGTTGACCTGATTCCAGAAGGCGAAGAGCGCTATCTGAAATGTCCGGGCGGCGCCCCCGCCAATGTCGCCGTGGGCGTTGCCCGATTGGGTGGATGCAGCGGTTTTATTGGCCGTGTCGGCGAGGACACATTTGGTCACTTCCTGCGTGATGTATTAGCCCGTGAGCAGGTGGACATTCGCCATATGCAACCAGACGCAGAACACCGCACTTCCACTGTGGTAGTGAGCCTGGATGCGCAAGGCGAACGCACGTTCACCTTCATGGTGCGCCCCAGCGCCGACCTGTTCCTGCAACCGTCTGATCTGCCTGAATTTCAGTGCAGCGAATGGTTGCACCTGTGTTCCATCGCCCTGTCTCACGAACCCTCGCGCAGCACCGCACTGGAAGCGATACGGCGGATTCGTTCCGCGCAGGGGTGGGTAAGTTTTGACCCGAATATCCGTACCGACCTGTGGCACAGCGAGCAGGCGTTGAAAGACAATCTGGAGCAGGTGCTGGCGCTGGCAGACGTGGTGAAATTGTCGGAAGAGGAATTCCGGTTTCTCAGCGGTAGCGACGATATTCGCCAGGGCAGCGCCAGCCTGATGTCCCGCTACCCCATCAAACGGTTGCTGATGACTCAGGGCGGCAACGGTGTCTGGCTGCATGACGGCCAGCAGTTGCAACATTTTCCGGCGCCCCGCGTCACTCCGGTAGACACCACCGGTGCTGGCGATGCCTTTGTTGCCGGTATGCTCGCCGCGCTGGCTGACTACGATAGCCCGCATCAGGTTGATGACTGGCAGGCGGTGCTAACGCAGGCACAGCGCTGCGGCGCGCTGGCGACCACCGCTAAAGGTGCAATGACTGCCTTGCCGTTCGCTCATCAACTCACCGCCGCGCCATAACCCCCTCTCAAAACCTGTTCCCGCAACCGCGTTTCATCGCCGGGAACAGGTTTTGTTGGCACGATCACAGTTAGCACAGCAAGAAAAAAAAATTCCTTGTCAATTTGTGCCTCCCCCATTTAGCTTCTTTGCTAAACCGGTTTATCAATTTAGCAAAACAAGAAAAACATTTTACCATCTAAGGGAAACCCAACATGATAAAGTCAGGTTATCTCGCCGCCGCCGTGGGGCTGACACTCTGTACCTCGCCGGCGCTGGCCGCCTCCTCTGATAGCATTGAAGCACGTCTGAACGCACTGGAGCAGCGTCTGTTACAGGCAGAACAACGCGCCAGGCAAGCGGAAGCCCGCGCCGACGCCGCAGAAAAACAGGCTAAACAACTGGCGACCCGTACCGCACAGGTCGAGCAGAAAACCCAGCAGGTGGAACACACCACCCAACAGGTCGCCCAGCAAACCCAACAGGTGGCGGCACGCGCGACACAGAACGAACAGCAGACCCAGCAGGTGGCGCTGAAAACCGACGCACTGGCCAGCAAGCGTAACATTGCCGACGGCTTTGAATTCCATGGTTATGCCCGTTCCGGTCTGGCTATCCACGATTCCGCCACCAGTTCAAAAGCGGATATCGGCCCCGGCATGACGCCGGCGGGCGAAACCGGCGGTAACGTCGGGCGTCTGGGTAACGAAGACGACACCTATCTGGAACTGAAACTGGAGCACCGCACCAAACTGGACAACGGTGCCACCACCCGTTTCAAAGTGATGATGGCAGACGGCCAGCGCAGCTATAACGACTGGACCGCTTCCACCAGCCAGTTCAATGTGCGTGAAGCCTTTGTGGAGCTAGGCTCGCTGCCAACGTTCACCGGCGCGTTCAAGGACACCACCTTGTGGGCAGGCAAACGCTTTGACCGCGATAATTTCGACATCCACTGGATAGACTCCGACGTGGTGTTTCTGGCAGGAACCGGCGGCGGCATCTACGACGTGAAACCGGTAAACGGCTGGAAAACCAATCTCTCGCTGTATGGTCGCAGCCTTGGCGAGATCACCTCGCTGGATAACGACATCCAGAACTATATCGTCACCAGCAATAATTTCGTCGGCCCGTTCCAGTTCATGCTAAGTGGCCTGCACGCACGCAACAACGACGTGAAGGAAAACACCGGGCGCAACAACAGCAACAATGTGACCAACACCAACGCTGGCGACAGCGGCTACCATGCGCTGGTTGCCTGGCACGGCGACAGCTTCTACGGCCTGCGCGACGGGACGTCCAAAGTAGCGCTGCTGTACGGCCACGGCCTCGGCGGCGAAGTGAAATCCATCGGCTCCGACGGCAACCTGGCCCAGAACGCCAACACCTGGCGTTTGGCAACCTACGGCACCACCGCGCTGAATAAAACCTGGAGCTTCGCCCCAGCCATTCTGGCGCAAAGCAGTAAAGATCGTTACGTTCAGGGGGATGACTACCGTTGGGTGACGTTTAATGCGCGTTTTATTCAGGAAATCACCGAAAACTTCGCGCTGGCCTATGAAGGTAGCTATCAATATATGAATTTAGATCCTCAGGGATACTTATCGCGTAATCAGGTAAGCGGTGGGTTTTACAAGCTGACCTTCGCGCCGACATTCAAAGTAGGCGATATCGCTAACGTGCTCAGTCGCCCGGAACTGCGTGTATTCGCCAGTTACATGGACTGGGATAAACGACTGGATCGTTACAGTAGCGATGATGCGTTCGGCTCCACCGGTTTCAAAGCGGGTGGTGAATGGACCTTCGGCGTCCAGATGGAAACCTGGTTTTAACGGTTAAGGCAGCCGTTACCGCCATGACTGATGCCGCCAGTGACGGCTAAACGCACACCTGTTTGATAGATAAAGAGGAATTAAAAGATGGATATTCGAGCTATTGCGGCATCTCTGCTCCCGTTGCTGGGTGGCCGGGAAAATATCGCCAGCGCCGCCCACTGCGCCACCCGCCTGCGGCTGGTGCTCAACGATGACAGCCTGGCCGATAAAACCGCCATTGAGCGTGTCAAGGGCGTCAAAGGTTGTTTCCAGAACGCCGGCCAGATGCAAATTATTTTTGGTTCAGGGCTGGTGAACAAGGTCTTTGCCGAATTTATCAACGCCGCCGGTATCAGCGAAGCCAGCACCAGCGAAGCAGCCACGCTGGCAGCGCAAAAACTTAACCCGCTGCAACGTCTGGCCCGCTTGCTGTCGAACATTTTCGTGCCGATTATTCCGGCGATTGTGGCCTCCGGCCTGTTAATGGGCTTGCTTGGCATGATCAAGACCTACGGCTGGGTTGACGCCGGCAGCGCCATTTTCGTGATGCTGGATATGTTCAGCTCCGCCGCGTTCATCATTCTGCCGATCCTGATAGGCTTTACCGCCGCGCGTGAATTCGGCGGCAACCCCTATCTGGGCGCGACGCTGGGCGGCATTCTCACCCATCCGGCGCTGACCAATGCCTGGGGCGTAGCCGGCGGTTTCAAAACCATGCACCTGTTCGGTCTGGAATTCGCCATGATCGGCTATCAAGGCACCGTGTTCCCGGTGCTGCTGGCGGTGTGGTTCATGAGTCTGGTGGAAAAGCGCCTGCGCAAGGTGGTGCCAAACGCGCTGGATATTATTGTTACGCCGTTCCTGACGGTGATCATTTCCGGCTTCGTCGCCATGCTGGTGATAGGGCCGGCGGGCCGCATGTTGGGCGACGGTATTTCCTTCGTGCTGAGTACGCTGATTACTCATGCAGGCTGGCTGGCCGGGCTGCTGTTTGGCGGATTATATTCAGTCATCGTCATTACCGGCGTGCACCACAGCTTCCACGCCATTGAAGCCGGATTGCTCGGCAACCCGTCTATCGGCGTCAATTTCCTGTTGCCCATCTGGGCGATGGCAAACGTGGCGCAGGGCGGCGCTTGTCTGGCGGTTTATTTCAAAACCCGCGATGCCAAAATCAAGGCCATCGCCGTGCCGTCATCGCTCTCCTGCCTGCTCGGTATTACCGAAGCGGCAATCTTCGGGATTAACCTGCGCTTCATCAAGCCGTTTCTTGCCGGGCTTTCGGGCGGTGCGCTGGGCGGTGCCTGGGTTGTGGCTAATCATGTCAATATGATGGCAGTCGGGCTGACCGGCATTCCCGGCCTTGCTATAGTACAGGCTGGATCAATACTGAATTATCTGATTGGCATGGTGATCGCTTTTGGCGCAGCCTTCCTGATTTCCCTGTCGCTGAAATACAAAACGGATCATACATAATGAAGGAAATTCATCTGGTAAAACGCATGGCCTGTGCCCTGATGTCTGGCGCTTCACGACAGACATATGACCCACACCGGCCATTGTGGCATTTGTCGCCACAAGTCGGGCTGCTGAACGACCCCAACGGGTTCATTCAGCATAAAGGGCGTTACCATCTGTTTTATCAGTGGAACCCGCTGGCCTGTACCCACGGCGCCAAGTTCTGGGGGCACTGGAGTTCTGCCGATCTGGTGCACTGGCGCCATGAGCCGGTGGCGCTGGTGCCGGCAGAAAGCTACGAAAGCCACGGCTGCTACTCTGGTTCCGCCGTAGCAGACCGCGATACCCTAACGCTAATCTACACCGGCAACGTGAAATACGACGACGGCTCCCGCACCGCGTACCAGTGTCTGGCACGAGCTAATGAAGCGGGAGAATTCGACAAGCTCGGCCCGGTGCTGCCGGTGCCGGAAGGATACACCGGCCACGTGCGCGACCCGAAGGTCTGGCGTCATCAGAACGACTGGTACATGGTGCTGGGGGCTCAGGATGCGGATTTACAGGGCAAGGTGCTGTTATACCGGTCACCTGACCTGCTGCAATGGCATTCTCTGGGGGAAATCGCCGGCTCCCGCCTCAATGGACTGGGCGATTTCGGTTACATGTGGGAATGCCCGGATCTGTTTACGCTGAACGGCCATGAGGTATTGCTCTGCTGTCCGCAAGGCTTACCTGCCGAAGAAGAGCGCTACCTGAATACCCATCAGTCCGGTTATTTCATCGGCTCGCTCGACTACGATAATGGTCGCTTCACCCATCAGGCGTTCCATGAGCTGGATTTAGGCTTCGAATTCTACGCGCCGCAAACCACCCAAAGCGAGGATGGCCGCCGGTTACTGTTCGGCTGGATGGGAATGCCGGACCAGAACGAGTTCTTCCAACCGACCATCACCCACGGTTGGCTCCATACCATGACTTGCCCACGTGAACTGACACTACGCGATGGGCAGATTTACCAGCAACCGGCCCGTGAACTGCAAAGCCTGCGTCATCCGCCACATCTGTGGCAGGGTGTTGCCGACTACGCACCTGCCTTGCCCGCCAGCAACGCCGAACTGATGCTGGACACACAAGGTGAGTTTCAGATCAACTTCGACAGAGTTATGGTGCTGTGCTGGGACGGCGAGCGCCTGACCCTGAGCCGTCGCAATCACCGCACTAACGAACCGGAACACCGTTACTGGCATGATGGCCCGCTGCACCACCTGCACATTCTGTGCGACCGCTCCAGCGTGGAAATTTTTATCAATCACGGGCAGGCAGTGATGTCATCGCGTTATTTCCCCAACAACGACGCCATGGTCAGTTTCAGCGGCCCTGGCCGCATCACGCTGCAACACTGGTTGTTAACACCATGCGTGATAGAATAAGGCTCCTTTTCATGCCCTTAAAGGCGCATTGTTCTCTGAAGATACTACGGTGAAACCAACCAAGCGCGTCACAATCAGCGACATCGCCAGGCTGGCAGGTGTGTCTAAATCCACCGCCAGTCTGGTTCTCAATGGCCGCAGCAAAGAGTTCCGCGTTTCGGACGAAACCCGCGACCGGGTGCTGGCACTGGCACAACAGCAATGCTATCAGCCCAGCATTCACGCTCGCTCTCTGCGCTCCAACCGCAGCAATACGCTGGGGTTGGTGGTGCCGGAAATGACCAACTATGGTTTTGCGGTGATCTCCCGTGAGCTGGAGTGCCTGTGCCGGGAAGCCGGGTTGCAGTTGCTGATCGCCTGTACCGACGAAAATGCCAGTCAGGAGATGATGGCGGTCAACAGTTTGATTCAGCGTCAGGTAGATGGCTTGATCGTCGCCTCCAGTATGCTGAGCGACGCCGAATACCAGAAGATCAACCAGCAGTTGCCGGTATTACAGTTCGACCGGGCAATCGGCGACTCTGACCTGCCGATGGTGGTGTCTGAAGCGGTGGAATCTACCGCCGCGCTGGTGGAAAACATTGCCCGCCAGCATCAGGACGAATTCTACTTTATTGGCGGTCAGTCCCGCCTGTCGCCCACCCGCGACAGACTGTCCGGCTTTATGCTGGGGCTGGAGCGTGCTGGCATCGAGTGCCGCCCGGAGTGGATTATTCGCGGCAACTATCATTCCAGCGCTGGTTACGAGATGTTCGCCCAACTGTGCGCCAGACTGGGCCGGCCACCCAAAGCGTTATTTACCGCCGCCTGCGGACTGCTGGAAGGGGTGCTGCGTTACCTGAACCAACACAACCTGATGGACTGCGATATGCGGTTGTGCAGCTTTGACGATCACTATCTGTTCGACTGCCTGCCGATGAAAATCGACACCGTAGCGCAGGATTGCGAGACACTGGCGCGCAATAGCTTTGAGATGATCAACACGCTAATTGAAGGGCGTCCGCTGACAGAAAGCCGCATCTACGTCCCAACCCGTCTGCACTGGCGTCATCCGAATTTCCACACCGATCCCCACCGTTAACGGTGATATGGCCGCAGAATAAGGTTAACCGCGGCCATCATCCTGGTATTACAACTTGAATGTTTCTTTAAGCTCTTGCATATCCTGAGTACTCACGCCTTCAGGTTCGAAACCACTGGCCAGGCACATCAGATGCAGTTTGGCCCCTTTATTTGCAACATCTATAAAATCAAACGCCTGCAATGCATCCACACCGGTGGCAACCGCACCGTGTTTTTCCCAGATAGCCACATCATGCTGACGCAACTGCGCTGTGGTGCCGTCCGCCATTTGCTGGCTGCCGGGCATACAGTAAGGCACAATGCCAATCCCGCGTGGAACAAAGGCACGGACTTCCGGCAACATCTGCCAGCAGGCTTGCGTGTAGGAAGCGCTATCATGGGCATAACGTGGATGATGTGACAATGCGATCAATTCTATCGGATGAGTATGCACCACACAGCGATCCGCGAGATTGGCTCGCTGCTTGTCCATGATGATCTCGACGTGGGAGATAAATTCGCTGGTCGGTTTATAATCCGGCTGGCCACGACCACCCCACAGGATGTGATAGCCACGGGCCTGATCATCAATACGCAGTACACAGCCAGCCAGCTCCGGATCGCGCAGTTCGCGGATACGCTCGCCAGTGCCTTTGACAAAAAAAACATGACCGGCACTGTCGGTAGGGAAAGCGCTGCTGCCGCCCACCATTGACAGTGGGCAGTGAGGGAAATCGTCAAGGTTGACCGGTGCGGCACCGAAAATATCAGTCAAATCGACTGAGATGTTGCCGCCGTTGCGCTCAGCCCATTCGCGTTGCCACAGGTAGGTGGAGACTTCGACTACTTTTTCGATTTCAGCCAGTACGGCTGCATTGAGTTCTATGTTGCGCATTACTACCTCTGCTGAACCTGAAGGGACATTAACGTTTGTCATGGTTCTGACTGTACACATTTGCCGACAAACCGACCTCAAACCCTCAGCCAGCAATGACGGTGAGTTGGCAGAATTTTCAAGAGAACTCACAGCACCATCCCATATCATCCTACGGGATGGTGCTATCGCCATCTACACCACAGGACAACCTGTCGCTCCTGGCTAAACGCAGTCTGGTAGTTAAAATGCAGCCTGATACATCGCCAACAATTCAGCCTTGCTGGCCACTCGCGGGGCACAACCAGAACAAGGATCTGCCTGCGCGGCATCAACCCAGCCAGCCAGATCAGCCTCCTTGATGCCAAGCTCACGCAGGCCAGCCGGAATGCCGATAGCAGCAGACAAACTACGGATAGCCTCAATGGCGGCTTTGGCGGCGTCGGCCTGACTCATGCTGTGGGTATCCACGCCCATAGCGGCGGCGATGTCGGCAAAGCGAGCCTCCCGGACCTCCAGGCTGAACTCACACACGACCGGCAGCAAGATAGCGTTGCACACGCCATGCGGCAGGTTATGCGTTGCACCCGGCTGATGAGCCAGCGAATGCACATATCCAAGACCGGCACTGTTGAAAGCCATTCCAGCCAAAAACTGGCCGTGGGCCATCATTTCACGCGCCTTGATATCCTTGCCATTTGCAACGACCTGCGGCAAGAATTCAGCAATCACACGGATGGCAGCCAACGCGGAGTGGTCGGTCAGCGTGTGGGCACCGATGGAAACATAGGCTTCAATTGCGTGAGTCAACGCATCCATGCCGGTGGCCGCCGTCACCGATGCGGGCAAGCCAAGCATCATCGTCGGGTCATTGACTGCGATATCCGGAATCAGCGCCGGATCGATGATGACCATTTTGACCTTGCGGCGGGTATCAGTGATGACAGCATTGCTGGTCACTTCGGCTGCGGTGCCGGAGGTGGTGCTGATGCAAGCCATAAAAGGACCGATATGCACAACGTTGCCAATCCCCTCAAAGTCGTAAATCGTTTTGTCCGGGTTTGCGACCAGAGCACGCACCGCTTTGGCTGTATCAATAGCGCTGCCGCCTCCAAAGCCGATTAGCGTATCGCATTCTCCATCCTTCCAGGCATCCAGAGCAGCATTAGCCACATGGTCGGTCGGGTTGGCCAAAACGCCGTCAAACACCACCGGAGTAAACCCATTGTCACGCAAATCGCTGATTAACCCATCTAGCAGACCAATGGTAATCAGCGCCTTTTCGGTCACGATCAGCGGACGACGAGCCGGTTTGAGAGACATCTGTCGAACAAGTTCGTTCACCGCACCTTCACCAGAAAGGCTGACCTGAGGTAAGCACAGAGAGAAAGCCATAAAATACTCCTTATTATCAATACAATGCTAAAAACCTATCTCATCAGTGGCTTAGCGGTATTGCCGGTACGACATAAAAAGTAAAAGGCTCCTGATGAGATAGGCTCTCAGGATAAAGACAGGGTTATCTTATGCCTGTGGTGGAGGGAAACCTTGAAAACCATGCCAATGGTAAGGTTAATTTTGGCAAAGCATTCAAGATTATTTATAACGCTTGCGGTATTGCAATGGCGTCATATTAAATGCCTGATTAAATTTGCTGGAAAAATAATTGCCGTCGTTAAACCCACACTGAAAGGCAATATCAGTCACTGATTTTTGCGTGTGACTTAACAACCAGGAAGCCCGGCATAAACGAATACGGCCCAGGTAATTATTAGGCGTCAGCCCGGTATGTTCCTGAATACGGCGGTTCAGAGTGCGCATCGGAATGGAAAACCATGCTGATAATTCGTTCCAGTCGATATCTTCACGATAATTTTCATTAATGTAATTAATGAGCGCCATCAACCGTTCTCTGTCGTCCCGCTCCGCATCGCTCATCGTATGTTGCTGGTGCCGAGCCCGATATAACAGTACCGCCAATTGGGACAGCAGCGTCTCAATCATCAGCGATGAATAGGCGTCCTGTTTGTCATTTTCTTCACCAATTTGGGTCAGTAATAACTCACTCTGCTGCTGTATACGGTGACTCAGCAGCATCCCATTCCCCGTCGGGTGGCAGCTTTCCTTAAAAATCTTTTTCAAACCAGCGGCGTTATGGAATTCATCTGGACGAAATAACACGTTGGTAAGACACAAATTTTGCATCTTATCAAACATGTGGCTGTCATCTTCGCCAAGATAAAAAACACTACCGCGACTGATATGTACAGCACGGCCATCAGTAAGATGAATAGCGCAGCCCGATTTCACCAACACCAGTTCATGAAAAGAATGACAGTGCTCAGGAAACGGCTCCTGGGGTGAACGAGGCTGTATACTGATGGGCCGGTTAGTGTCGAAAAAATCGGTCTGTGATAAGCGGAACATGTTTCAATCTCTCATGACGGACACCTCGTGATTACCTGAGTCGCCAAGGTAAGGTCAAACAACAACATCAGGTTCCGTGAACATCTTCACAGAACTTCGTTTTTAACCATTCCGTCTAAAAAGAACACATTCTTGTTGATACAGCCTGGGCTTGTCAGTTAAACCTCCGCGCACTCGGAATGAGTGAAGGAGAGACATCTCCCACCGGTAACCGCCCACGGCAGTTCCGCGCCGAATCAGGCTTCACGAAGCACATTACATCATTCAAAAGTCTTTTATGACATCCATCACATAACTGCCATTAAATTTCATTTCTTGATTTTTATGCCAATCTACCAACCTCTCCTGGCAAGACAAATAAGGTGGCTTACCGGTTCATTTTTTTAAAGTGTCGACATCGTAGATAACGGAGTCGGCACAATGCCAGTGAATATTGCTGCTATAGATTTAGGGGCCTCCAGTGGCCGCGTAATATGGGCCACTTACGATGAGTCTGACGGCAAATTAACGATGCAGGAGATGCATCGATTTGCTAATGGCATGGTCCATCGTCATGGACAAGATTGTTGGGATATTGAAGACCTGCTGCAAAATATTTTGCAAGGCTTGGCCAATATTGATGCCAACGGCATTCGTTTGGATTCGATAGGCATCGATTCCTGGGGTGTGGATTTTGTGCTGCTCGACAAGCACGGCGAGCGCCTGGGCGAAGCGGTCGCTTACCGTGATGAACGGACCGACAGCGTACCTGAACAGATCATGCAGCGAATGTCGGCAGAGGCAATTTACCAGCGTACCGGCATTCAGTTCCTCAAGTTCAACAGCCTGTATCAAATTCAGGCTGTTCTCAATGCCCAACCAGAATGGTTGCCACGCGTCGAGCGCCTGTTACTGATCCCTGATTATCTGCACTACCGCCTGACGGGCAAATTCAGTTGCGAATACACCAACGCCAGCACCAGCCAACTGGTCAATGCCCATACTCGTGACTGGGACCCTGAGCTGGTCGCGTTGCTCGGCCAGGCGGGTGCCTGGTTGCAGCCGTTGACTCCCCCCGGCACCACGCTCGGCGAATGGACCAGCCCGTCAGGATATTCGACCAGAGTGATTCTGCCTGCCACCCACGACACCGGTTCAGCGATTGTCGCCACACCGCTGGAAGGGGCTGGGGCGGCTTACATCAGTTCCGGTACCTGGTCGCTGGTCGGCGTTGAACGCCGCACACCACTGACTGGCGCAGAAGCCCAAGCCATTAACCTAACCAATGAAGGGGGGGCGGATGGCACCTGCCGCGTGCTGAAAAACGTCATGGGTCTGTGGCTGGTGCAGGGTCTGCAAAAACAGTGGCCAGAGTTGGACTTTGTCACCCTGACCGCTATGGCGGATCAAGCGACTCCGTTCGGTTTTCTCATCCAGCCGAATGATGATCGCTTTCTTAATCCACCCTGTATGCACATGGCGATTCAGGATTATTGCAGCGAAACCGGACAGGGTATCCCGCAGACGCCGGCTGAACTGGTGCGCTGCGTCCTCGACAGCCTGGCACTCTGCTACGACGAGGTACTGCGCGAGATAGAGAGCGTCACCGGCGAGCGCATTCATACCCTTCATATCGTTGGCGGCGGTTCGAAAAACCGTGTGCTCAATCGCCTGTGTGCCGACATCTGCCAGCGCACTGTCGTTACCGGCCCTGTCGAGGCATCGGCGCTCGGCAATATCGGCTGGCAGCTTAAAGGACTCGGCATTCTTACGGATCTTGAAGATGTTCGGTGCATGGTACGTCGCAACACACCGTTGGAAACCCTGTTTCCCCGCGAAGTGCCGAACCTGTCCGAACAACGCAAACGCTTTGCGGCGCTGTGCACCGATTCACACATTGAACGTACTCACTGAGGAAGTTGTATGAACCCTAATATCGAAACTGCCTTTACCCTGGCTCGTCAGCAGTATGCCGCGCTCGGTGTGGATGTGGATCACGCTATCGCCACTCTGGCTACCATTCCAGTTTCCATGCATTGCTGGCAGGGAGATGACGTACAGGGCTTCGAAGCTAACGCCGGATCGCTGACCGGCGGCATTCAGGCGACGGGAAATTACCCAGGTAAAGCCCGCAATGCCACAGAACTGCGCCACGATCTGGAACTGGCCATGTCGTTGATCCCTGGCGCCAAACGTCTGAACCTACATGCTATCTATTTAGAATCCGATGTCCCGGTAGCCCGCGACAAGATAGAACCCCGCCATTTCGCCAATTGGGTAGAATGGGCCAGGAAGCAGGCCGTGGGCCTGGATTTCAATCCAAGCTGTTTTTCCCATCCCCTGAGCGCCGATGGCATGACACTCTCTCATCCAGACACCAGCATACGCCAGTTCTGGATTGACCATTGCAAAGCCAGCCGCCGTATTTCAGCTTACTTCGGCAAGGAACTGGGCACCCCGTCGGTAATGAATATCTGGATTCCGGATGGAATGAAGGATTTGCCTGCAGACCGCCTGGGACCGCGCCAGCGTCTGCTCTCCGCTCTTGATGAAGTGCTAACCGAAAAATTTGATGAAGCCCATCACATTGATGCAGTGGAAAGCAAGCTGTTCGGGATTGGCGCGGAGTCTTACACCGTTGGCTCTAACGAGTTCTATATGGGTTATGCCAGTTCACGCGACATCGCACTGTGTCTGGATGCCGGCCATTTCCACCCGACCGAAATCATCAGCGACAAGATCAGCGCCGCGTCGCTGTTTGTCCGCCATCTGCTGCTGCACGTCAGTCGCCCGGTACGCTGGGACAGCGACCATGTGGTGCTTCTGGATGACGAAACACAGGCTATTGCCAACGAAATCGTACGTAACGAACTACTAAATCGCGTACACATTGGCCTCGACTTCTTCGATGCCTCGATAAACCGCGTCGCCGCCTGGGTGATCGGCACCCGCAACATGAAAAAAGCGTTGCTGCGTGCCTTGCTTGAGCCGATCACCCGCTTACGCCGCGCTGAGCAAGAAGGCGATTACGCCACACGTCTGGGATTGATGGAAGAAACCCGCAGTCTTCCGTGGCAAGCGGTATGGGATTACGTCTGTGCCAGCGAAAACGTTCCGGTCGGCGCTGACTGGCTCAAGGTGGTTAAACAGTACGAACAAGACGTCCTGCACTTCCGCAGTTGACAACGTCAAGCAGAACAGGATGCCCAGCCTGCGTCGGGCATCCAAACATTCAAAAAAGCAATGCCATAACCAAACCCGTGCCCTCTCACGGGCAAAACAAACACAATAAAACCCTACGCAAAGGAACCTCTTATGTCCGCAATTGTTTCTGGAATCGGTTGGCACCTGGTCGGTGCCGCCTCAGCCGCATCCTTTTATGCACCCATCAGCAAAGTCCGTAAATGGTCCTGGGAAACCACATGGGCGTTTGCCGGTCTGTTTTCCTGGATTCTGGCACCCTGGCTTGTCACCTCCATGCTGATCCCGGATTTCGCCACGTTTTATAGTGTGGTAGATAACAAGGCTTTCTGGGGAATGTTCCTGTTCGGCGCGATGTGGGGAGTGGGTAACGTCAATTACGGTCTCACGATGCGTTACCTTGGTATGTCGCTTGGTATCGGCATTGCTATAGGTGTCACGTTGGTGGTCGGCACCCTGATGCCACCAATCTTGCGTGGCGAGTTTGGTCATTTGATTACCACATCCAGCGGCCAGATAACCATACTGGGCGTCTTCGTTGCGCTGATCGGTATCGGTATCGTGACCTGGGCAGGTCACCTGAAGGAAATGGTGCTCGGTACCACGACTCAGGAATTCAACCTGAAAAAAGGGTTATTCCTGGCTGTCATGTGCGGCATCTTCTCATCTGGTTTTGCTTTTGGCCTGGAAGCAGCGGCCCCTATCAAGCAAGCATCGCTGAATCTAGGTATCAATCCGCTGTACGCCATGCTGCCGAGCTACGGCATCATTATGGGCGGCGGCGCAATTGTGAACATGGCTTACTGCTTTGTTCGTCTGGCGACCCGTCCAGAGCTGTCGATGCGCAACGATCTGTCTCAACCGGTGCGGAGCTTGTTGATCAATGGATTGCTGGCGGCGACGGGTGGCATTATGTGGTATCTGCAATTCTTTTTTTATGCCTGGGGCGAGGCCAGCATTCCGGAACATCTGTCTTTCGTGAACTGGATGCTGCATATGAGCGGCTACGTGCTGTGCGGTGGAATTGTCGGCCTGCTACTAGCGGAATGGAAAGACGTGGGTTCTCGTCCGGTTCGCATCCTGAGTCTTGGCATGTTAGTGATAGTCGGAGCGGCTAATCTGGTCGGTATGGGTATGGCCTGAACAGCCAGAAAATAAGGAATAGATCATGATTCGAAAGGCATTTTTGATGTCGATTCAGCCCGGACAAGATGCGGAATACCGCCGCCGTCATGACGAGATCTGGCCGGAACTCGCCGCCACACTTAAAGCACATGGCGCTCACAACTACAGTATCTTCCTCTTCCCGCAAACATCGCAGTTGTTTGCCTATGTCGAGATTGAAAGTGAAGAACGCTGGAACGCCGTGGCTAGTACAGACATCTGCAAGGCATGGTGGGCTTATATGAAAGACATTATGCCTGCCAACCCGGATAACAGCCCGGTCAGTCATGAACTGTCCGAGATGTTTCATCTGGCATAAGTGGTCCATTCAGTATCAATAAGCGTAAGCGCGTATCAGGCTGTGTCACGTATTTATGTTGGGGCACAGCCTGTATACGTAAAACTGACAAAAACAGTAGTAAGCATCTCTGGCAGTTTATTGACAGGTTGCAGGCAACCTAACCTCATCTACTCGATTTCAGTAAGTAAAACGCGTCTTAGCGCACTTTCTCCGCTCCCATCAGACCGATTTTGAGATACCCCGCGTCACGCAGCGAATCCATCATCCGCATCAGGGTTTCATAGTCCACGCTTTTATCTGCCTGAAAGAAAATAGTGGTGTCTTTATTACCCTGCGTTTTGGCTTCCAGCACCTGAGCCAACGTGGCCTCGGTTACCGCATCGTCGCCCAGATAGAGCTGTTTATCCGCCTTCACCGTCAGGAACACCGGCTTTTGCGGGCGAGGCTGCGGCGTAGCGCTGGATGCAGGCAGGTTGACCCGCACGTCTACCGTCGCCAGCGGTGCTGCCACCATAAAGATGATTAACAACACCAGCATGACATCGATGAACGGCGTCACGTTGATGTCATGCATTTCACCGTTTTCACTCTGCCCGTCGTTCAGATGCATCGCCATCGGCTTACCCTACCCGTAACTGATGCGCCGGTGAAGGAGAAGGCTTGCCGACACTGGCGGCAATATCCAAATCGCGGTTTTGCAGCAGCAGAATCTGCGCAGCCACATCGCTGACCATCGCTTTGTAACTGGCCGTCCAGCGCGCAAACACGTTGTAAATGACCACGGCCGGAATCGCCGCCACCAGACCGATGGCCGTCGCCAGCAGGGCTTCGGCAATACCCGGCGCTACCACCGCCAGATTGGTCGTCTGAGACTGGGCGATGCCGATAAAACTATTCATAATGCCCCAAACCGTGCCGAACAGGCCGACAAACGGCGCGATGGCGCCCACCGTTGCCAGATAACCGGTTCCGCGGCCCATCTGACGCCCAACAGCCGCTACCCGACGCTCAAAGCGAAACGCAGTGCGCTCCTTGATGCCGTTATTGTCGTCGGAACGCTCGGACAAGGTCTGCTCATTACGGGCGTCAGCCAACAGTTGCAGCGACACGCTACCGGGCTTGAACACGGCGGCAATATCCGCCGCGTCATCCAGCGTACGAGCATCATCCAACGCCTGATATTCAAGACGAATACGATTTTTGGCACCCATCAGGCTGGCGCTTTTGCCAAAGAAAATCGCCCAGGTGACCACCGATGCCAGCAACAAGCCAATCATCACCACTTTTACTACTACGTCAGCGTGCTGATACATTCCCCATACGGAGAGATCAGTGCTCATCAGGCTACCGACGGCTCCTGTCGGCGGCAGCACAGAGGGTGCGCCTGCTGCGGCTACGGTCGTGCCGGTCGTTATCGGTGTCGATGCGGGTGCTGCCAGCGCATTACCGGTGATACCCAGTAAAACGAACGCCATCACGCGATGCATAACGCCACCGAACACCAGGCCGGGCTGACACCGGACTGAAGATCCCCGTTGGTTACTATTCTTATCAGCCGTATACACGCTGTGCCTCCACCCATCATTCTCATGCAACCGTTAATCCGGCGAAAATGATACCAAACCTGGAATTAATTGATAGTCGTTCTCATTATTATTTGCATATTTTACTGCGCGATTTTCCCTAACGCCGTCATCTTGCTCCATGCTTGACATCGCGTCAGTAACATTTTCATCTTAAAACATTTTCATCTTAACAATAAAAGCCGCCCCCTATGCTTACAGCCGTGATAACGTACAGAGATATGGACGCAAGGAATGTTTGAGCTACAGGTAACGCCGTATGACGAGTAAAAAAATCGCCACCGCGATGGTGGCCGCCGGGCGCAGCAAGCGCGTCACCCAAGGGGCAGTCAACCCGGTGATTCAACGTGCCTCTTCACTGGTATTCGACAGCGTACAGGATAAGAAACAGGCTGCTATCAACCGTGCCAAGGGTGCCTTGTTTTATGGCCGTCGCGGCACCCTGACCCATTTCGCCTTTCAGGACGCCATGACCGAACTGGAAGGCGGCGCGGGCTGCGCGCTGTACCCCTGCGGCGCAGCAGCGACTGCCAACGCCATCGTCTCATTTGTCTCGGCGGGCGATCACCTGCTGGTCACCGGTTCCGCTTACGAACCGACGCAGGATCTGTGTAACAACGTGCTGAGCAAAATGAACATCAGCACCACCTTTTTCGATCCCATGATTGGCGGGAACATCGCCAGCCTGATCCAACCCAATACCAGAGTGGTATTTCTGGAATCACCCGGTTCCATCACCATGGAAGTGCAGGATGTTCCGGCGATTGTTGCGGCGGTTCGTCGCGTTAACCCGGATATCGTGATTATCATCGATAACACCTGGGCTGCCGGCGTGTTGTTCCGCCCGCTTGACCTTGGCGTAGACATCTCAATTCAGTCCGGCACCAAATATATCTGCGGTCACTCCGACACCATGATTGGCACCGCCGTCGCCAACACGCGCTGTTGGGACCAACTACGCGAGCAGTCTTACCTGATGGGGCAAATGGCCGACGCCGACAGCGCTTACATGGCCAGCCGCGGACTGCGCACGCTCCAGGTCCGGTTGCAGCAGCATCAGGAAAACGGCCTGCGCATAGCGCGCTGGCTGGCGAATCGCCCGGAAGTGGCGACGGTGAATCATCCGGCGCTCCCCAGTTGCAAAGGGCATGAATTCTTCGTACGGGACTTTAGCGGCAGTAACGGTCTGTTCTCGTTTGTACTGAAAGAGCAACTGAGCAGAGCACAACTGGCTCATTATCTTGACCATTTCAACCACTTTCACATGGCCTATTCCTGGGGTGGCTTCGAATCGCTGATTCTGGCTAACCAGCCGCAAGAACTGGCGGCGATTCGCCCGGCTGGCGGTGTTGACTTTACCGGTACGCTGATACGGTTGCATATCGGCCTGGAAGATTGCGACGATCTGGAAGCCGACCTGGACGCAGGTTTCAGGAGATTGCAGGAAATGTGACGCCACTACCTCACCGGTCCCCTGATGCTACTGTGGTAAATCAGGCAAAACGTATATGATGAACAGCAACAACGATGAGAATGTGTTTACCTTTTTTACCCTATTTTACCCTATTCTGATGCTCGTTTTTCCGGCTCAGCGCGGCGTAGAGACGCGGCTTCAGGGGTTACAAAAACCAGACAGGATGAAATATGAGTGTTGTTCATGAAATAATCCAGGCGCTGTGGCAGCAAGACTTCAGCGTACTGTCCAATCCACAGGTGATATGGTGGGTTTATGGCGTGCTGTTTACCACCCTGTTTCTTGAAAATGGGTTATTGCCTGCTTCCTTCCTGCCGGGCGACAGCCTGTTATTGTTGAGCGGCGCGCTGATCGCCAAAGGCGTGATGAGCTTCATTCCCGCCACAATCATGCTGACCGTGGCTGCCAGTCTCGGTTGCTGGTTGAGCTACCTGCAAGGGCGCTGGCTGGGCGACACCCCGCTGGTGAAGAAATGGTTACACCAGTTGCCAGACCAGTATCACCAACGTACCCACAATCTGTTCCAGCAGCATGGGTTGGCTGCGCTGCTGGCAGGCCGTTTTCTGGCGTTTGTACGCACTCTGCTGCCAACCATCGCCGGCATTTCCGGACTCAACAGCACCCGCTTTCAGATTTTCAACTGGCTGAGCGGTTTTCTATGGGTCACCGGCATCATTACCATGGGTTACTCCCTCAGCCAGATTCCGCTGGTGAAGCGTTATGAAGACCAGTTCATGACCGTTTTGTGCATCCTGCCGCTGGTGCTGCTATTGAGCGGTCTGGTGGGGATGTTGCTGGTAGTCTGGCGTAAAAAACGCGCTATGGCCTGAGAAAAAACGGCGTAGCAAACGGTACGTACTGTGCGAGTTGGCGTGTGCTGATCACGCCAACGCCAGGCAATTTAGTTGCTCTCCACCATACCCGCTCCTGAACGTAGCCGGTTCACTTCATCACCCGGCGTAGCACCAAAGAAGCGCTTGAACTCGCGGCTGAACTGCGAAGGGCTTTCATAACCTACCTGCATTGACGCCGTATTCGCCTTCAACCCGTCATGCACCATCAATAAACGTGCCTTGTGCAACCGGTAAGACTTCAGGTACTGCACCGGTGATGTGTTGGTCACCGCCTTGAAGTTATGGTGAAACGCCGACACACTCATGTTCACCTCCAGTGCCAGACGCTCCACGTTCAGGTTCTCTGCGTAATGATTTTCGATATAGCGCAGCGCACGGGCAATCTGGCTGAAATGGCTGTAGCGGTTCATCAGCGCTTGCAGTGAATCGCCGCAAGGTCCGCACAACACATGATAAAGCACTTCACGCACAATCCACGGACCCAGCACTCTGGCGTCGCGGGGATGCGCCATCGCCTCAAGCAGCCGTTCCGTCGCACACAAGATTGCCTCGTTAAGCGGCACACTGCTGATACCAGCGGTGTCAGGCCGCCGTTTTTCGCTACAACCGTCATCACCCATCTCAATCAACAGGTCTTGTAGCATTGGGATATCCACCCGAATGGAAATACCGACCAGCGGATTTTCCGGGCTGGCAAAATTTTCACACTCGAACGGCAGCGGCACCGTCATCAGCAGGTAGTTATCCGGGTCATACTGGAAGACTTTGTCGCCCATATACCCCACTTTATGCCCCTGAAAAATGATCACGATGCAAGGGTCATACAGCACTGGCGCCCGCGCAATGTGGCGGTCGGCGTAAATCACCCTCACCTGTGGAATCGGTGTCTGGCTAACGCCATTCCCTCTGGTATGCAACATCGCCAGATTGACTACACGCTGGCGTGAACTCGGATTCTGCATAGTATTCATCTCTTACTGACAACCGAAATAAAGTGACATATCCCGGCAATAGAATCACCCTTTTCTACGGATTCTTGCAGAAACAGGCAATACATAGCGAGAAATGAGCATTGCTGGAATACCAGTAGCAGCCGAGAATAAAATCCATCGCCACACCATTGTGGTCAGCATGGTTTTACCTCTGCCATGTATACAAGGAATCCACATGAATCACACTATTGAGCTACTCACGCAGCACCGCAGCGAACGCAGTTATCTGGATAAACCCATTCCGGAAGAGGTGCTGTCCGCCATTATCGACAGCGCACATCTGGCGCCTACGTCGGTGAATTCACAGCAAGTTTCCATCGTAGTGGTCCGCGACCCGGCGCGGCGCGCCCGCATCGCAGAGCTGGCAGGGGGGCAGCCCTGGATTGCACAGGCTCCGGTATTCCTCACGCTGGTGCTGGACATGCATAAAACCGCAACCGGCATCGCCATGAGCGGCAACACGCAGCACGCGCATGAGAGTGTTGAAAGCATTATTTCTGGTGCAACCGATGTGGGTATCGCGCTGGGTACCTTGATCGCTGCTGCGCACTCCTTTGGTCTTGGCATCGTACCGATAGGCGGTGTGCGCCGTAATCCGCAAGCGATGATCGAACTGCTGGAACTGCCGTCGCTGACATTCCCGGTGGCAGGGCTGGTATTGGGCTACGTAGATAAACCTGCGCACCAGAAACCACGCCTGCCGCTGGAAACCTTTCGTCATGAAGAGGTTTACCGCACCGGGCCGCTGGCGGCAGCAATCGAACAATACAATCACACCCTGATTAATCACTGGAAGCAAACGGGACGCAGCGATGGCGATGCCTGGGGGAGTAATACCGCCGGTTACTATCAACACGTCTATTTCCCCCATGTCCTGCCTGCGTTGTTGCAGCAAGGCTTCAAACTGGACCAGTAGTACTGTGGACCAGTAATACTATTAAGGGAGTTAACCATGCAGAACTTTACGCTTCATACCCCAACCAAAATCCTGTTCGGCGAAGGACAAATCGCCGGGCTGGCTGACCAGATACCGGCAGATGCCCGTATTCTTGTCACCTACGGCGGCGGCAGCATCAAGAAAAACGGCGTGTTTGATCAGGTGACCAACGCGTTGAAAGGCCGTAACGTACTGGAGTTTTCCGGTATTGAACCCAACCCCACCTACGAAACGCTCATGAAAGCAGTGGAGATTGTCCGCAAGGAAAAAATCGACTTCCTGCTGGCCGTAGGCGGCGGTTCGGTGGCAGATGGCACTAAATTCATCGCAGCGGCGGCACACTACACCGCCGCTGACGACCCCTGGCACATCCTGCAAACCTGGGGCGCGCATATCGACACCGCCATTCCGCTGGGCGTGGTGCTGACCCTGCCGGCGACGGGTTCTGAATCCAACAGTGGCGCAGTGATCACCCGTAAGAGCAGCGGTGACAAACAGGCGTTCATGAATCCGCTGGTATGTCCGCGCTTTGCAGTGCTCGACCCGGTCGTCACCTATACCTTGCCTGAACGTCAGATAGCCAACGGCGTGGTGGATGCCTTCGTCCATACCGTCGAGCAGTACCTGACCTACCCGGTGAACGCCAAAGTACAGGACCGCTTCGCCGAAGGTCTGTTGCTGACGCTGATTGAAGAAGGTCCGCGTGCGCTGAAAGAGCAGCAAAACTACGATGTGCGCGCCAACGTAATGTGGAGTGCCACCATGGCGCTCAACGGCCTTATCGGTGCTGGCGTGCCGCAAGACTGGTCTACCCACATGCTGGGCCATGAGATCACCGCCATGCATGGGCTGGATCACGCTCAAACGCTGGCTATCGTACTACCGGCGATGCTCAATGAGCGCCGCGTCCAGAAACGTGAAAAGCTGCTGCAATACGCCGAGCGCGTCTGGAACCTGCGTGACGGCACGCAAGACCAGCGTATTGATGCGGCGATTGCGGCTACCCGCGCCTTCTTCGAGCAGATGGGCGTACCGACTCGCCTGTCAGACTACCAGTTAGACGGCAGTTCCATTCCGGCGATGGTGGCGAAGCTCAACGAGCACGGCATGACTACGTTGGGTGAGCGCCAGGACATCTCGCTGGATATCAGCAAACGCGTGTATGAGGCCGCCCGCTAACCCCGCCAGACTGACTTTTCGACTATACTTAAGACAGTGCCGCGACAGGCGTGCAGGCACTGTCTGAGGTGAAAGATCAATTTTGGTGTGAAAAACCGTCCCGATACGCCGCCGTTTTGGCGGCGTTGTTCTCTCATCGCTATCTTGCCGCCACGCCGCCAGACTCCTCCACGGCCAGGCGCTAAAGGCGCACAACAAGGAGAATGACATGACAATGCAACCTCTGGTCAAACTGGCTGACGGCAATATCATGCCCCAACTGGGGCTTGGCGTCTGGCAAGCCAGCAATGAACAAGCTACCGCCGCCGTTACCGAAGCCCTGAATATCGGTTATCGCGCCATTGATACCGCCGCCATTTATAAAAATGAAGTGGGCGTCGGCAAAGCGTTACAAGCAACGGCTATCCCGCGCAGCGATATTTTCATCACCACCAAACTATGGAACAGCGATCAGGCGCATCCGCGTCAGGCGCTGGAGGAAAGTCTGCGCAAACTGCAACTGGAGTACGTTGACCTGTATCTGATCCATTGGCCGCTGCCGGAGCAGAATACCTACGTTGAAGCCTGGCGCGGATTACTCAATCTCAAGGAGCAGGGCTTGACGAAAAGCGTCGGCGTCTGCAACTTCAACCCTCACCATCTGCAACGCCTGAAAGAGGAAACGGGTGTAATGCCGGTCATCAATCAGGTAGAACTGCATCCACTTTTCCAACAGCGCATGTTGCATACCTGGAACACCACACATTACATTCAGACCGAATCCTGGAGTCCGCTGGCGCAAGGCGGAGAAGGCCTATTTGACCACCCGGTGATCCACGCGCTGGCGAAAAAATACGACAAGACACCGGCGCAGATCGTGATTCGCTGGCACCTGGACAACGGTTTGGTGGTGATCCCTAAATCCGTTACACCGGCGCGTATTCGGGAAAATTTCGCGGTATTTGATTTCCGGCTGGAGAAAGAAGAGTTGAGCGACATGGCTGCGCTCGATTGCGGCAAGCGACTGGGACCGGACCCGGATCAACCACGTACCGATGCGCCGCGCAAAGACTGATACCAAATCGATTGTGTTCAAATCGATTGTGTTATGGTGCCCCGCGCCCTGAGCGCGGGCATCAGGGCTGAACCACCAGTTGGCCGGTAGAGCCGCGGTCCGCCATTTCCAGCGTATGGCTGTAATACAGAAACGGGAACTGCGACGTGGAGAACTGGCTGAAATACACCAGCAGTTCGACATCATTTTCCACCCACACCGTATCTTTCCAGCCGCTGTCTTCCGGTGGCGTCAGGCCGCCGTTCACGCTGCGTACCAAAAACGCCGCCCCTTGAATATGAAAAGGCTGCGGTTGATCGGCATGAACGATCCAACGCTCATAACGCCCGACCTGCGTTTGTACATCCACGCGGCTCATGTCCCACACCGCGCCATTGATGCCAGGCAGGCTATCACCGAGGCGGAATTCACGCGTCCGGCTGACTGCACCGTCAATCAAATTATCGGTTAGTAAGCGCATCGGCAGGGTGTTGGTCACCAGCGGCATCAGGCCGGTAGGCCGCAAAGTTAATACCGCTGAAGACACCAGAATAGTCGAAGGTTCGAACAAGCCACGCAGCCGCTGCATGATGCTGGCGGACTCGCCGGCGGTCAATGTCACCTCGTCGCCCTGAGACATATCGATCAACACTTCGCGGCGCTCGCCGGGCGCTAGCGAAAGCTGATTCAGCGCCATCGGCGCGGGCAGAAAACCTTGATCGTTGGCGATAAGGCTCATCGGTCGTCCGTCGCTCATACGCATCACATAGCGGCGAGCGTTGGAAGCATTGAGCAGGCGCAGACGTACCCAGCCGCGGGAGACCTCCACATACGGGTTCTGTGCGCCGTTCACCAGCAACGTATCCCCGATGAAGCCGCCGTTGGCTGGCGGGTTGTACAACGGCGCGCCGAAATTATCCAGGCGCTTATCCTGAATAATCAGCGGGAAATCATCCACGCCGTAATGATTGGGAATCGGCAGCGACTTGCTGAGGTTGTCCTCCACCAGCCACAGGCCAGCCAGGCCGTTATAGACGTGAGGCGCCATGCGATTGGGCGTATTGGCGTGATACCAGCAGGTGGCCGCCGCCTGACGAACCGGCAGCACTGGCGACCAGTCCATATTCGGCTGAATCATACGGCCCGCACCGCCCATCAACGACCCCGGAACCTGTAAACCGCTCACGGTCATCGCCACCGGCTCATTAAGACGGTTGCTGTAGACCAGCTTCGCATCATCATCACTGAACACGCGTACCGTCGGGCCAAGATAACGACCGTTAAATCCCCATACCGGATTTTTTCGCTCGCCGGAGAATGACCAGTGCGCCCGTTGCATAGTCAGAAAGACCGGCTGCCCTCGACGGGACTCCAGCAAAGGTGGAACGGGAAGAGGGTTTTTCCCGCCATCGGCTCTGGCGGTCAGCGGCATTGCACCCGCGCATAGCGCAATACCCGATGCCTGAATAAACTGACGCCGACTCAATGACATAATGACTCCCAAAACCTGTTCAACCCTTTATTCCATTTCAGGCCGTAATGCTTCCCGCACGCTTACCGTACCTGCTCGCGTTGGTTCAGCGTTTTTCCGCCGCTTCACGTTGCGCGACTTCAGCGTCCAACTGGGCAATTTTCGCCGCCATCAGGTCATGGCAATAAGCCGCCAGTTCACGTACTTGATCTTTTCCGTAGGCACTGCAATCCACCGGCGGCAATATCTCAACAATCACATGGCCGTTGTTCCAGCGGTTTAGTTTCACTTTGTTGTGAGTGCTGGACACACAGATAGGCACCACCGGCACCCCGGCGGCAATCGCGGCATGGAAAGCGCCGGTTTTGAATGGCATCAAGCCGCGCCCACGGCTTCGTGTGCCTTCCGGAAACATCCACACCGAAATATTGCGCTCTTTAATATGCTCCACCACCTGTGAGATGGTGCTATGCGCCTTGGCTTTATTATCCCGGTCAATCAACAAGTTGCCAGACAACCAGTACAACGGACCGAAAAACGGTATCCACACCAGACTCTTCTTGCCTACCGTTACGGTACGCGGCATCACCACATTCGCTGCCGTCACCATGTCGTAGTTGTTCTGATGATTGGCGATATAGATGCAGTTGCCGTCAAAGTCGGCAGCGTGCGGATAACGCAGCTCCACCTTAAGACCAAATACCACCGACAGATGTCCGAACAGACGACCAAACCGGGCAACATGACGGGGATCTCTCGGCGTAAACAGGCAATAGACAAACCCAGCCAGGCAAACCACTACGGAAAAAACCGTCACCACCAAAAAGCGGAAAATGAATAACATAACAACCTCATTAGCCAACAGCCGCCGCTAGTATAACGGCTTCGCGCTAAAACACACGGCGAACCTTGCCACAGCAGACCCTGTTCTCTACCCGAAAGCAGCCACCGGACGGACAGGGAATGACGAAAAGGAACCGCGACGGGAAATGCCATCTCCGCGTCGGTACCCACTGGAAAGAAGGTATGCCTCGATCACAGTCCGCCGCACGCAACGGCGGGCTGTGATCCTGCGCAAGAAAGATTATTCTTCGCTACTATCGACATTCACAATGCCAATTGGCACGTCAATCTCGATGCGATCAACTCGCTGCAAACCACGCGGCAGCGCCGTGCCTTTACAACCCCGGCTGGCCTGAAACTTCTGCAATTCTTCCGGACGCAACGAATATTTGCGCTTGCCAGCATACAGCGTAACGGAGGATTGCGGCGCAATCGCCATCAGCCACAATATCCGATCATCGCCGCTGGCAAGCTGCGCTGCGGGGATTGAGACGATCTTATTGCCCTTACCCTTAGACAGCTCCGGCAGGTCGGCGACCGGGAACAGCAGCATACGACCGGCAGCAGTGACGGTCAGCAACAGGTCATCGTCACGCTGCAGCTCCAACGGCGGCAACACCCGCGCGTTATCCGGCAGGGTCAGCACCGCTTTCCCTACCCGATTGCGCGCTACCAGATCGGCAAAGGTACAGATAAAGCCATAGCCCGCGTCGGATGCCAGCAACAACCGCTGGTTATCTGATGCCATCAATACCTGCTCAATAGCGGCACCCGGCGGCAACGTCAGTTTACCGGTCAGCGGTTCGCCCTGACCACGCGCCGATGGCAGCGTGAGCGGGTCCAGCGCATAACTGCGCCCGGTCGAATCCATGAACACCACCGGCTGGTTGCTCTTGCCGCGGGCAGCGGCACGATAAGCGTCGCCCGCTTTATAACTCAGACCGGACGGGTCGATGTCGTGCCCCTTAGCACTCCGCACCCAGCCCATTTCCGACAGCACGATAGTCACCGGTTCAGACGGCGACAAGTCATGCTCGCTCATAGCTTTGGCTTCGCCGCGCTCATGCAACGGCGAACGGCGCTCATCGCCGTAGGCTTTGGCGTCTTCCTGAATCTCTTTCTTCAGCAGGGTGTTCATCTTGCGCTCTGAGGCCAGCAACGCCTGAATTTGATCGCGCTCTTTAGCCAGATTGTCCTGCTCACCGCGAATCTTCACCTCCTCCAGCTTGGCCAGATGACGCAACTTCAGTTCCAGAATGGCTTCAGCCTGGGTGTCGCTCAGGCCGAACTTTGCCATCAGCACCGGCTTTGGTTCATCTTCGTTGCGGATGATATGGATAACGTCATCGATATTCAGGAACGCAATCAGCAAACCTTCCAGAATATGCAGACGCTTAAGGACCTTATCCAGCCGGAAGTTCAGACGACGACGCACGGTGTCGCGTCGGAACGCCAGCCACTCGATCAGGATTTCTCGCAGCCCTTTCACGCCGGGGCGACCATCCAGACCGATCATGTTCATGTTGATGCGGTAGCTTTTTTCCAGATCGGTAGTGGCGAACAGGTGATTCATTACCTGATCCAGATCGATGCGGTTGGAACGCGGCACCAGCACCAGCCGGGTCGGGTTCTCATGATCGGACTCATCGCGCAGATCGTCGATCATCGGCAGTTTCTTGGCGCGCATCTGGCTGGCGATCTGCTCCAGCACCCGTGCACCCGAAACCTGATGCGGCAACGCGGTGATCACCACACTGCCGTCCTCTTTTTTCCATACCGCCCGCATACGCACCGAACCACGGCCACTTTCGTACATTTTGCGAATTTCGTCGCGCGGGGTGATGATTTCCGCTTCGGTCGGGAAATCCGGTCCCTGCACGTGACGCAGCAGTGCCTCCAGCGGCGTGTCAGACTCGTCAATCAACGCCATTGCCGCTGCCGCCACCTCGCGCACGTTATGCGGTGGAATATCGGTCGCCATACCGACCGCGATGCCGGTGGTGCCATTGAGCAGAATGTTAGGCAGACGGGCAGGCAGCATCTTCGGCTCCTGCAACGTGCCGTCAAAGTTCGGCACATAATCCACCGTGCCCTGCCCCAGCTCGCCCAGCAGCACTTCGGCATACTTCGACAAACGAGACTCGGTATAACGCATGGCGGCGAACGATTTGGGGTCATCCGGCGCCCCCCAGTTACCCTGACCATCCACCAGCGGGTAGCGGTAGGAGAAGGGTTGCGCCATCAGCACCATCGCTTCGTAACAAGCGCTGTCCCCATGTGGATGATATTTACCCAGCACGTCGCCCACCGTACGGGCGGATTTTTTGAATTTGGCGCTGGCGCTCAGCCCCAGTTCGGACATCGCATACACGATACGACGCTGAACCGGCTTGAGTCCGTCGCCAATAAAAGGGAGCGCCCGATCCATGATGACGTACATGGAGTAGTTGAGGTAGGCATTCTCAGTAAATGTGTGCAGCGCAAGACGCTCTGCGCCGTCATGAGTCATGTCACTCATTGATAATCCTTAAACCGTGGCGTGTCGCCATGTTCAAAACTCTCTATTTTCATGCGTCAGTCTGTGCATCATCTACACACTGACTGGCTCGCCCGGACGCACCCCAGCCCTAGCTTCACCGCGCAGGTCTTCCCGCAAGACAGCACGTCATCTGCGGCGATCAGACGTCAAGCTCGGCCTTGTCGCCCTTCTCCTGGAGCCAGTTGCGGCGATCTTCAGAACGCTTTTTCGCCAACAGCATATCCATGGTCGCCAGCGTCTGCTCAATGTCCTGTTCATTGATGGTGAGCTGCACCAAACGGCGGGTGTTGGGGTCCAGCGTGGTCTCACGCAACTGCATCGGGTTCATTTCACCCAACCCTTTGAAACGCTGGACGTTAGGCTTGCCTTTCTTGCGTTTGAGCTGTTCCAGAATGCCGGCTTTCTCTTCTTCATCCAGCGCGTAATACACCTCTTTGCCGAGGTCGATACGATACAGCGGCGGCATGGCGACATAGACATGGCCGCCCTGCACCAGCGCGCGGAAGTGGCGCACGAACAGCGCACACAGCAGCGTGGCAATGTGTAACCCGTCGGAATCCGCATCCGCCAGAATACAGATCTTGCCGTAACGCAACTGGCTCAGGTCGTCACTGTCAGGATCGATGCCGATCGCCACCGAAATATCATGCACTTCCTGCGATGCCAGCACCTCGTCCGACGACACTTCCCAAGTGTTGAGGATCTTCCCCTTGAGCGGCATGATCGCCTGATATTCACGGTCACGTGCCTGCTTGGCGGAGCCGCCTGCTGAATCCCCTTCCACCAGAAACAGCTCGGTCTTGCTCAGATCCTGCGAGGTGCAATCCGCCAGTTTACCGGGCAGCGCCGGGCCACTGGTCAGTTTCTTACGCACCACTTTCTTGGCCGCACGCATACGACGCTGGGCGCTGGAGATAGCCATCTCCGCCAGTTGCTCCGCCGCCTGCACATTCTGGTTCAGCCACAGGCTGAACGCGTCTTTGACCACGCCGGAGACAAATGCCGCCGACTGGCGCGACGACAACCGCTCTTTGGTCTGCCCGGCAAACTGCGGGTCCTGCATCTTCAGCGATAACACATAAGCGCAGCGCTCCCAGATGTCTTCAGCACTGAGCTTGACGCCGCGCGGCAGTATATTGCGGAATTCGCAAAACTCACGCATCGCATCGAGCAACCCTTGTCGCAATCCGTTGACGTGGGTGCCGCCTTGCATGGTCGGGATCAAGTTAACGTAACTTTCGGTCAACAGCTCACCGCCTTCCGGCAACCACAGCAATGCCCACTCCACCGCTTCGGTATCACCGGGGATAGCGCCGACGAACGGTTTTTCCGGCAGCGTCGGCAGGCCGTTGACCGCTTCGCACAGGTAATCGCTCAACCCACCCTGATAACACCAACGCTGTTCGGTGTCGTTTACGCCGTCTTTGAAGACAATTTCAACGCCCGGACACAGCACCGCCTTGGCTTTCAGCAAATGCGTCAGGGACAACACGGAAAACCGTGGGCTGTCAAAGAAGGTCGCATCCGGCCAGAACCGCACCCTGGTGCCGGTGTTACGGCGTCCGCAGCTGCCGGTCACCGTCAAATCCTGTACTTTGTCGCCATTTTCAAAAGCGATGTCGTAAACCTGACCATCGCGGCGCACCGTGACTTCCACCCGGTTGGACAGCGCATTGACGACAGAAATCCCCACGCCGTGCAAGCCGCCGGAAAACTGGTAATTCTTGTTGGAGAATTTGCCCCCGGCATGTAGGCGGCACAGAATCAGTTCGACGGCAGGGACGCCCTCTTCCGGGTGGATATCCACCGGCATTCCGCGCCCGTCGTCAATCACTTCCAGCGATTGATCAGGATGCAGGATCACGTCAATGCGCCGGGCGTGACCGGCCAGCGCTTCGTCAACGCTGTTGTCAATCACCTCTTGTCCCAGATGGTTGGGACGGGTGGTATCGGTATACATCCCCGGACGGCGGCGCACTGGCTCCAGCCCGCTGAGGACTTCAATCGCATCAGCGTTATAACTTGATTGCGTCATGGTTAGAATGAATGTTGTCGTTGTTTGAAAGTAAGACGATATCCCGCGATTATACGTGGCGCAGGCACCACGCCAAGCGCCGATTATCAGGATGAAAACGCCATCAAAGCGCGTTGACCAGCCTGACATAACGGGATAAAGGTGATGAATGGCACCAACTGGTCATCGCAGCAGCGCCGAAATGAGTCAGTCCGCTGTCAATCCGAGGAAGTCGATAATCGGCGTAAAGTAGTGTTCAAACCCTACAAACGTGTGATTACCACCGGATTCCACCGTCTGACGACATGCTGTGTAATAAGCGACGGCCTGACGGTAATCCAGCACCTCATCCCCGGTCTGCAGCAGGCACCATAGTAAATCCGGAGATTCCAGCGGCTCGACCTGCATCACCTTGAGATCGTAAATGTGCCGTGACTCTAACACATATTGCTCGCCGGTATAGGGGTTCTGCTGCTGACCCAGGAAATCAAGCAACAGTTCATAAGGCCGCACCGCGGGGTTGACCACCACCGCCGGCAGGCGAAAACACTGAGACAACCAGGTGGCGTAATAACCGCCCAACGACGACCCGACCAGACCGAGCGGTCGCCCGGCTCGCTCCATGACCAGTTGCTCCATCAGTTCCGCCGCGTCCGCCGGGTAAGGCGGCAATTGCGGCACCAGCATCTCAATATGGGGATGCTGCTGCGCCAGCCACTGCTGCAACGCCGACGCTTTCGCCGACAACGGCGAGCTATTGAAACCGTGAAGATAAAGCAGAGTGGGCATCAGTAACCGTCCGCATCCATATCTGGTAGAAATTCATTCCCCTCAAGACGACATACCTGAGTTTCCACTCCGCCATCCGGTAACAATTCCAGATAGCGCCAGCCAGGCATAGAATTATCGATGGTAAAAGTCGTACAATGCGGCTTGAACTGCACACAGGTCGATGGCGTCGCCAGCAAGCGGCGACCGTTCCAGTCCAGATCCATTTCCTGATGAATATGACCGCACAGTACAGTTCGCACCCGCGTAAAACGGGCCAGCAACGCATCCAGACTGTGAGCATTGCGCAGGCTGTGCTGATCCAGCCAGGTACAGCCTGACGGCAATGGATGATGGTGCAGCATCAGCAAGGTATGACGCTCCGGCTGACTTTGCAGGCTGCGCTCCAGCCATTCCAGTTGGTATTCACTCAGTTCGCCGTGCGGCACGCCGAACACCTGACTATCCAGCAGGATCACCTGCCAATCCTCGCCCAATAGCACATGTTTGGAAGGTGTAATCCCCGACCGGGCCAACACATCCACCATGGCGGGCTGGAAGTCATGGTTTCCGGGTAACCAGACGCAAGGCGCATTAAAACGACGGATACCATTAGCAAAATGCGTGTAGGCATCCTGCGTATGATCCTGTGCCAAATCGCCTGTGGCGGTAATCAGATCGACGTCATATTGCTGGGCGGCGATGGCATTCAGCACCGCCTGATAGCTACGGTAAGTATTTACGCCCAGCAGAGTCCCCTGCTCGTCGGCAAAAAGGTGGGTATCTGTTATTTGTAAAATCCTGATTCTGGCCCCACGCGCCACAGGAAGTGTCAACAGGCTTTCCAAATAGTGTCCTTGGGTCTTTGCAATCTGCCGAACAAATCGGTCCATACCCTTAAATAACCCGCCTTGCCGCTAAAGCAGCGAGCGGGGATAATGATAAACCAGCGCTAACGCTGCTTACAGCGACCCCGATGGGTTAAGACCTAAAAAATGGGCCAGAAAACACGGCCAACGCCCCTGCAACCTCAACGTTCTAACACACAGGGACCGACATTGAACCACACGCCAGGCAATATCTTAGCCAGTCGGCAAGAAACTGATTAATCTGATGCTTTTCATCACGTTGATGTAACTTCTTATTCGGATAATCATAACGTGCCTTAAAGCGGAAGATCTGCTGACTGGAACACACTTCCGCAACCATCGCATCGTAATACAGCCGCACCACCATCGTCGGCAGGCTCCAGTAACTGACCGACGGCGCAATCTGCTGGATCTCCACCAGTGCGGTATATCGCGTCGATTCCAGAATGGTTAAACGGTAGCTGGCATTATGGACCTGATAAACCACTGTGGCCCCTACCTCTTCATTGCGGGGCAGCAAACGGCGTAGCTGCGCGAAGTTCAGCTCACTCAGCCGCATCATTTCCGGAAAATCAGGGGTATAACGTTTCATTATCCGTCCACCCAGGCTTTTTTTAATGCCTCATGGTGCAATGCCAACCATTGCAAGGCAATGACAGAGGCGGCGTTGTCAATAATCCCTTGCTCAACCCACTGATAACTCTGCTCGCGGCTGACCACATGCACGCGGATATCTTCGTTTTCTTCCGCCAGCCCATGAATACCGCTGGCAGTGCGCGCATCCACCTCACCGACCCAGATAGCCAGACGCTCACTGGTGCCGCCGGGGCTAGCCAGATAATTGATAGCCGGGTGACAACGCTGCACCACCAGCCCCGCTTCTTCCTGCGCTTCGCGGCGCGCAACCTCTTCGTGACTTTCGCCCGGCTCAATCATGCCGGCAACCAGCTCGAACAACCACGGCGACACGCTGGTGTCATAGGCGGCGATGCGAATCTGTTCTATCAATACCACTTCGTCACGCACCGGATCATAGGGCAACAGCACCACGGCATGACCACGTTCCAGAATTTCCCGGCTGACTTCGCCGCTCATGCCGCCGTTGAACAGACGGTGGCGAAATCGGTAACGTTGTAGTGAAAAAAAACCTTTATAGAGTGTTTCGCGTGCAATAATTTCTACATCATCTTTGGCAAAAGTACCGGGATGTGTATCTGAAGGCGCCATAAACTCAACTCCTGTGGACAACACGGCGGGCACGCCATTTTTATAGGCGAAAACGTGGACAGGCACTCACCGTTTTGTGCAATATTCATCGTGCACTCGTGCCAGCCCGATACGGATAATCAGATGCGGAAAACGTCCACCAGCAAGGATGAGGCGTTCCGGATATTAACGCAATGTCTTTGCGCGCTCTGGAACAGCACTCCTGCCGGTGCAGTCTCTGGCACGCTGCCGTATATCGTGCCTAATCCCAAATTGCTAAGTAAAATCGGCTTTTTGGATAACCGCAAGGAAAAGATGGCACATTCAGCCACCTAATTCGATTAGTCGATTCTGATAGAATCGGCAGGTATATCGTCTTCAGATGGCGCAACCACAAAACTTTGCTGCACAACAAGGAATGCAAATGAAGAAACTGCTACCACTTCTCATCAGTCTGGGTCTGGTTGGCTTTAGTGCCGCAAGCCAGGCCGAAGACCTGTTACAGGTTTACCAGCAGGCTAAAACGACTAATCCGGATTTACGCAGCGCTGCCGCCAACCGAGATGCGGCTTTCGAGAAAATTAATGAAGCCCGCTCCTCCTTGCTGCCTCAGTTAGGTTTGGGTGCGGATTACACTTACAATAGCGGATACCGCGACCGCAAAGACGTCAACAATAATGTCACCAGTGCCTCGTTGCAGTTAACCCAGTCTATCTTCAACATGTCGCTGTGGCGTTCTTTGACGCTTCAGGAAAAACAGGCTGGTATTCAGGATGTTAGCTACCAGACTTCTCAGCAGACATTGCTGCTCAATACCGCGACTGCCTACTTCAACGTGCTGCGCACGATTGATGCGCTGTCTTACGTCAGCGCTCAGAAAAAGGCTATCTACCGCGAACTCGACCAGACCACCCAGCGCTTCAATGTCGGCCTGGTCGCCATCACCGACGTACAGAACGCGCGTGCCCAGTATGACAGCGTACTGGCGAACGAAGTGACCGCACGCAACAACCTAGATAACGCGATGGAAAACCTGCGCCAGGTGACCGGTCAGTTCTATCCACAACTGGCAGCACTGAATATTGAGCACTTCAGCCAGCAGAAACCTGATGCCGTGAATGGTCTGCTCAAAGAGGCGGAAAATCGCAACCTTAGCCTGTTGTCCGCACGCCTGAGTCAGGATCTGGCACGCGAACAGATTCGCAGCGCGGAAAGCGGCCATCTGCCGACGCTGAATCTGACCGCGTCCACTGGCGTGACCAATACCAATTATTCCGGCTCTCGCGTAGCAGCAAGCAATCTTACCGATACCTATGTGGGCCAGAATCAGGTTGGTCTTAGCCTCTCTGTGCCTATCTACAGCGGCGGCGGCACCTCATCCAAAGTGAAACAGGCGCAATACAGTTTTGTGGCGTCCAGCGAAAATCTGGAAAGCGCGCACCGTTCAGTCATTCAGACGCTGCGTTCCGCACATAACAACATTTCCGCCTCCATCAGCAGCGTCAACGCTTACAAACAGGCGGTAGTGTCTGCACAAAGCTCACTGGATGCAATGGAAGCCGGTTATCAGGTGGGCACCCGTACTATCGTCGATGTGCTGGACGCCACTTCCACGCTGTACAACGCCAAGCAGCAGTTGTCCGGCGCACGCTATGACTACCTGATCAACCAGTTGAACCTTAAGCAGGCGCTCGGTACGTTAAATGAAGACGATCTGCGCACGCTGAACGCGATGCTGGGCAAACCTGTGCCTACGTCGGCAGCCATCGGCGACGATACCCCAGTCCCGGCAGCCACCCCCGTCTCAGTGACAACCACGACCAAGGCCAGACCTTAATCATAACCAACAGGGGAGCCTACAGGGGTTCCCCTGCTTCATAATACTGGCAACATCTACACATCGTCTCATACAAACACCGCCTCCGGCAGCGGCGCTTTACAAGCCGACAATCCTTCTCCTATGCTTAAGCGCACTTTATAAATGCATACTTATTATTAACATGATGGGCATGATGCCCTGTTCCCGCTGGGATTAACCGATGAAAAGAACATCAGACATTAATCACGCTCGTTTCCGTAAGCACTGGGGTTACCGTATCGCCCCTGTCGCGCTGGCCGTCAGTACCGTTTTCATCCTCACTGGTTGTGAGAAATCCGACGAAACTGTCACGCTCTACCAGAACGCGGATGACTGTTCCCGCGCTAACCCGTCGATGAAAGACCAGTGTACCGCCACCTATAACAAGGCCCAGAAAGAAGCGGAAAGAACCGCCCCCAAATACGCCACCCGTGAAGAGTGCGTGGCGGCATTCGGCGAAAACCAGTGCACCCAGTCAAGCAGCACCACCGGCGCTGCGCCACAACAAAGCGGCAGTTTTTGGATGCCGCTAATGGCAGGCTTTATGATGGGCAAGCTGATGGGCGGCAACAATGTTGCCCAGCAACCGGTCTTCCGCCCGAATACGCCTAATAATCCCGCCAGCGGCAGTTATGTTGACGCCAGCGGCAAAAATTATGGTTCCACTACCGGGCACACCATCACCGTTCCTAAAGACGCCATGACGCCTAAGCCGACCTCCAGCATTACCACGACTCGTGGCGGTTTTGGCGGCACCGTGAACAAACTTAACAGCACGCCGGCAGCCAACATGACTGACAATCGTGATAAAGATCGCGCTGCAGCCAGCTCAACTAGCAGTACTGGTGCCTATTCTACAGGCGGCAGCTCACGTCAAACCGACGGTGCTGCGCCGATCCGTCGTTCCTTCGGGGGATAAGGTCGCCTGATATGAAACGTATTGCAATTAACCAACGTCCGAACTGGCAGGAAAAAGCGGCTGAGTATGGCTTTCGCTTCCATACGATGTATGGCGAGCCCTACTGGTGTGAAGATGCCTGCTATCAGTTTACGCTGGCGCAAATTGAAGAACTGGAAGAGACAACCGCCGAGCTAAACCAGATGTGCCTGCAGGTGGTCGATAAGGTGGTTAACAGTGAAGCGTTGCTGACCAAATTCCGCATTCCCCGTCACACCTGGGACTTCGTGCGCAGTTCGTGGTTATCGCGCCAGCCAGCGCTTTATGCGCGACTGGATTTGGCCTATGACGGCAAAAACCCGGCCAAACTGTTGGAAAATAACGCCGATACCCCGACCTCTTTGTACGAGTCGGCTTTCTTTCAGTGGATCTGGCTGGAAGACCAGATCCACGCTGGCTTGCTGCCGCAGCACGCGGATCAATACAACAGCCTGCAAGAAAGGCTGATTGAACGTTTTGAATATCTGCGAACCCATCACGGTTTCAGCGCTATGCATTTCACCTGCTGTCGGGACACGGAGGAAGATCGCGGGACAGTCCAGTATTTACAGGATTGCGCGCAGGAAGCCGGCGTTCCGAGCCAGTTCCTGTACATTGATGAGATTGGTCTGGGAGACCGCGGGCAATTCACCGACCTACAGGACCACACCATCGGCAACCTGTTCAAACTCTACCCGTGGGAGTTCATGCTGCGCGAAACCTTCTCCACCAAGCTGGCGGACGCCGGGGTGCGTTGGCTGGAACCCGGCTGGAAAAGCGTGCTATCCAACAAGGCGCTGTTGCCGATGTTATGGCAGATGTTCCCCAACCATCCCAACCTGTTGCCGGCCTATTTCACCGAAGACAACCCGCCAGCAATGAGCGATTACGTGGTTAAGCCGCTGTTTTCCCGCGAAGGCGCCAACATACAGATTTACCGGCAGGGCAAACAGATTGCCGCGGTGGACGGTCCCTACGGTGAAGAAGGTTCCATCATGCAACAATTCCACCCTCTGCCCCGATTCAATGACAGCTATACGCTAATCGGTAGTTGGCTGGTGGGCGATACCCCTTGTGGTATCGGACTACGGGAAGACCGGGAACTGATTACTCAGGATTTGTCCCGCTTCTATCCGCATATCATTCTGGATTAATGTCAGAACGTTGCACACGACACATCTATCGCCCTTTCAGGCGATAGATGCTTTACCTAATGGGAGGTTTTCATTTGGTAGAGGTTTTCATTGCCAGAAGCCGTTATCCAACCTGCACCGACATCATGCTGAGCGACCCCATCACAATGCCATCCGTCGGTGTGGTAACCGGCTCCTGGCCATTCCAGCTACCCAGTACATACAACAGCGGCAAGAAATGATCCGGCGTCGGATTAGACAGGGCGGCATCATTGTGTTGCATAAAATTCACCAACGGATGTTCCGCCACATCACCCTGCCAGGCCAGATTGCTGCGCACAAAATCGTTGAATGACGTGGCCCAGCTATAGGGGTCGCCCTCGCCGTTCCACTTGATCATCCGCAGGTTGTGCACCACATTCCCGCTGGCAACAATCATAATGCCCTCGTCTCGCAACGCAGATAGTTTGCAGCCCAGATCATAGTGATAAGCAGGCGGTTTAGTACCATCGACGCTAAGTTGCACTATCGGTATATCCGCCTGTGGATATACCTTGATAAGTACGCCCCAGGTACCGTGATCTAATCCCCATTCCTTATGGTCTGCATATACCGGAACCGGCGCCAGCAACTCCTGAACCCGTTTAGCCACCTCTGGCGCCCCAGGCGCCGGGTATTGGGTTTCGAATAATGCCTGCGGGAAACCGCCAAAATCATGAATAGTGCGCGGCTTATCCATCGCCGTGACTGCTGTACCACGGGTATACCAGTGTGCAGATACCGCCACTATCGCCTTCGGACGAGGCAAAGTTTTTCCCAGTTTATGCCAGGCTTGTGTGTAGTGATTGTCTTCCAGCGCATTCATCGGGCTACCGTGGCCCAGAAAAAGTGCAGGCATCCGGGAAGTACTCATAACGATATCCTTAGTAACAGTGAGGTAATCAGTATCTATAAAAGATACTTTACCGTTACTGTTCCAACGATACAGTCGGATTACCATGATGATGATTGTCAATAAATTTGACGATTTGCAGCATCATCGGATAACGACATAAAAAAACCCCGCCGAATGGCGGGGTTATGAAGAAGTGAAGTTGACCGATAAGCCGGGTTCTGTCGTGGACAGCCATTCATCTAGGCCAGAACTCGCGCGCTGGCTCAAGCAGCCTACCCGGGTTCAGTACGGGCCGTACCATGTGAACCCCTATTTGGCCTTGCTCCGGGTGGAGTTTACCGTGCCACGGACTGTTGCCAGCCGCGCGGTGCGCTCTTACCGCACCCTTTCACCCTTACCTGATCCCGCTTGCGCAGGCCATCGGCGGTTTGCTCTCTGTTGCACTGGTCGTAGGCTTTCGCCCCCCAGGCGTTACCTGGCACCCTGCCCTATGGAGCCCGGACTTTCCTCCCCTCCATCTGTCTCCCCCTAACGGAGGATGGCAATGAAGCGGCGACTGTCTGGTCAACTTCGGCGCGGATAATAGGGCAAATCTGCCTGCTTGTCATCCCTGATTATGCATGACCTTCTTCCTGCTCCAGCCCGTAGCGGTAAAGCGCGTTCTTTTTCACACCATGGATTTCTGCCGCCAACGCCGCCGCTTTCTTCAGCGGCAATTCCGCCCGCAACAGTTGCAAGGTACGCAACGCCGCTGCAGATAATGCCTCTTCGTCAGGCTGATGCCCTTCCACAATCAACACCATCTCGCCTTTACGGCGGTTCTCGTCTTCCTGTACCCAGGCCAACAACTCCCCCACCGGCGCGCCGTACAGCGATTCCCAGGTTTTGGTCAGTTCCCGCGCCAGCACCACATAACGATCCGGCCCCCAGACCTCAACCATATCCTGCAGGCTATCCAGCAATCGGTGGGTTGATTCGTAAAAAATCAGGGTACGCGGCTCTTCCAACAGGTCGCGCAGCCTGTCCTTACGCGCCTTAGTCTTCGCAGGCAGGAACCCCTCATAACAAAAGCGATCCGACGGCAAACCAGCGGCGGATAACGCGGTAATCGCCGCACACGGCCCCGGCAACGGCACAACGCGCACGCCAGCCTCGCGGCATCGCCGAACCAGATGGTAACCGGGGTCGTTAATCAACGGTGTACCCGCATCCGACACCAACGCGATACTCATGCCTTGTTGCAAGCGCGCCAGCAATTGCTCCGCCTTTTGCTGTTCGTTGTGGTCATGGAGTGCGAACAGGCGCGCATTAATAGCGAAATGTTGTAACAATAAACCGGTATGACGGGTATCTTCTGCTGCAATAAGATCAACCTGTTGTAACACCGTCAGCGCCCGCTGCGTGATATCCGCCAGATTGCCGATAGGCGTGGGAACAATGTAAAGCGTGGAGGCGGAAATCTGAGCTTGTTGGTCTTGATTCATTGTTTCATCCGATTTACCGATTTAATATTGAACATCGTTAAAACATCACTGGATACAGTATGCTTCCGTTAAATTCTGTCCGTACCCATGCAGGCCGTTTGGTTCCTGTCCTGCTGGCGGCACTGTTTCTCGCTGGCTGCCCCAGCCAGGCACCACAAGGCACCGCAACCCAGCAACGTATAGAGGCCAAAGCTGGCGCATCCTCCGATTACTACCTGCAGCAGATGCAGCAAAGTGGTGATGATAGCAAGGCTGAATGGCAATTACTTGCGATTCATGCCCTGATTCAGGAAGGCAAACTCCCGCAAGCGGGTACTCAGTTAAGCGCACTGCCGCCGCAATTAAGCGATAAACAGCGTCAGGAACAGCGCCTGCTGACGGCTGAACTGGCTGCTGCACAAAACGATATGAACGCGGCCAACACCACGCTGGCGCAACTGGACGTGAAATCGCTGTCGCCTCAACAGCAGGAGCGCTATTACCAGACGCAAATTAAAGCGGCTCAGGATCACGCCTCGCTGACGTTGATCCGCGCTTATATCGGGCTGGAACCGCTGCTGCAAGGTGATGCTCACCAGCGCAATATGGATCAAACCTGGACTGCCCTGACTCGCCTCACCCAGCAGGATCTCGGTTCGATGGTGATCAACGTTGACGAAAATACCCTGCAAGGCTGGCTGGACCTGCTGAATCTCTGGCAGACCAAATCTCAGGTTCCGTCAGACCTGCAAGCTGCGATAGAAGACTGGAAGAAACGTTATCCTCGCCACCCCGCAGCCAAACAACTGCCGTCTCAACTGGGCGGCACACCGCCGGCTGCAACGGCACCCTCAGCGGAGAACGTCCCGGCTAGCGGTGGCAACGCCATTGCCTTGTTGCTGCCGTTAAATGGCCAGGCACAGGTATTCGCCAACGCTATTCAGCAAGGATTTAGCGCCGCCAGAAGCGGACAGGCTGTGTTGGCAATGCCTGTACAGCCGTCCCAGACAGCGCCATCGACCAGCACCGCTGCTGTCGCCACGCTGCCTACGAGCACGCCTGCCGCACCATCGCCGGGGGTAAACAACAGCGTGCCATCCGCAGCCTCGCCTGCGCCAACAGCGGCAGTGATTCCGGCACTCACCACTGCCGCAGCCAGCACGATTCCGGTGAAAGTCTACGACACCTCCAATCAGGCACTGGCCAATGTGATTGCTCAGGCACAGAAAGATGGTGCAACCACCATCGTCGGCCCGTTGCTCAAAAACGAAGTGGAACAGTTACCGGGGATCAAACCTTCCCTCAATGTGCTGGCGCTTAATCAGCCAGAACATATCCAGCCGAATCCGAATATCTGTTATTTCGCGCTGTCACCAGAAGATGAAGCCACCGACGCAGCACAATTCATCCACAAACAGGGCAAACAGCATCCGTTAATTCTGGCACCACGCGGTAATCTTGGAGATCGGGTGGTCGCCGCTTTCGCCAAATCCTGGCAACAACAATCCGGCGGAGTGGTATTGCAACAACGCACCGGCGGCGTGTATGACCTGAAACAGGCCCTCAACAGCGGCGCGGGAATTGCGCTCAACGGCCAACCCGTCATCACAGCCACTTCCGCACCACAGCCTTCCACTACGGTTGGCGGGCTGACGATACCCAATCAGGCGCCGCCGATAGCTAATGTCACCAGCGACGGCAACGTGGATGCGGTTTATATCATCGCCACGCCAGATGAGCTGACGCTGCTCAAACCGATGCTCGACATGCGCAACAAAGGCCCGTCGCACCCGGCGCTCTATGCCAGCTCACGCAGCTATCAGGCAGGTTTAGGACCAGATTTCCGGTTTGAAATGGAAGGCTTACAGTTCAGCGATATTCCATTATTGACTGGCGCCAGCCCGGCACTGATGCAACAACTCACCACCCAGTACCGTAACGATTACTCGCTGGTGCGGCTGTTCGCCATGGGGATGGACGCCTGGACGCTGGCCAGTAACTTTGCACAGTTGCACCAGCCGGGCAGTTCGATTTCCGGTGCCACCGGTGTACTAAGCACCTCGCCGGATTGTGTCGTCAACCGTAAGCTCACCTGGCTGCAGTTCCGTCAGGGACAACTGGTGCCCACCTCCTGAACCGGCGCATCACTGGCAGCTGCTATGAACAGTTAGCCCGACGCCATCTCGAACGCGCCGGGCTGACTTTTGTGGCATCCAATGTCACGGTACGTGGCGGTGAACTGGACTTGATTATGCGCGATGGCCGCATCTGGGTCTTCGTTGAGGTGCGTTATCGCCGTAATAACGACTTTGGCGGTGCGCTAGCCAGTATCACCCGGCAAAAGCAACGCACATTGCTGCACGCAGCGGCATTATGGCTAGCCCGCCAGGGCGCCAGTCTCGACTCCACCGATTGCCGTTTCGACGTATTGGCGGTAACGGGTTCGCAGGTGGAATGGTTGCCCAATGCGTTTGGGAAACTCGATTAACACCATGACTTTCAACATCAAAACAGGTTAACAGAACGTGCTGGAGAGAATTAAAGTCTGTTTCACGGAAAGCATCCAAACCCAGATTGCCGCAGCGGAAGCGCTACCAGATGCCATCTCGCGCGCCGCTCTGGCGATGGTGCAATCACTGCTCAATGGCAACAAAATCCTGTGCTGTGGTAACGGTACATCTGCCGCCAACGCACAGCATTTTGCCGCCAGTATGATTAATCGTTTTGAAACCGAACGGCCTGGTTTGCCAGCGATTGCACTTAATGCCGATAATGTGGTCTTAACCGCTATCGCCAATGATCGCTTGCATGAAGAAGTCTATGCTAAGCAGGTGCGGGCGCTGGGTCAGGCAGGCGACGTACTGTTGGCAATATCCACGCGCGGCAACAGCCGTGATATCGTCAAGGCAGTGGAGGCTGCGGTCACGCGGGACATGAACATTGTCGCCCTGACCGGTTACGATGGTGGTGAACTGGCGGGTTTACTGGGTCAGCAGGATGTGGAAATCCGCATTCCGTCGCACCGTAGCGCCCGTATTCAGGAAATGCATATGCTAACCGTCAACTGTTTGTGCGATTTGATTGATAACACGCTTTTTCCACACCAGAACGATTAAGGAGCACTCCATGAGGATCTACTCTTGCATTGCCGTGCTGTCTGCCTGTCTGATGCTGCAGGGCTGTATTGGCGCTGTCGCAATTGGTAGCGCGGCGGTTGCCACCAAATCTGCGACTGATCCACGGACTGTCGGCACCCAGGTCGATGACGGTACGCTGGAAGTCAGGGTATCCAACGCACTGAGTAAAGACGCACAATTAAGCAAAGAAGCGAGGATTTCCGCAACCGCCTATCAGGGTAAAGTATTGCTCACCGGTCAGGCCCCCACAACCGAACTCGCCAGCAGAGCCAAACAGATTGCCATGGGCGTTGAAGGCACCACCGAGGTGTATAACGAAATTCGCAAAGGTACGCCGATATCACTGGGCACCGCGTCCATGGATACCTGGATCACCACCAAAGTGCGTTCTCAACTGCTGGCTAGCGACCTGGTGAAATCCTCTAACGTGAAGGTCACCACCGAAAACGGCGAGGTCTTCCTGCTCGGCATGGTGACTCGCCGTGAAGCAACTTCAGCAGCGCAGATAGCCAGCAAAGTCAGCGGCGTCAAGCATGTGACGACAGCGTTCAGCTACCTGGATTAATCTCCCTGTTGTTCCTGGCGGCCAATCACTGGTCGCCAGACCAACGACAATCCTTTCACATGGCTACAACTGCCTGCCATATTCATTTTCCTTTATAATCATGGTATTGCCATAACTCCTGCGCTCGCTGGCGGAGATAGCAACCAGATGCTGCGCCGGGTATCAACGCTAATATTCACGCCGGTTTTTCCCTCTGACACACCGTTTAGCAACGGCGCAAACCCTGCCTGTCGGATAACGACCTGATAACGGGAAGCACCGATAGCGCGTTCAGCCTGCAACATCAGTGGGATAAGCGAGCTACTCTCCCGCCGTTCCCGCCCCATCGCTTTATAGGGCCAGGGTCTGGACTCATCAAGATACGAGGCCATGAAATCCAGTGCCGACAGCAGGCTGCTGCCCTGGGAGGTACGATACCGCCACAGATTATCGCCATACATCCCTGCAACCGTCGCCATCAGACTGACAGCCTGCAGATTAAAACCGCTGTAATGGAACGACCGGGTACGTGCCAGTTCCTCCGGTTGTGAACCATCCACCGCCAGTTGATGATCGAGCTTCTGGCGCTGCAATGCCACCATCGCCTTCACCGTTTCCAACTGGCCCAGATAAGCGGCGATACCCGCAACCTGCACCGCATACCAGCTGCCATGATTATTCTTCGCCGTCGCTTCTTGCCTGCCGTTAGGACTGGTCAGCAACCAGTGCAGATATTCCGTCATCCACTGTCGCATCTGTTGTTCATCACTCACGCCCCACCCTGGAGCCTGTCGCAACATGACCAGCGCATCCACGATGCGGGTAGCAAAGAAACGGCCATCAAGCACGCCAGCGCCCCGACCGTCATTTCTGCCTGGAATAGCCTGTGCATAATTCAGATTAGGGTTCATCCGTGTTTCAGGCGCGAGAAACCAGGTGCGGATCATGGAAATGGCTTTCCCGGCATATTCAGGTCTATCGGAGAAATACCATGCCAACGCCAGCACGCGCACCCGATCAGTAAACGTCGTCAGGCGGATAGCATCGGTCTGCTCGCCTTTGGTCGCAGGATTAACCTTGCCGTCATGCCGAACCCAGGGTAGCCCGTCTTTTTTCCGCGGATCAGGCCACCAGTACGCAGCCAGGCTCAAATAATCATGACGATTGCCGCCGGGTGGGATTGAAAGTTTTTGGGTCACCGCCAGATCCGCTTTTTTCATGGCATTATCCGCCGCCTGCAACAACTGCTGATAAGCAAGTTGCATCTGCGGTGGTGCAGTTTGGGTGCGCAATTGCTGTTTGACCTGGATAAGCTTATCCATCTGTAAAAATACATAAGCAAAATTGTCGCTTCTAACACTCGCCACACCAGCAGACACTACCAGCCCCCAGAGTGCAAACGTCATCAGAAAAGCAATGCCATAGCGCATATTCTACCCCATGTTGAGTTGCCATGATTTCCATACAGACGGTAGAAAGAGAAACCGCAGATGGAAAAACCCCACCGGCTAATCAGGTTTGCTAATAGAGTCGATTCGCTTCCAGAAAATTCTCTCCACCGATCTGGCGCATCTGACGCAAAATCCATTGCTGGCGTCGCATGATATACCCAGTTGGTTTACTGGCCCGATAATGGATAGGATTCGGCAACACAGCGGCCAACAGCGCGGCCTCCGCTGCCGTCAGCCGGCTCGCCGGTTTATTAAAGAACTGATGCGAGGCGGCCTCAATGCCAAAAATACCGGGTCCGAACTCGGCAATATTCAGGTAAACCGTCAGTATGCGACGTTTAGTCCACACCCGTTCTACCACCGCCGTTAAACCGGCCTCCAGGCCTTTACGCAACCAACTGCGCCCGTCCCACAACAAGAGATTTTTTACCGTCTGCTGAGACAGGGTCGATGCGCCACGAATACGATTTTCATGCTGCTCGTTATGTTTGAGTGCTGCCGAAATCGCATCAAAATCGAACCCCCAATGCTGGGAAAATTTCTGATCTTCCGCCGCGATCACCGCTAATGGTGCCACAGCGGCGATCTCATCCATCGAGACCCACTCTGAATGGGCCACATAGACAACATCGCCACTCAGCCAGGCGCTGAGTTGGCGATCAATCATCACAGCGGAAAAAGGGACAGGCAGAAAGGCAAATAACAGGATTGCCGCCAACCATATCGCTAACACACCACAAATGATGCGCAACACCCAGCGCCAAATAGAGGCGGCAATGTGCCTCAATCGACCTTTCCCTACATCCCCACCTGACCTCATTCAGCCAGTTCCAAAACACGCGCCACCAGTTTCTCAATTCCGCTAGCGGCTTCGCCAATCGAATTCGCCAGCATGTAGGCAGGCGTTGTCACCACCTTGTTTGCAACATCAACCACAATGTCATCCACAGGGCACGCTATGTGTACACCGCCCATTGCTTCTATCGCCTGAGCAGTTTCTGTATCGTTACCAATTGTAAGCTGTACAGCGGTATCAAGCATTTTCGGCAACATGGCTGGAGCGATGCAAATCAAGCCGATTGGTTTGTTTTTCTTATGAATTTCTTGAGTAAGTATTTTCAGCTCGTTATCAACCTCACAATCGACGCCGCGAATGGCGAAATCACTCAGATTTTTTGCAGCGCCGAATCCTCCAGGGACAATCAGCGCATCCAACTGCTGGGGATCGGCACTGGACAATGACTGAATTTTCCCTCGTGCAATACGTGCCGACTCCGCTAAAACATTACGTTTCTCATCAGTGACTTCACCATTGAGGTGATTAATGACATGTAACTGTTGTTTATCAGGGGCAAAGCAGACAGCCTCTGCACCAGCACGATCAATTGCAAGCAGAGTCAAGACAACTTCGTGAATCTCTGAACCGTCATAAACTCCGCATCCGCTGAGTACGACACCAACTTTTTTCATCACTTATGCCTCATTTCATTACATCAACTAATTGATTTTTTGATTGACAAACACTAATCTACATCACACATTTTAATGATTCTTGTAACAAACAGCGCCATATTTGCTATGGTGTGTGTTGCCAGATAGATGGAGTTTCAAAAACGCTTGCGTACCAATAACATCTGAAAGCGAACGCAGGTGTACAGCTTTCCCTGGTGTTGGCGCATAATTCGCGCACCCCGGCCTCGGTCGGTGTCATTTTTTTTCAGCCTCTGAAACCCAGTCTTTCAATGCCTGCACATCCTGCTGCCAGTCATGTTTCAACTCATCAATCCATTCCTGAACGTTGTCCCACCATGCCGGTAATGTCGTGGTCTGAATCTGTTGCGCAACCTGTTGCAGGTGTTTAAGCCCCACCGAACCTGCAGCGCCTTTGATTTTGTGTCCTTCTTCCGCGATGCCTTTCTGGTCACGGGCAGTCATGTTGGAATCAAGAATCGCCAGATAACCGGGCATCATCTGTTCAAACATCGCCAGGCTCTGGTGAATCAGTTTTGGCCCCACCAAGGTCAGGTACTGCTCCAGCATCGGTATGTCCAGCAAACGATCCTGTAACGACCCGGTATCCACTACCGTGTCTTCCTGGTCCGATTGCGTATGGTGATCCCAATATTGCTGGATTACCGCCGTCAGTGCCGTCACCGCCAGCGGTTTGCTCAGCACATCATCCATGCCAGCATCCAGATACTCTTTTTTATCTTTGAGAACATTTGCCGTCAGAGCGACCAACGGCGGCATTGACTGCCCGGCATAACGCTCACGCAAGCGACGCGCCACATCCAGACCGGTCATATCCGGCAACTGGATATCCAGCAATACCAGATCGAACTCATCCGGGTCGAACATATCCAGCGCCGCCTGTCCGGTCATCGCCACATCGACGCTGCTCCCCAATTTCTCCAATACTGAACGCGCCACCACCACATTCAGCTCAATATCTTCCACTAACAGCACATGCAGCGCTGGCAACGGCAGTTCATCCTGCTCGTCTTCGCCGGGTTCATCATTGGCGACGACTGGCGCTGTCACCGTCAACGCAAAACAGGAGCCTTTGCCCAGTTTGCTGGTCACCTGAATATCACCGCCCATGCTCTGCGCCAAACGCTTGGAAACCGCCAGTCCAATTCCCGTGCCGGTAGCTGGCTTACCACCGTGTTGATCTTTGACCTGATAGTACATGGAAAAGATTTTTTCCAACTCGTCAGCCGGTATGCCTATGCCGGAATCCTCCACCTCAAAACGCAGCCGCTCGCCTTGTTCATGCCATATCCGAACGGATACCCTGCCCTCACGGGTGAATTTCACGGCATTGCTAAGGAGGTTCCACAGAATCTGGCGCAGCCGGGTACCATCGGTGATGATGGTTTTTGGTAACGGTTGATGAAGCTCCATCTCAAGCTGTAGCCCTTTGGGCTGAACCAACAACCCGCCCAGATTCTCCAGGTCAACCACAAAACCGACAAAATCCACTGGCTGATTATCCAGTTGAACCTTACGTCGTTCCTGTTTATCCATTTCGATGATGTCGTTAAAAATATTGCCAAGCGTGATGGCACTGACGTGGATGGTTTTCAGATATTTCTGCTGCTCTGCGTCAAGGTGAGTGTCGAGCAAAATACGGCTCAGACCGACAATGCCATTAAGCGGCGTACGAAGCTCGTGGCTAATAGTAGAGATGAAGGTGGTCTTTTCCCTGCTCGCATTCTCCAACGCGTCCTGATAGCGCTTACGCTCGGTTATATCGCGTCCAAACCCCATCAGCCCATGTCGCTTGCCCATGCGGTCGTAAAACGGCACCTTGCGCAACTCGAAACAGGCTTTGCGACCGTCCGGATAGACCAGCCACTGCTCATAGGTCAATGAAACGTTGTGGCGAAATACTTTTTCATCGGTTTCCATGACTTTTTCGGCAATGTCCGGCGGATAAACATCTTTTGGCGTCAGACCGATCAACTGCTTCTGACTCTTGCCAAGCAGCAACTCCATTGCCCGGTTACAACTGGAAAATTCGTTGTTTTCATTGCGGTAGTAGACCAGATCTGGCGAGGCATCGAGAAAAGAACGCAGCAGCACTGATTGTTGTTCCAGTTCAACCTGTGCCTGTTCACGACGCGCCATTTCTTCACGCAGCTTGGAAACCATCAGCAATCGGGCCTCTTCCGCCTTGATGCGATCACTAATTTCCTGATTCAGCTGCGCGATGTTGCCCTGTAACTGTTCGTTCAGTTCCTGATCGCGCTGGCGCATCTCTTCCAATTTAGCCACCAGCCGCGACAAACGTTGGCGCGACTCTTCAAGTTGTTCCACCACCACGGACAGGAAATAAACCGCCCAGGGCGTGATCAACAAACCGAAGAAAATAGAACGTACTACGTCAATATTTTCCACTTTACCGGTGAGCAACAGCGTCACCGCCATCTGCACCACCAGCGCCAGCAAAACCAGCGCCGACGCCAGTAGCAGGGAAAACCGAACCAGCCCCAATTTAACCATTAAATCAACGTAGTACTGCGCCAACAGCCTGATTTGCCTCATAACAGTGTTCCTTAGTCATCAACCCGCAAATCATACCGTAAAAAAATCATGTGCGTGGTAATGAGCGGTCAATTTGCGAGCCGCCACGGGGGTTAGTTTGTCGAATACTGAAACGGCTGCCCCAACGCGGAACCCTGCGCGCCATGCTGTTGCAGGTAATCATGAATGCCGACCATGCCGGTCCAGCGATTTTCGCACCACAATGGCGCCAGCAACGTTGGCCGCCGGGCGCTGGCGGAGATACGGTGATAGACAATGTCAGGCGGGGTGTGGCGAATCATCTCACCGGCAATCGACACATAATGTGCCAGCGGCAACGCCGTCAATCGACCGGCTCCCCAGGCTTTCGCCATGACGCTACCGGTCACGATGTGCAGCGGATGCAGCTTGATGCCGTCCACGCCAGCTTCCACCACCCGTTGCAGCGTCAACAGGCAATGTTCGTCGCTCTCGCCGGGCAAACCGGCTATCAGATGGCTGCACACCTTGAGTCCTCTGGCGCGAGCCCGCTGAGCGGTCTGCCGGTAACAGGCAAAATCATGTCCGCGATTGATACGTCGCAACGTCCGGTCATGGGCGCTTTGCAACCCCAGTTCCAGCCAGACTTCGTACCCTTGCTCACGATAGTCGGCCAGCAGGTCCAACACGGTATCCGGTACGCAATCCGGCCTGGTACCCACACATAGCCCTACCATATCGGCCTGCGTCAACGCCTGCCGGTACATCGATGCCAACACCTGAACTTCGGCATAAGTGCTGGTATAAGCCTGAAAATAGGCCAGATAACGATGTGCGCGGTTGACCTTGCCTGCCTGTGCGGCCAGTTGCTCGGCGATGCTACGCTGCTGCATCTGTTCATCCGCAAACGACGCCACATTGCAGAAAGTACAACCACCCCGTCCCAGCGTACCGTCACGATTCGGACAGCTAAATCCGCCGTGTAACGTCAATTTATGGATTTTTTCTCCATAGCGACGCTGAAGATCACCACCAAACATATTGATTAATTTTTGCAATTGCATATTCTGATTCTTCATTTCACAAAAAATCAGCCTACCTTTAGCGCCTGTTAACGGCGATGACCCCGATCAAGACGCTCCGGTTTATGCAGCTGCATGTTTATTCGTTTTTCCTGAAAATAAAATCATATTCTTGCTGATTAATTTTTCTTATCTGCGAGGTTCATTCCATTAAAAGATGACCGTAGAATGAAAAACAGTGTCATGAATTAAAAAAATCACACCAAACAGAATAAGATGCCACGAAGTGGCATAATCACAGCATTCAGCAATAAAAACCCGCCATTGCTATAGTGATACAGCTCACAGTTCAGCCAATGACGCCACCTTGCCAACGTCTTATTTTTATTAATTAAATCCTTTTATTTCATAAGCATAAGTAAATTCTGTCCCTAAAGTGCCAGTCTACCATGGAAATTTGACCTGAACAGGGTTTCTCGCTAATTTGGAAATCCGCTGGAAGCTTTCCTGACGAGTTAATGTCTCGTCATATTTATGCAGTAAAGAAGAAGACTCCCTCATCAAGCAAATCACATCACTTGTGAGACCTTACGAGAGGCCAGATAAAAGAGAGCGGCGCACACCACTGATGCCAATCAGGCGCAGTGAAGGGGTCGCTCGCGGTTAGCACGCGGTTAACGCACATTACGCACCCGTATTCTGGTAGTGAGATAACGATTGAGGAAGTCATACAGAGCCTGGGGAGGTTCACTGAGATATGTTGTACGATGCATCCCATGAAAGAGACAACTGTGGTTTCGGATTGATCGCCCATATAGAAGGTGAACCGAGCCATAAAGTCGTGCGCACAGCGATTCACGCACTGGCACGAATGCAGCACCGTGGCGCGATTCTTGCCGACGGCAAGACCGGCGACGGTTGCGGGCTATTACTTCAAAAACCGGATCGTTTCTTCCGTCTGGTTGCCGCAGAACAAGGCTGGCGACTGGCTAACAATTACGCGGTCGGCATGTTGTTCCTCAGCCGGGATGAAGAGAAAGCCCACGCCACTCGCCAGATTGTCGAAGAAGAACTGCAAAATGAAACCCTGTCCGTACTCGGCTGGCGCGATGTGCCCACCAACCCGGACGTATTGGGTGAGATAGCGCTCTCTTCCCTGCCGCGCATCGAACAGATCTTCGTTAATGCCCCAGCTGGCTGGCGTCCGCGTGATATGGAGCGTCGCCTGTTTATGGCGCGTCGTCGTATTGAAAAACGCATACAGGATAAAGACTTCTACGTCTGCAGCCTCTCCAATCTGGTGAATATCTATAAAGGTCTGTGTATGCCGGCAGACCTGCCGCGGTTCTATCTTGATCTGGCAGACTTGCGCTTGGAATCGGCTATTTGCCTGTTCCACCAGCGCTTCTCCACCAACACCGTGCCGCGCTGGCGTCTGGCGCAACCGTTCCGCTATCTGGCGCATAACGGTGAAATCAACACCATTACCGGCAACCGCCAATGGGCACGCGCCCGCGCCTACAAATTCAAGACCCCGTTGATTCCTGACTTGCTGAACGCGGCGCCGTTTGTTGACGAAAGCGGTTCGGACTCTATGTCGCTGGACAACATGCTGGAACTGTTCCTGGCAGGCGGGATGGACATTGTGCGCGCCATGCGCCTGCTGGTGCCGCCAGCCTGGCAGAACAACCCGAATATGGACCCGGAGCTGCGCGCCTTCTTTGACTTTAACTCCATGCATATGGAGCCATGGGATGGCCCGGCCGGTCTGGTGCTGTCCGATGGGCGCTACGCTGCCTGTAACCTTGACCGTAACGGTCTGCGTCCGGCGCGCTATGTCATCACCAAGGATAAGCTGATCACCTGTGCATCCGAAGTAGGTATCTGGGATTACCAGCCTGACGAAGTGGTGGAAAAAGGCCGCGTCGGTCCGGGCGAACTGATGGTTATCGATACCCGTACTGGCCGTATTCTGCATTCAACCGAAACCGATGATGACCTGAAAAGCCGCCACCCGTACAAAGAGTGGATGGAGAAGAACGTTAAACGTCTGGTACCGTTCGAAGAACTGCCGGATGATCAGGTTGGCAGCCGGGAGCTGGATGACGCCCTGCTGGAAACCTACCAGAAGCAATTTGGCTACAGCTTTGAGGAGCTGGATCAGGTTATTCGCGTGCTGGGGGAAAACGGTCAGGAAGCGACCGGCTCCATGGGTGACGATACGCCATTTGCCGTGCTGTCGAGCCGCCCACGCATCATTTACGATTATTTCCGTCAACAGTTCGCACAGGTAACCAATCCGCCTATCGACCCGCTGCGCGAAGCGCACGTCATGTCGCTCGCTACCTGCATCGGTCGAGAAATGAACGTATTCTGCGAAGCAGAGGGACAGGCTCACCGCCTGAGCTTCAAATCGCCGATCCTGCTCTACTCTGACTTCATTCAGTTGATCAATCAGGATCCAGAGCACTATCGCGCTGAGAAGATCGATATCACCTTCGATCCTAAACAACGTTCGCTACAGGAAACCGTCGAAAAACTGTGTGACGAAGCGGAATACAAGGTACGTGCCGGCGCGGTGCTGCTGGTGCTGAGTGACCGTGGCATCACGCCTGATCGCCTGCCGGTGCCAGCGCCAATGATGGTGGGTGCGATTCAGACGCGGCTGGTGGAAAAAAGCCTGCGTTGCGACGCCAACATTATCGTGGAAACCGCAAGCGCCCGCGATCCGCACCACTTCGCAGTACTGCTCGGCTTCGGCGCTACCGCCGTTTACCCATACCTGGCCTATGAAACGCTGGCCCGTCTGGTAGATAACCACTCTATCGACAAACCGTACCGTACCGTGATGCTGAACTACCGCAACGGCATCAACAAAGGTCTGTACAAGATCATGTCCAAGATGGGGATCTCTACCATCGCCTCCTATCGCTGCTCGAAACTGTTCGAAGCGGTCGGCCTGCATCAGGACGTTGCGTCCCGTTGCTTCCAGGGCGTGGTGAGCCGTATTGGCGGCGCAAGCTTCAGCGACTTCGAGCAGGACCTGCAAAATCTGTCCAAACGCGCCTGGCTCAAGCGTCAGAAACTCGATCAGGGCGGCCTGCTCAAGTTTGTTTATGGCGGTGAATACCACGCCTACAATCCTGACGTGGTGAAAACACTGCAAACCGCAGTACACAGCGGCAACTATCAGGATTACCAACAGTACGCCAAACTGGTTAACGAGCGCCCGGCATCCATGCTGCGCGACCTGTTGGCGCTCAAGCCGCAGGAAGGCGCTGCTATCCCGCTGGAGAACGTCGAGCCGGATTCGGAGCTGTTCAAACGCTTCGACACCGCTGCCATGTCTATCGGCGCGTTAAGCCCCGAAGCGCATGAGTCGCTGGCGGAAGCCATGAACAGCCTTGGCGGCTTCTCCAACTCCGGCGAAGGAGGCGAAGATCCGGCTCGTTACGGTACCAATAAAGTATCCCGTATCAAGCAGGTGGCTTCCGGTCGCTTTGGCGTGACCCCGGCTTATCTGGTTAATGCCGACGTTATCCAAATCAAGGTGGCGCAGGGTGCCAAGCCGGGTGAAGGCGGTCAGTTGCCGGGCGATAAAGTGACGCCATATATCGCGCGCCTGCGTTATTCCGTACCGGGCGTGACCCTGATTTCTCCGCCGCCGCACCATGATATTTATTCAATCGAAGATCTGGCTCAGTTGATTTTCGACCTGAAGCAGGTTAACCCGAAAGCGATGATTTCGGTCAAGCTGGTTTCTGAACCGGGTGTCGGCACCATCGCCACCGGCGTGGCAAAAGCGTATGCCGACCTGATTACTATCGCCGGTTATGACGGCGGCACCGGCGCCAGTCCGCTGACATCGGTGAAATACGCCGGTTGCCCGTGGGAACTGGGTCTGGTGGAAACCCAGCAAGCGCTGGTAGCCAACGGACTGCGTCACAAGATTCGCTTGCAGGTGGATGGCGGTCTGAAAACCGGTCTGGATATCGTGAAAGCCGCGATTCTGGGTGCGGAAAGCTTTGGCTTCGGCACCGGCCCGATGGTGGCGCTGGGCTGTAAATATCTGCGTATCTGCCACCTGAACAACTGCGCTACCGGCGTGGCAACACAGGATGACAAGCTGCGCCGCGACCATTATCACGGCCTGCCGAAGCGCGTGGTCAACTACTTCACCTTCATCGCCCGCGAAACCCGCGAGCTGATGGCGGAACTGGGCGTCAGCCGTCTGGTAGACCTGATTGGCCGCACCGACCTGCTGGTCGAACTGGATGGCATCACCGCTAAACAGAACAAGCTGGACCTGTCGCCGCTGCTGCACACCGTCGCGCCGCAATCTGGCAAAGCGCTGTATTGCACCGAGGGCAACCCATCGTTTGATAAAGGGCTGCTGAACAAAGAGCTGATCGCACAGGCTCAGGCGCATGTCGATGCCAGACAGAGCAAAGCACTCTATTTTGACATCCGCAATACCGACCGTTCCGTCGGTGCGACCTTGTCCGGCGTGATTGCGGCGAAACACGGTGACCAAGGGCTGGCGAGCGACCCGATCAAAGTGCATTTCAATGGCACGGCTGGGCAGAGCTTCGGTGTATGGAACGCTGGCGGCGTTGAGCTGGCCCTGACCGGCGATGCTAACGACTACGTGGGAAAAGGCATGGCGGGCGGTGTTATCTCCGTACGTCCACCGGTTGGCTCAGCCTTCCGCAGCCATGAAGCCAGCATCATCGGTAACACCTGTCTGTACGGAGCAACCGGCGGCAAACTGTTCGCCGCAGGCCGTGCCGGAGAACGTTTCGCGGTGCGAAACTCCGGTGCCATCACCGTGGTGGAAGGCATTGGTGATAACGGCTGCGAATACATGACCGGCGGTATCGTCTGCATCCTGGGCCGTACCGGCGTTAACTTCGGTGCGGGCATGACCGGCGGCTTCGCCTACATACTGGATGACGACGGCGAATTCCGTAAGCGCGTCAATCCGGAACTGGTTGAAGTGCTGGATGTGGAAAACCTGGCGATTCACGAAGAACACCTGCGTGGGCTGATTACCGAGCACGTTCAGCAAACGGGTTCACAGCGTGGCGAAGAAATTCTTGCCAACTGGCCGGTCTGGGCATCGAAATTTGCGCTGGTCAAGCCGAAGTCAAGTGATGTGAAAGCGTTGTTGGGTCATCGTAGTCGTTCCGCAGCAGAGCTGCGGGTACAGGCGCAGTAAGAGGTCATCATGAGTCAAAATGTTTATCAGTTTATCGACTTACAGCGCGTTGATCCGCCCAAGAAGCCGCTGAAGATTCGTAAAATCGAGTTTGTTGAAATTTACGAGCCATTCTCGGAAAGCCAGTCCAAGGCGCAGGCAGATCGCTGCCTGGCCTGTGGCAACCCTTACTGCGAATGGAAATGTCCGGTCCACAACTACATCCCAAACTGGCTGAAACTGGCCAACGAGGGCCGGATTATTGAGGCGGCGGAACTGTCTCACCAGACCAATAGCCTGCCGGAAGTCTGTGGCCGTGTTTGTCCGCAGGATCGTCTGTGCGAAGGGTCTTGCACCCTGAACGACGAATTCGGTGCCGTAACCATCGGCAATATTGAGCGCTACATCAACGATAAAGCGATTGAGATGGGCTGGCGTCCGGATGTGTCGTCCGTGCAGCCAACCGGCAAGCGTGTAGCCATCATCGGTGCTGGCCCTGCCGGGCTTGCCTGTGCTGACGTGCTGACCCGTAACGGCGTGAAGGCGGTGGTCTATGACCGTCATCCGGAAATCGGCGGCTTGCTGACTTTCGGTATCCCGGCGTTCAAGCTGGAAAAAGAGGTGATGACCAAACGCCGCGAAATCTTCACGGAGATGGGAATCGAGTTTCAGCTAAACACCGAGATCGGCAAAGACATTCAGTTGAACGACCTGCTGGCAGAATATGACGCCGTCTTCCTGGGCGTCGGAACCTATCAGTCGATGAGTGGCGGGCTGGAAAACGAAGACGCGCCGGGCGTATACGACGCGCTACCGTTCCTGATTGCTAATACCAAGCACCTGATGGGTTTCAAAACCAGCGAACAGGAACCGTATATCTCGATGCAGGGCAAACGTGTGGTAGTGCTGGGTGGCGGCGATACCGCGATGGACTGCGTGCGGACTTCGATTCGTCAAGGTGCGACTCACGTCACCTGTGCCTACCGTCGTGATGAAGAGAACATGCCAGGCTCCAGGCGCGAAGTGAAAAATGCGCGCGAGGAAGGCGTAGAGTTCCGCTTCAACCTGCAGCCGCTCAGCATTGAAATCAACGGTGCTGGTAAAGTATGCGGCGTTCGCATGATTCGTACCGAACTGGGCGCGCCGGATGCCAATGGCCGCCGCCGTCCACAAGCGGTGGAAGGGTCAGAGCATGTGCTGGAAGCCGATGCGGTCATCATGGCGTTTGGCTTCCGTCCGCATAAGATGGCATGGCTGGCAGAGCATGGCGTGGAACTGGATACGCAGGGCCGCATCATCGCACCGGAACAAAGCAACAGTGCATTCCAGACATCAAACCCGAAAATCTTCGCTGGTGGTGATGCGGTACGTGGTTCTGATCTGGTGGTGACCGCGATAGCAGAAGGCCGTAAAGCCGCTGACGGCATCATGAACTATCTGGAAGTCTAATCCCTTCTGATACTCCAAAGGCGGCGCTGGCCGCCTTTAACTTTATCTTGCAGATATAAGCAAACAGTAAAAAGGCACTATGACGTGCCTTTTTTATCAATCGCGATTATTTGACTACTCGCAGGGAAGGTCTGCCGCCTCTCGGTGGCTGCGGCGGTTCATCATCTGGCTGCTCGTTTTGCAATGAGGAAGACTCATTGTCCACCACCGAAATCAGCGTCGGTTTGGATGCCTCTCCAGTTTGAGGTTGCTCACCAAATTCTTCGACGATTTCGTAGGCTGGCTCAGGCTCAAACATGGTGCCCGCACCATTTTCACGGGCATAGATCGCCATCACCGACGCCATTGGAGCGAACACCTGACGGGGAACACCACCAAAACGCGCATTGAAACGTACGCAGTCATCAGCCAGCTCAAGATTTCCCACCGCACGCGGCGCAATGTTCAGGACAATTTGTCCGTCACGGGCAAATTCCATCGGCACCTGCACGCCGGGAATGCTTACATCCACTACCAGATGCGGCGTCAGCTGGTTATCCAGCAACCAGTCATAAAAGGCCCGTAATAAATACGGGCGGCGCGGAGAGAGCTGAGACAACGTCATGCCATTACCCTCTGGACTGCAACCGGATTTCACGCTCAGCTTCAGTCAGTGAAGCGAGAAAGGCATCACGCTCAAACACGCGAGTCATATAACCTTTCAGTTCCTTCGCTCCAGAACCGATCAGTTCGATACCCAGCACCGGCAGACGCCACAGCAACGGAGCCAGGTAACAATCCACCAGGCTAAATTCTTCACTCATGAAATAAGGCGCTTCGTTGAACACCGGGGCAAGCGCCAGCAACTCTTCGCGCAGTTGCTTACGCGCAGCTTCCGCATCCGATGCATTACCATTCAGGATAGTTTTCATCAACGAATACCAATCCTGTTCGATGCGGTGCATCATCAAACGGCTATTACCACGCGCCACCGGATAAACCGGCATCAACGGCGGGTGCGGGAAGCGCTCATCAAGATATTCCATGATGATACGTGATTCATACAACGTCAGCTCACGGTCAACCAATGTCGGCACAGAACCGTAAGGATTGAGGTCGATAAGATCCTGCGGCAGATTATCCATGTCCACCTGCTCAATCTCGACACTCACCCCTTTTTCGGCCAGTACGATACGGACCTGATGGCTAAAAATGTCGGACGGACCAGAAAACAGCGTCATCACCGAACGTTTGTTGGCAGCGACAGCCATGAAAACCTCCAAGTTATCGAAAAAATACGGCGAACAACCGATCGAGAATATGATCCTGCTGGCCTTGCCGCGTTTAGGCTTCCCCAAGGGGGAGAAAGCGGACGACATCCGTCGTTCTGTTAAAATCACTTGCTGGCGAAAGGCACAAAACCGGGCAATAGTGTATCAGATTCTGTTTGTTTTGTGGGGGGATAAGCGTGTTTTCATAGTTAACCCACAGTAATCAAAGCAGATTTTTTCCATGAATAACGCTGAGCGAAAAAAAACCCGGTGATAAACACCGGGTTTTTCTGCGTTGATTTCGCTGCCAGGCAGCCAGAAATTAACGTTTGGAGTACTGCGGACGACGACGTGCTTTGCGCAGACCCACTTTTTTACGTTCAACCTGACGAGCGTCACGGGTAACGAAGCCAGCTTTACGCAGTTCAGAACGCAGAGATTCGTCGTATTCCATCAGAGCGCGGGTGATACCGTGACGGATAGCACCGGCCTGACCAGAAATACCACCACCTTTAACGGTGATGTACAGATCCAATTTACCAACCATATCGACCAGTTCCAGCGGCTGGCGAACGACCATGCGCGCGGTTTCACGGCCAAAGTACTGCTCCAGAGTACGCTGGTTGATGACGATGTTGCCACTGCCCGGTTTGATAAATACGCGAGCGGCGGAGCTTTTGCGGCGACCAGTGCCGTAGTATTGATTTTCAGCCATTGCCTGTAATCCCGATTAAATGTCCAGAACTTGCGGTTGCTGTGCCGCGTGATTGTGCTCGTTACCCGCGTAAACTTTCAGTTTACGGTACATAGCACGACCCAGCGGGCCCTTCGGCAGCATGCCTTTAACCGCGATTTCAATTACGCGCTCAGGACGGCGGGCAATCATCTCTTCAAAGGTCGCTTCTTTGATACCACCGATGTGGCCGGTGTGATGGTAGTACATTTTGTCAGAACGTTTGTTGCCGGTTACAGCAACTTTTTCTGCGTTCAGAACGATGATGTAGTCACCGGTATCAACGTGCGGAGTGTATTCCGCTTTGTGCTTACCGCGCAGACGACGAGCCAGTTCAGTAGCCAGACGGCCAAGAGTTTTGCCGCTCGCGTCAACAACGTACCAGTCGCGTTTTACGGTTTCTGGTTTAGCTGTAAAAGTTTTCATTAAAAGCTTACCCAATTTAAGTTACACGTTGGTGAACACCCAAACGCTTAAATAAATAGTGTTGAGGTTCACACGGCTATCTAGTCCAGCAAACCTACCCCTTCGAATAGCTATTGCCAGCGCGATTAAAGTTTCGGGAAAAAACTTTGTTGTAACGTGGGGTCGCAGGATTATAGAGAAGTCGATTTCAAAGATCGACTTTTTTCTCTAACAATTTCCTGCCCACCTACGTCGCCGGTTGCAGGAAACCATTACGGCAAATGCGGCTGGCGCAAGTACTCTTCGCTTTGCATCTCCTGTAAACGCGACAGACAGCGCTGATATTCAAATTTCAGGTGTTCGCCCTGATAAATGTCAAACATCGGTGCCTGTGCAGACATAATCAGCTTCACCCGGCGTTCATAGAACTCGTCCACCAGCGCCAGAAAACGACGGGCAGCATTTTCATCTTTAACTTCCATCACCGGAACATGATGCAACAACACCGTGTGATACAGCCGCGATAGCGCGATATAATCATTCTGGCTGCGCGCCTCAAGGCACAAGGTGGCGAAATCCACCGCCAGCACACCATCCCCTGCGCTCAGTGTTGCCAACGGGCGATGATTAATCTCCAGCACCGGGCCTGGCTGACTGACATCACGCCCGGACAGGCTACGAAACATTGCCTGCATCTGAGCATCGGTATCTGCATTGATTGGGGTAAGATACAAGTGTGCCTGAGTCAGGGTACGTAGCCGGTAATCAATGCCTGCATCCACATTGAGCACATCGCAGTAGCGCTTGATCAAATCAATGGCAGGCAGGAAACGCGCGCGCTGCAACCCATTGCGATACAACTCGTCTGGCGGAATGTTAGACGTCGCTACCAGCGCAATCCCCCGCGAGAACAATGCCCGCAACAGTTCCGCCAGCAACATGGCGTCGGTAATATCAGACACGAAGAATTCATCGAAACACAGAATATCGGTCTGAGCCTTAAAGCCATCCGCCACCTTTTCCAGTGGGTTTTCCTGCCCTTGTAGTTGGTTCAGCTCTTCATGCACCCGTAGCATAAATCGGTGGAAGTGCAGCCGGAGTTTGCGCTCCGAGGGCAAACTGTGGAAAAACAGATCCATCAGCCAGGTTTTACCTCGCCCCACTCCGCCCCACATATACAGCCCTTGCACCGGCGATGGTGATTTTTCCTTATTTCCCAGCCAATTGCGCCATTTCGACATCAGTCCCGGCGCGCGGTTTTCCGTTTGTCCCCATACCTGTTCCGTCAGCGTTTGATGAATGGCGTTTAGGCGGACTACAGTTTGATGCTGCACCTCATCGGGTTGATAGGTCTGGGCCATCAAAGCCTGCTGGTAAAGTGCCAAAGGGGTTGTTCTCTGCATAGCACAAAATCCCTGAGAAAAATTTCGTTATATTTTATCGTGCGTTAACGCCGGTTCAGCCCGTGATCGTGAGCGTTAGCGCTTCGCGGTGACCACATACCCGATCAGACCAGATCTACAAGGACTCCACTCCGGCGAGGTTAGCGGTTATAGTGACTATTATTAAGTGAAAAAACCCTACGGGACAACGAAGTCAAAATAGGAGTCGTTTTATGACCTGGGAGTCTGCGCTGATTGGATTTGTTATCGGTGTCATCATTGGCGCTGTCGTGATGCGGTTCGGCAACCGTAAATTGCGCCAGCAGCAGGTACTGCAAAACGAACTGGAGAAAAACAAAACCGAACTGGAAGAATATCGTCAGGAATTGGTCAGCCATTTTGCCCACAGCGCAGAACTGCTCGACAATATGGCACGCGATTACCGTCAGCTTTACCAACATATGGCGAAAAGCTCCAACAACCTGCTGCCGGATGTTCCGATGCAGGACAACCCGTTCCGCTATCGCCTGACCGAGGCCGAATCGGACAACGACCAAGCCCCGGTAGATATGCCGCCGCGCGACTACTCAGGCAGCGCATCTGGCCTGCTGCGTGGCGCACGACCAACAGGCAAGTGACCGCTAGCTTTGCTGACCTTGCCGTTCTTATTCACCCTGACGACACGCAATTTGTCGTCAGGGTGTGTTCTGTGATAGGCCATGCCTACCTTCCCGTAGCAACGGTTGTTACATTCTGCTGACGAAATATCAGCGAACTTTACACACCGCACTGTGTCTGAGTATTCACCGCAAGTTTAAGTTTATATATCATCGTTTTATTCATAGGCAGGTCGTGAGAGAGTTAATAATCAATGAAAAAAACATCGTTGTTATATAGCGCACTGGCACTCGGTATTGGACTGTCGTTGTCTTCATTGCCCCCGGCCAACGCCGCGTTGCCTGCCGTTGTAGAAGGTCAGGCGCTGCCCAGTTTGGCGCCGATGCTGGAAAAAGTGCTGCCTGCCGTCGTGAGCGTTCACGTGGAAGGTACACAGGTACAGCGCCAGCGTATCCCGGAAGAGTTCAAATTCTTCTTTGGCCCCAATACCCCGTCCGAAAAACAAAATGCGCGTCCGTTTGAAGGATTAGGTTCAGGCGTCATTATCAATGCCGAAAAAGGCTATGTGTTAACCAACAATCACGTCGTCAACAACGCAGATAAAATTCAGGTGCAGTTGAATGATGGTCGTGAATATGACGCCAAACTGATCGGGCGCGATGAACAAACCGATATCGCGCTGTTGCAGTTGAATGACGCCAGGAATCTCACCGAAATTAAAATGGCGGACTCTGATCAGTTGCGCGTCGGCGACTTCGCTGTTGCCGTCGGCAACCCATTTGGACTCGGTCAAACTGCAACATCTGGTATTGTTTCCGCGCTGGGTCGCAGCGGCCTGAATCTTGAAGGGCTGGAAAACTTTATCCAGACCGATGCTTCCATTAACCGTGGTAACTCCGGCGGAGCACTGGTCAACCTGCGGGGCGAGCTGATTGGCATTAACACCGCGATTCTGACGCCAAGCGGTGGCAACTCGGGTATCGGTTTCGCCATTCCGAGCAATATGGCGCAGAATATGGCGCAACAGTTGGTGGAATTCGGCGAGGTGAAACGCGGCCTGTTGGGTATCAAGGGCAGCGAGATGACCTCCGAGATAGCCAAAGCGTTCAAAGTGGATGCCCAGCGCGGTGCTTTCGTCAGCGAGGTCATTCCGAAATCTGCCGCAGCCAAGGCGGGTATTAAAGCGGGCGATGTGCTGATATCGCTGGATGGTAAACCCATCAGCAGCTTTGCCGAACTGCGAGCCAAAATTGGCACGACCGCGCCGGGTAAAACCGTCCGCATCGGCCTGCTGCGCGAAGGCAAGCAACAGGAAGTGGCCGTGGTACTGGATAACAGCACCAACGTCACCACTAATGCCGACACGCTGTCTCCGGCGTTGCAGGGCGCGACCCTCAACAACGGGCAGCTTAAAGACGGCAGCAAAGGCGTGGCGATTGATAACGTGGCCAAAGACAGTGCTGCCGCGAAGGTTGGCCTGCAGAAAGGCGATATTATCGTCGGCGTGAATCGTGAGCGCGTGGAAAACATCACTCAGTTGCGCAAAATTCTGGAAGCCAAACCCTCGGTGCTGGCCCTGAATATTGTGCGTGGGGATGAAACTATCTATCTGCTGCTGCGTTAAGCCATGAAAAAGTGGACGCCGCGCGATGCGGCGTCCATTCTTCTCTGATATTCTGCGATTAAACCTTCTTTTACACCCAAAACGCTCATGCTAACCAAACTGTTACGTTCGACGCTGTTCGGTGTCATCGTGGCCGGTATTCTGTTGCTGGCCATTCCGGCACTGCGTTCCAGCCAGGGATGGTTCAAATCCGACAGCGACAGCAGTCAGGAAACCCCGGTCAGTTATTACCAGGGAGTACGCCGCGCCGCGCCAGCTGTGGTGAACGTATACAATCAGGGCAACGATCCAGCGACCAAAAACGAGCTGAACATTCGCACCCTGGGTTCCGGCGTACTCATGAACAACAAAGGGTACATCCTGACCAACAAGCATGTGATCAGCAATGCCGAACAAATTGTGGTCACATTACAGGATGGTCGTATCTTTGAAGCGCTATTAGTGGGTTCAGACAGCCTGACCGATCTGGCTGTACTGAAAATCGAAGGCACTAATCTACCGGCGATCCCCATCAACCCGAAACGGGTGTTCCATGTCGGCGACGTCGTGATGGCTATCGGCAATCCCTACAATCTCGGCCAGACGGTGACCCAAGGGATCATCAGCGCTACTGGTCGGGTAGGACTCAGCGCCTCTGGTCGGCAGAATTTCCTGCAGACCGATGCTTCAATCAACCACGGCAACTCCGGCGGAGCGCTGGTCAACACACTCGGTGAACTGGTTGGCATCAATACCTTGTCATTTGATAAAAGTGATGATGGCGGCACGCCGGAAGGCATTGGTTTTGCTATTCCCGTTGCACTGGCGACCAAAATCATGAACAAATTGATCCGCGATGGACGGGTGATTCGTGGTTATTTCGGCATCCGTGGCGCACAGCGTGAGCGGCTGGGCAATCAGGTCACCGGCCTGGAACGATTGCAGGGTATCGTCGTCAGCGAGGTCGATTCCGGCGGCCCGGCAGATAAAGCAGGTATTAAGAAGGGCGATTTGCTGCTGGAAGTGAATAACAAGCCAGCACGTTCGGTGATAGAAACCATGGATCAGGTAGCAGAGATTCGGCCCGGTTCCGTCATTCCCGTGGTCATTTTACGTGATAATCAGGAAATAAAGCTCAATATGACCATCCAGGGATACCCTACCAGCGACTAAGTCGTGCCGGCAGTAACGCCGGGTGATGCAGTAGCTCACCCGGCAGTAACGGTTAGTCGTTAGCACTCACCCGTTCAATGTTGGCACCCAACGCACGCAACTTGTCTTCAATGCGCTCGTAGCCGCGATCAATATGATAAATACGATCCACTAGCGTAGTGCCTTGCGCAATACACCCCGCCAGTACCAGACTGGCCGACGCACGCAGGTCGGTTGCCATTACCTGTGCGCCAGACAAGCGCTCGACGCCATGGCAAATCACCGTGTTACTCTCGATTTCCGCCTGCGCTCCCATGCGAATCAGTTCAGGGATATGCATGAAGCGGTTTTCGAAAATGGTTTCCGTGATAACGCCAGTACCTTCCGCTACCAGATTCAGCAGACTGAACTGCGCCTGCATATCGGTTGGGAATCCTGGATGCGGAGCAGTACGCACATTGACTGCTTTAGGCCGGCAGCCATGCATATCCAGGCTGATCCAGTCTTCACCGGTTTCGATATCAGCGCCCGCTTCACGTAGTTTGGACAACACGGCGTCCAGCGTATCCGGACGGGTGTGACGGCACAGCACCTTACCACCAGACACCGCAGCCGCCACCAGGAAAGTCCCGGTTTCAATGCGATCCGGCAGCACGCGATACACCCCTCCGCCCAGACGCTCCACCCCTTCGATGACGATTTTGTCACTGCCAGCGCCGCTGATTCTGGCGCCCAGGGTATTGAGGAAATTCGCGGTATCGACAATTTCCGGCTCGCGCGCCGCATTCTCAATGATGGTTTTGCCTACCGCCAATGTTGCAGCGCTCATGATAGTGACCGTCGCGCCGACACTGACTTTGTCCATCACGATATGTGCGCCTTTCAACCGGCCATCGACCGAAGCCTTCACATACCCTTCTTCCAGCGTGATACTCGCTCCCAACTGTTCCAAGCCATTAATGTGCAAATCAACCGGACGAGCGCCGATGGCACAACCTCCCGGCAACGACACCTGCCCCTGACCAAAGCGCGCCACCAGCGGACCCAACGCCCAGATAGACGCACGCATGGTTTTCACCAACTCATAAGGGGCACAGAACACATTGACCGTGCTGGCATCAACATGAACGGAACCGTTACGCTCAACGCGCGCCCCCAGTTGGCTCAGCAACTTCATGGTGGTATCGATATCACGCAGTTTGGGAACATTCTGGATTTCTACCGGCTCTTCAGCCAGCAAGGCAGCAAACAGGATAGGCAGGGCGGCATTTTTAGCACCAGAAATAGTAACTTCACCAGCGAGCCGGGTTGGCCCCTGCACACGAAATTTATCCATAGTGACGATTTCTCAATATTCAGATTCAATAGCACGGCCTGGCGGCCACTGACTTACAGACCGCTCAATTTACGGTCGCGCTGCCACTCTTCAGGGGTATAAGCCTTGATCGACAACGCATGAATGCGATTATCCGCGATATATTCCATCAGAGGCGCATAGACCGCCTGTTGCTGTTTTACGCGGCTCATACCCTTGAACAACTCACCTATCACAATGACCTGAAAGTGGCTGCCGTCACCGGAAACATGCACTTCCGCAAGCGCCAACGCCTTCATCAGCACGTCTTTAATTTCGTCGTTTTCCATTGATCTCGATTCTACGTCAGGGGGGATGATAAACAGGGTGGTATCTTAGATGAATCTGCCGCCATCTTAAACAAAAGAAATCCCCCTTGCGCAATGCGACAAGGGGGAAGCTTAATCATAAAAACACAACGATCAGACCGCTAAGCGGATAGGAATAATTTCATTCAGGTTATACAACTGGATCAGCGTACGGAGCTTATCACTGGCACCAACAATCGCCAGCGACGATCCGTTCTGTTCCTGCTGGTGATAAAAGTGCACCAACAGAGCAAGACCCGCGGAATCCACCCTTTCAACCTGTTCCACATTCAGCACTCGGCTGGCAGCCAGCAGTGCGTCACGCTGCTGCCATAGTGGCAGTAACGTATCACGATCCAGGCTGCCTTCCAGATGCAGGGTGTCGTTTGCCTGCCGCCACCGCAGTGCATCAGCCATTTTTCTGATCCAGCGTAATCGGCTGCTGAGCCGCCGCCTGTAACTGTTTAGTCAGCCCATCCACCCCATTCTGGCGCAGCGTGGACGCCCATTCGTTCTGTTTGGTGGTAATCATGCTCACCCCTTCGGCGATCATGTCGTAAGCCTGCCAGTAACCGGTTTTGGTGTTCTTACGCCACTGAAAATCCAGGCGAATCGGCGGGCGACCACCGTTATCAATAATAGTCACGCGGATGGAAACAATCTCGGCATTACCCACCGGTTGCTCTGGCGCAATCTCGTAAGTCTGACCATGATAAGACGCCAACGCCTGACCGTACGCCTGCTCCAGATATGCCCCAAACGCCTTGAAGTAAGCCTCGCGCTGATCCGGTGTGGCATCCTTATAATACTGACCCAGCACCAACGCACCGGCGTATTTTATCTGCACATAAGGCAACAGTTCCTCGCGTACCACAGTACGCAGGTAGTTAGGGTCTTGTTTAATACGCGGCTGTTCATTTTTGAGACGATCAAAGGTCTTCTGCGCCGCATCATGCATCAGGCTATAAGGGTTCGTCTGGTCAGCCGCACTGACAAACGGGGCCACCACCAACAGTGCCACCATCAATAAACGTTTTAACATGCTGTGTCCTCTTAAGGCTGTTGGGCCGGTTTATTACCAGATTCAGGTTTTGCCGATTCACCGCTTTTATCCGCAGGTTTGGCTTCTGCCGGTTTGGCATGACTCTGATTCGTATTATTTGGGCTAGCCGCATCGGGGTTAACCGTATTTTGATCTGCCTTATTCTGGTTGGCATTGTCAGTATTGCTGCCACCGCTCTTATATAGGAATTGACCGATAAGGTCCTCCAGCACCATCGCTGACTTGGTATCCTGAATCGTCCCACCGTCTTTCAAAATCGAGGTTCCCATATCCTCGTCTTCAAACCCGATATTCAGCGCCAGATACTGTTCCCCCAACAGACCAGAGGTACGAATCGCCAGCGAACTGGTATCCGGAATCTGGTCGTAACGCTGATCAATATCCATCGCTACCCGCGGCAGATATGTCTTGGTATCCAGCGAAATATCCTTCACCCGACCAATCACCACCCCACCGATTTTCACCGGCGAACGCACCTTGAGGCCGCCAATATTGTCGAAGGTTGCGTACAAACGGTAGGTTTGCTGTGGCCCCAGTGATTTCAGGTCCGCCACCTTCAGGCATAAAAAGACTATGGCGCACAGCGCGATCAGCATGAACACGCCAACCCCTATTTCATGTTTCTTTGTTTGCATCGACTCATTTCCCAAACATCAGTGCTGTCAGCACAAAATCCAATCCCAGTACCGCCAACGACGAGTGCACCACTGTGCAGGTCGTCGCGCGGCTGATGCCTTCTGACGTCGGAATCGCGTCATAACCATTGAACAGCGCAATCCAGGTGACGGTAATGGCAAACACCAGGCTCTTGAGAACACAGTTAAGCAGGTCTTTCTGCCACTCCACCGCGTTTTGCATTGCCGACCAGAAAAAGCCGCTGTCGATACCTTTCCAGTCCACACCAACCAGCGCCCCACCCCAGATGCCGACAGCGACAAAAATCACTGCCAACAGCGGCATGGAAATCACCCCAGCCCAGAAACGCGGCGCCACTACACGGCGCAACGGGTCCACCGCCATCATCTCCATGCTGGATAACTGCTCGGTCGCCTTCATCAGGCCGATTTCCGCCGTCAGGGCAGAACCGGCACGCCCGGCGAACAGCAGCGCCGTCACCACCGGTCCCAGTTCACGCAGCAATGACAGCGCTACCATCATGCCCAAACTGGCTTCCGCGCTGTAGGTAGTCAGGACCAGATACCCCTGTAAACCCAACACCATGCCGATAAACATGCCGGATACCATAATGATCAGCAATGATTGCACGCCCACGCTATAGAGCTGTTTGCGCAGTAGCGGCCACTGCCTGGCCGGTTCCGGTTTGCCCACCAGCGCATTGAACAACATCAGCCCGGCCCGCCCGAAAGCGGCACACACCTGAATGCCAACACGTCCCAGCGACGCTAATGCCTGTACTAGCATGTATTACTTACTCCCCAAGCCTAACAACCCACGCTGATAATCGTCCGCCGGATAGCGGAACGGCACCGGGCCGTCGGCAATGCCATCAAGAAATTGCCTCACGCGCGGATCGCTATTGTGCTGCAATTCAGTCGGCGATCCCTCCGCCACCACACGCTGATCGGCAATGATATAAGCATGATCGGCAATACTCAGCACTTCCGGCACATCGTGAGACACCACGATGCAGGTCACGCCGAGCGCCTGGTTCAACTCGTCAATCAACTTCACCAGCACTCCCATGGTGATCGGGTCCTGACCGACGAACGGCTCATCGAACATGATCAGTTGCGGATCAAGCGCAATGGCGCGCGCCAGCGCCACACGCCGCGCCATGCCGCCCGAAAGCTCAGACGGCATCAGCTCCGCCGCCCCGCGCAACCCAACGGCTTCCAGCTTCATCATCACCGTGCTGTGCAGCAAGGGTTCGGGCAGTTGCGTATGTTCGCGTAGCGGCCAGGCAACATTGTCGAACACGTTCAGGTCGGTAAACAACGCCCCGGACTGAAACAACATGCTCATCTTCTTACGAGTCTCATACAAACGGGAACGGGAAAGCGTCGGAATATTTTCCCCGTCGAACCAGATTTCGCCGCTGTCCGGTTGCAATTGCCCACCAATTAACCGCAGCAGCGTGGTTTTACCGATGCCGGACGGCCCCATGATGGCCGTGATTTTTTGCTTTGGCACATTCAGCGAGACATCCGAAAAAATCGGCCTGTCGCCCCGCCGGAAGCTGAGCCCGCGAATTTCTACCAGATTTTCGTGGTTCATGGTTTCTTTCCTCAACGACCGCCGTTTGCGACCGCCTGTTTTCACATTTTTGCACCGCACTGCCCCGATAATCCTGTTTTGGGGTGCTACGCTGGCGCTCCACTGTTACAGAATCAGCACACTGGTTCGTGACCAAAATTGCCATTGGTTTTACTTTTTCGCCTTGCGCAGTCAGAATTAGCGCTAACGAGAAAAAATGGCGATTTTGCTTATTATTCGTCCAGAAATACTGGTTTGTTCGCCAATAAACCGGTGATTATACCTGAATAAAGGACGCTTCATGCTTTTTGCGACAGTACTGTTAATTGTTGGTTTAGTGTTACTGGTTTATGGCGCCGACCGTCTGGTGTACGGCGCTGCCGTACTGGCCCGCACATTTGGCGTACCGCCGATGGTTATCGGCATGACGATCGTAAGCATGGGGACATCGCTGCCCGAACTGATGGTATCGGCAACCGCCGCGCTCAACCATCAAACTGACATGGCCGTTGGCAACGTATTGGGTTCAAACATCGCCAATATCCTGCTGATCCTCGGCAGTGCTGTACTGATCCGCCCACTGACTTTTCATTCCACGCTACTGCGTCAGGAACTGCCGCCCATGCTGGTGGTGACGCTACTGTGCGGCGTTCTGCTGCACGACAACTTTCTAAGCCGTCTGGATAGCGTGTTGCTATTGCTGACGGCCATTGCCTGCATCGTGCTGATGCTACGCATGGCACACGCCGCCCAGAACCGCGGCGATGACAGCCTGACCCAAGAACGAATAGCAGAGTTGCCGCGAGAGAACAATCAGACTGTGGCGCTGTTATGGTTGCTGATAGGCTTGATTATTCTGCCGATGTCATCGCGGATTGTGATCGATAACGCCACGGTTATCGCCAATTACTTTAATATCAGCGAACTGACCATTGGGCTGACAGTGTTGGCTGTCGGTACCAGTCTGCCGGAATTAGCAACGGCGATAGTCGGTACGCTGAAGAAGGAAGACGACATCGCACTCGGCAACCTGATTGGCTCCAATATCTTTAATATCGTGATAGTGCTGGGCGTGTCCGCCCTTTTGTCCCCCGGCGCGGTAAACCCGCTCGCGTTTTCACGCGATTACTGGGTGATGCTTGGAGTCAGCGCGTTCCTGACGATTCTTTGTCTCCGCCAGAAACGGCGCATCGGTCAGGGCGCAGGCGCATTGCTGTTGTGTGCGTTTATCGCGTACCTTTCGGTGCTGTTCTTGTTCTCATAGCCAGCGCATGGCAACGCAGGATGTTTTACATGTCACATTTCGAGTTACAACCTGGTTTTGATTTCCAGGCCGCCGGTCGGCAAGTTCTGTCTATCGAGCGCGACAGTCTCGCGCAGTTGGACCAATATATTGACGACAATTTCTCCCGCGCCTGCGAGAAAATGTTTCACTGCCACGGCAAAGTCGTGGTGATGGGCATGGGCAAGTCGGGGCATATCGGCTGCAAGATGGCCGCTACTTTCGCCAGCACCGGTACGCCGGCTTTTTTTGTCCACCCCGGCGAAGCCAGCCACGGCGATTTGGGCATGATTACCGCACAGGATATCGTGATAGCCATTTCCAACTCCGGCGAGTCCCATGAAATCCTGGCGCTTATCCCGGTGCTAAAACGCCTGCAAGTGTGCCTGATCTGCGTGACCGGCAACCCGGAAAGCACTATGGCCAAAGCGGCGGATATCCACCTTTGCGTTCACGTGTCACAGGAAGCCTGCCCACTTGGTCTGGCGCCCACCTCCAGCACCACCGCGACATTGGTGATGGGCGATGCATTGGCCGTTGCACTATTGCAGGCACGTGGTTTTACTGCCGAAGATTTCGCATTGTCGCACCCCGGCGGCGCACTTGGTCGCAAACTGCTGTTGCGAATCAACGATATCATGCACACTGGCGACGAGATCCCTCGCGTCAACCGTGATGCATCGCTGCGTGACGCACTGCTGGAGATTACCCGCAAAAATCTGGGGATGACGGTCATTTGCGGCCCGGATGACCGTATCGAAGGCATCTTTACCGACGGTGACCTGCGCCGGGTGTTCGATATGAATATCGACCTCAATAGCGCTGGCATCGCTGATGTGATGACGCGCGGCGGCATCCGGGTGACGCCGCAAATACTGGCAGTCGACGCCCTGAATCTGATGCAATCCCGACACATCACCTCGCTGCTGGTAGCAGAAGATGATCGTCTGCTGGGGATAGTCCACATGCACGATATGCTGCGCGCGGGTGTGGTATGAGCCTGACGTGCGTGCGCCACTGGCCACTGAATGAAAAACCAAGGATACGAGTGAATGAGTGAAACCCGGCCGCAAACCGATACCTGTTACGGGCCTGTCGATACCCTGGTCATGCAGCGTGCCCGTGATATCCGTCTGTTAATCTGCGATGTTGACGGCGTACTCTCTGATGGCCTGATCTATATGGGCAATCAGGGCGAAGAGCTGAAAACCTTCAACGTACGCGACGGCTACGGTATTCGCTGCCTGCTGACATCGGATATCGACGTGGCGATTATCACTGGCCGCTCATCGCAGTTGCTCATCGATCGCTGCCAGACATTAGGGATACGCCACCTGTATCAGGGACAGTCCGATAAGCTTGTAGCCTTCCGCGAACTGCTGGATACACTGTCGCTCAATGCCAGCCAGGTTGCCTATATTGGCGATGACCTCATCGACTGGCCGGTGATGGCTGAAGTCGGGCTAAGCGTGGCCGTAGCTGATGCTCACCCGTTGCTGCAACCCAGAGCGCACTACGTCACGCGTATTGGCGGCGGTCGTGGCGCGGTGAGAGAGATTTGCGATCTTATTCTGCTGGCACAAGGTAAACTGGACTTCGCCAAAGGGCTGTCGATATGAGTAAAACGAAACGCTGGTTAACGCTGTTGTTAGCATTGATTGCGCTGGTGTTGATCGGGTTAAATCTGACCGCCCGGCGGGCGGGAAATGGGCCGTCGGAAGTGCAAAATAGTGATCCGGCCTATACCATGCAGCAAAACATTACCGTGGTGTATGACCCGACCGGGAAACTAAGTTACAAACTGGTGGCCGAAAAAGCGGAACACTACAACGCCGAGCAGGTAAGCTGGTTTACGCAACCGGTAGCAACCATGTTCAATGAGCAGGCGATTGCAACCTGGTCGGTACGGGCTGATCGCGCCAAATTGACGAAAGATCGCATGTTGTATCTGTACGGCCATGTTGAGGTCAATAGCCTGACCAACGACTCACAACTAGAGCGGATTAAAACGGATAATGCACAGATTAATCTGGTTACGCAGGATGTGACATCGGACGACGAAGTCACCCTGTACGGTGTCAACTTTACCTCTAACGGACTAAAAATGCGTGGAAATCTGCGCAGCAAAACCGCTGAGTTGATCGATAAGGTAAAATCCTATTATGAAATCCAACCAAAAAATTAATGTCTTACACAGCATCCTGATCGCCAGCTCGCTTTTTGCCGTCAGCATTCCGGCCCTGGCGTTAACCGGAGACACCGATCAACCCATTCACATTACTTCCGACCAGCAGGCGCTGGACATGCAAGGCAATGTGGTCACCTTCACCGGCCACGTTATCGTGACGCAAGGCTCGATAAAAGCGCAGGCTGACAAGGTAGTGGTCACCCGTCCTAACGGCCAGCAAGGTCATGAAGTGATCGAAGGTTACGGTAATCCGGCAACGTTCTATCAGATGCAGGACAACGGCAAACCGGTCAAAGGCCACGCTCAAAAGATGCGTTATGAGATGGACAAGCAACTGGTCATCCTGACCGGCGATGCTTACCTGGAACAGTTGGACAGCAATGTCAAAGGTGATCGCATCACTTATCTGGTTCAGCAGCAGCAGATGGAAGCATTCAGCGACAAAGGTAAACGAGTCACCACCGTCCTGGTCCCAACACAGTTGCAGGATAAAGGCGCGCAGAATAGCGCCAAGCCTGGCAGCAATACCAGCAAGCCCGCCAAACAACAGTGAGTAACGCGCTAATCCATGGCAACACTAATCGCCGAAAATCTGGCCAAGGCGTATAAAGGCCGCAAAGTGGTGGAAAACGTCAGCCTGAATGTACATTCAGGCGAAATCGTTGGACTGCTCGGACCTAATGGGGCCGGGAAAACCACCACCTTCTACATGGTTGTCGGTATCGTTCCGCGCGACGAAGGCCGCATCGTGATCGATGATGAAGACATCAGCCTGCTGCCGTTGCATGATCGCGCCCGTCGCGGTATTGGCTACCTGCCGCAGGAAGCCTCGATTTTCCGGCGACTAAGCGTTTACGACAACCTGATGGCGGTGCTGGAGATCAGAACAGATCTGACCCGCGAGCAGCAGCAGGATCGCGCCAACGAACTGATGGAAGAGTTTCATATTGTTCACCTGCGAGATAGTCTGGGACAATCGCTGTCCGGTGGTGAACGCCGCCGGGTGGAAATAGCCCGTGCGCTGGCCGCCAATCCCAAGTTCATCCTGCTGGACGAACCGTTTGCAGGGGTAGACCCGATTTCGGTTATCGATATTAAGAAAATCATTGAACATCTGCGCGATAGCGGGTTGGGCGTGTTGATTACCGACCATAACGTCCGTGAAACGCTTGATGTCTGTGAGCGCGCCTATATCGTGAGTCAAGGACAGCTTATTGCCCACGGCTCCCCGATGGATATACTGGCGAATGAGCAGGTAAAACGAGTCTATCTGGGCGAAGGCTTCCGACTCTGACGTCATGTTTTAGGTTGATAATTCAAAAGGAAGTTAACGCGCGTTATGAAGCAAGGTTTGCAACTCAGGCTCAGCCAGCAACTGGCTATGACACCGCAGTTACAGCAGGCTATCCGCCTGCTGCAGTTGTCCACGCTTGAACTACAGCAGGAGATCCAACTGGCGTTGGAAAGCAACCCGTTGCTGGAGCAGGCCGATATTCATGACGAAGTGGAAACCCAGGAAAACAGCGACAGCGAAACGCTGGACACCCGCGAGGCGCTGGAACAAAAAGAGATGCCCGACGAGTTGCCGCTCGACGCCGCCTGGGATGAAATCTACACCGCTGGCACCCCGTCCGGCACCAGCACTGACTACCGTGACGAAGAATTGCCGGTTTATCAGGGCGAAACCACACAAACACTTCAGGATTACCTGATGTGGCAGGTGGAACTGACGCCGTTTTCCGATACCGACTCGGCTATCGCCACATCGATTGTGGACGCAGTGGACAATACCGGTTACCTGACCGTGTCGCTGGACGATATTCGAGACAGCATCGGCAATGACGAGGTGACGCTGGAAGAAGTGGAAGCAGTGCTAAAGCGCGTACAGCGTTTTGACCCTGTCGGCGTGGCTGCCCGCGATTTGCGCGAATGCCTGCTGGTACAACTCTCGCAGTTCGATAGCACCACGCCTCGTTTAACAGAGGCTAAACTTATCGTCAGCGACTACCTCGATCTGCTCGCTAACCATGATTTTCGCACCCTAATCCGTACCAGTCGTCTCAAAGAAGAGGTGCTGAAAGAAGCGCTGGCGCTGATCCAATCGCTGGACCCACGCCCTGGGCAGTCTATCAATACCGGCGAATCCGAGTATGTGATTCCAGATGTGCTGGTGCGCAAGATTCAGGGTCATTGGGCGGTGGAGCTTAATACCGACAGCGTGCCACGACTGCAAATCAATCAGCAATATGCCGCTCTCGGCAGTACGGCGCGTAACGACAGCGACGGGCAGTTCATCCGCAGCCATCTGCAGGAAGCCCGCTGGCTTATCAAGAGCCTGGAAAGCCGTAACGAGACGCTGCTGAAAGTGACCCGTTGCATTGTGGAACAGCAGCAGGCGTTTTTTGAGCACGGCGAAGAATTTATGAAACCTATGGTGCTGGCGGATATCGCTCAGGCTGTAGATATGCACGAGTCCACTATTTCCCGCGTGACGACCCAGAAATTTCTGCACAGTCCGCGCGGTATTTTTGAGCTGAAGTATTTCTTTTCCAGCCACGTCAACACTGACAACGGCGGCGAGGCCTCATCCACCGCCATCCGTGCGCTGGTGAGAAAACTCATTGCAGCGGAAAATCCCGCTAAACCGCTGAGCGACAGCAAGCTGACCTCACTGCTTTCCGACCAGGGAATCATTGTAGCTCGCCGCACTGTCGCCAAGTATCGAGAGTCTTTATCTATCCCGCCGTCAAACCAGCGTAAACAGCTGGTGTGACCCCTACATGAGAAGGAAGACGATATGCAGCTTAACATTACCGGACACCACGTCGAAATTACGGATGCTTTGCGCGAATTCGTAACCTCAAAATTCGCCAAACTTGAGCAATACTTTGATCGTATCAATCAGGTGTACGTGGTACTCAAAGTGGAAAAGATCCTGCACATTGCGGATGCCACTATCCACGTCAATGGCGGTGAGCTGCATGCCACATCGGAAGCGAACGATATGTATGCCGCCATCGATTTGTTGATCGACAAACTGGCACGACAGTTAAACAAACATAAGGATAAACTGAAACAGCACTGATTTTGCGTTTCAGGTGCAGGGACAGCAACCAGCCTGCCCATGGCAGGCTGGTAACCGAAGGCAACAGTGTCGTTAAGTGAACGTATCATGAACAACGAGCCCGTTATGCAACTTAGCGCTGTCCTCCGTAAGGAGTGCACGCGTAGCGCCGTCCACTGCCAGAGCAAAAAGCGCGCACTGGAAATCATCAGTGAACTGGCCGCGAGACAGCTCAACCTGCCTCCTCAGATGGTATTTGAAGCCATTCTGACCCGTGAGCGCATGGGCAGTACCGGTATCGGCAACGGCATTGCCATTCCTCACGGCAAGCTGGAGGACGACAATACGCTCGGTGCAGTCGGCGTCTTTATCCAGTTGGAGCAGCCGATAGCGTTTGACGCCATCGACAACCAGCCGGTCGATCTGCTTTTTGCCTTGCTGGTTCCCACTGAACAATGTAAAACCCATTTACATACGCTATCGCTTGTTGCCAAACGGCTGGCGGATAAAACCGTGTGCAAGCGCCTGCGTGCGGCCCAAAGCGATGAAGAACTGTATCAAATCATGACGGAAGCGGATCTGCACGACCAGCCCTGACGGCTGGCAAAACGTGGTTAAGACGCTATCCACCACACGCATGACAACCATTCGTGTGATAACAAGACGTGTAAAACAACACGCGCGATAACAGGTAACAGCCAGACAAATGCTGACCTGATTGGGAAAACAACGTTAGCTAAGTGCGGCGGAGGACATCACCATCCCGCTGCACAGGGGAGTCGTCAGATGGTGCTGATGATTGTCAGTGGTCGTTCAGGTTCGGGGAAATCCGTAGCCTTACGTGCGCTGGAAGACATGGGTTTCTACTGTGTAGACAACCTGCCGGTGGTGCTGTTGCCTGAGCTGGCGCAGACGCTGGCGGAACGCAACATTTCTGCAGCGATCAGCATTGACGTGCGCAACCTGCCGGAAACGCCGGAAGTGCTGGAACATGCCTTGACCCGGCTGCCCCAGAGCTTTTCGCCCCAACTGCTGTTTTTAGATGCCGATCGCAATACATTGATTCGGCGCTACAGCGACACCCGCCGCCTGCATCCGCTCTCCAGCAAAAATCTGTCGCTGGAAAGCGCTATCGATGAAGAAAACGATCTACTGGAGCCGCTGCGTTCCCGCGCCGATCTGATCATCGATACCTCGGAAATGTCGGTGCACGAACTGGCGGAAATGCTGCGTACCCGTTTACTGGGCAAACGCGAACGCGAACTGACCATGGTGTTCGAATCATTCGGTTATAAACACGGCATCCCGATTGATGCAGACTACGTATTTGACGTGCGTTTCCTGCCTAACCCGCATTGGGACCCCAAACTGCGCCCGATGACCGGCCTGGATAAACCGGTAGCAGCGTTTCTTGACCGGCACACCGAAGTCCACAATTTTATTTATCAAACTCGCAGCTACCTGGAACTGTGGCTGCCGATGCTGGAAACCAACAATCGCAGCTATCTTACCGTCGCCATCGGTTGTACCGGCGGTAAACACCGCTCCGTCTACATCGCCGAGCAACTGGCAGACTACTTTCGCTCCCGTGGCAAAAACGTGCAATCGCGCCACCGTACGTTGGAAAAACGCAAATCATGACCGTCAGGCAAACTGTTGAAGTGAAAAACCGCTTAGGAATGCACGCGCGCCCCGCCATGAAACTGTTCGAACTGGTGCAAAGTTTTGATGCCGAAGTGTTACTGCGCAACGAAAGCGGCACCGAAGCCGATGCCAGCAGCGTGATAGCCATGCTGATGCTGGATTCGGCCAAAGGCCGCCACATCGAAGTGGAAGTCACCGGCCCGGATGAAGAACAGGCGTTAGCAGCAGTCATTCAGTTGTTTGAAGCGGGGTTTGACGAAGATTAAGCTGTCGCTTCCCCGCTGATGCTACGCGCCAGACGGCTGCGCTGACCTTCAGGGCAGCCGCTGTCGGAAAAACGGAGCGTTATACCCCGGCAATCTTCATCGACGGCAACAACACCGAACCGCACTGGATGTTGCTACGGGTTTCGATATCATCGCCGATGGTCACCATGTTGCGCAGCATATCCTTCAGGTTGCCGGCGATGGTGATTTCGCTCACCGGATACTGGATCTCGCCGTTTTCTACCCAGAAACCGGAAGCACCGCGGGAATAATCTCCGGTTACCGCGCTGACCCCTTGCCCCATCAGGCTGGTCACCAGCAGGCCGGTACCCATTTCCTTCAACATGCCGTTAAAATCCAGCCCGCGCCCGGCAATGCGCCAGTTATGAATGCCACCCGCGTGACCCGTGCTCTTCATGCCAAGCTTACGGCCAGCGTAGGTGGTCAACAGCCAGGTTTGCAGCACGCCGTCTTTGACGATATCGCGCTGCGCGGTGCGCACGCCTTCGCTGTCGAACGGGGTAGATGCCAGCCCTTTACGCAAATGCGGTAATTCCTGAACGGTCAGCCATTCCGGCAAAATCTGCTTGCCGAGACTATCCAGTAAGAAGGTGGATTTCCGGTAGACGCTACCGCCGCTGATAGCACCGACCAGATGGCCGAACAGCCCGGTCGCCACCTCAGCGGCAAACATCACCGGCGCTTCCATAGTAGCCAGTTTACGCGGCGACAAGCGCGCCAACGTACGGCGGGCACACTCTTCACCAACCCATGACGACGACTGCAAATCGTCCAGCGCACGACCGATGGTATAAGCATAATCGCGTTCCATCTCGCCGTTGTGTTCGGCAATTACGCTGACCGACATGGAATGACGGCTGGAACAATAGCTCTGCAGCATACCGTGACTGTTGCCGAACACCTTGATGCCATAGTGGCTATTAAAACTGCCGCCTTCGGTGTTAGTGATGCGTTTATCGGCTTTCAACGCCGCCTGTTCAGCCGCCGCGGCCAGTTCGATGCCGCGATCAGCGTCCAGCTCTGCCGGGTGGAACAAGTCCAGATCCGGCGCGTCAAACGCCAGCAGATCCTTATCCGCCGGGCCAGCACACGGGTCAACCGAGGTATAACGGGCAATATCCAGCGCTGCCTGCACCGTACGGGCAATCGCATCCGGACTCATATCCGTGGATGACGCACTGCCTTTGCGCTGCTGATAGTAAACGGTGATGCCAAGCGCACCGTCACTGTTGAATTCGACGTTTTCAACTTCACCATACCGGGAGCTGACGCTGATCCCGGTTGTTTTCGTAACGGCAACTTCCGCCGCATCAGAACCGGCACGGGCCAGTTCCAGCGCCTGCGATACCGCCTGTTCCAGCGCTTTGCGCTGTGCTGCAACCTGAGTGATTATTGTCATCGATTTGCCATAATGAGTAAGAAAACATTCAGATAATCCATGATGCAACGAATGCCATCCGCCTGCTATTCGTTACCTTACCTCAGCTTTACAATGAGGTAGCCTGTCATTGAGTCTAACAGGATCGGCGGACAATTTCGCACAAAGCCCATAACCTGATAGGATCAGCCTCTTTTATTGGGGAGCTACCATGAACAAACATCCCGAAGACTGGCAGGACGAGATTCCTGATGCCAGCCAGGACGATGAAGACGAAGAGATAATCTGGGTCAGCAAAAGCGAGATAAAACGCGATGCTGAAGCCCTGAAAGCGCTGGGCGCCGAGCTGGTTGAGCTAGGCAAGAACGCGCTGGAGCGCATTCCGCTCGATGACGATCTGCGCGCCGCGATTGAACTGGCGCAACGCATCACCAGAGAAGGCCGTCGCCGCCAGTTGCAGTTGATCGGCAAAATGCTGCGCGCCCGCGACCCGGAACCGATTCAGACCGCACTGGACAAACTGCGTAACCGCCACAACCAGCAAGTGTCGCTGTTCCACAAACTGGAGCAGCTACGTGACCGGCTGATCGCCGAAGGCGACGGCGCTATTCCGGACATTCTTGCGCTTTACCCACAGGCCGACCGTCAGCAACTGCGCTCGCTGGTTCGCAACGCCCAAAAAGAGAAAGCGGCCAACAAAGCGCCCAAATCAGCCCGGCTGATTTTCCAGTATCTGCGCGAACTGGCGGAAGCCGAATAATTCAGGCAGGCACCTTGCGGTGCCTGTTTTATTTGGTTGAAGCCACCAACGCGGAGCCAGCAAAAATAAACAGGGTACCGGTCGCGCGATTAAACAACCGCAAGCGGCGTGGATGGGCAAACAGCGCCGAGACTCGATTCCCCATACAGGCGTAAGTAAACATAATGCTGCAATCCAGCATTCCCCAGGTCAGCGCCAGCAGTGCAAACTGCATCGCCTGCGGCGCGCTGGTATCGATGAAATTGGGAAACAGTGCAGCAAAAAACAGAATGTCTTTGGGATTGCTGACGCCTACCATGAAACCACGTCGATACAGCCCCAACGCGCCCGGTGCCGATTCCTCTACGTCTGACGACGGCGTCAGAGTGTTTTCTCGCGTACGCCAGGCCGAAATACCGAGCCAAATCAGGTAGAGCGCACCTACGACTTTAAGCACCAAAAACGCCGTGGCCGATGCCGCCAGCACTGCACCCAGCCCCAGTGCGGACGCCGTCATCAACAGCAGCGAACCGGTCGCGCCGCCAAGTATGGTCGCCAGCGCACGTCGTTGCCCATAACGCAAGCCGTGCGTCATACTGAGCAAGGCTGACGGCCCCGGCACAGCAATCAACACGGTGATCACGCCGAGGTAAACCAGCCAAAGATGCAGTGTCATTATTCTATCTTCCGTTAGTATTAATTTATTTTACAACCGGTTAAGGCAACCACTTCGCTACGCAATCAGCCATGCAGCGAAATGACCGGCCACAACCAGCAAGGACCGTTCCCGCATGACAACGCTATTTATGTATTACGTGGGCGGGCGCGCTCAGGGTGCCAATATCGAATTGCATGACATCCAGTTCGCGGCGGTGGAACACCCGCAGGACGGCTTTCCCTTCCTGAAAGCCAACTGGTTCGGCGATAAAAGCCAGATCCATGTCGATAGCTACACCCCGTGTCATTGGGCGGACGGTTATGATATCACGCTTAGCCGTCAACCGTTTCAGGGTCGGGAAAAACTCTGGTTTATTAATATGGGTGGCTATCTGCCGTACAACCCAGCGGAAATACATCAGTTCGGGCTGTTCGTCGCAACAACGGCGGAACAAGCGAAACAGCGCGCCAAAGCGGAGCTGTTGACCGAGGTGCTTCAACAGCACAAGGATGACCTGCGCGATGTAGACGACTGCCTGCCGCTCACGCTGCTGGACCGCTGGTACATCCACCTCACCGCCAACCCCACCGGGCATGTCTCGCCGCCGCAATGGCAGGGCTATCACCCGCTATGATCAGGATTAGTCGCCCAACGCGTGTTTATGTCGATGCAGCAACACCGTCAGGCGACCGACCGCATCAATCGCGCTATCCGATACCTGATGATCGCGCAACAGGTGCTGGTATTCATCCATCTGCGTCAACAGCCGGGAGAAATGGTGGCTGCGGTCACGGGTAGCGGCAATCACCTGTTCCGCCGTTGCTCGCATCTGGCGATGAAACGCGGACAAGCTGGCGTTAACCGGCAGTTCCAGCGTGCGCAGACGCTGATGCATCATGATCAGCGACAGCGCCAGCCGATATTTGGCGATGTCGTCCGGAAACAGATTCAGCAATAAAAACAGATGCTGATACAACGCCGGCAGATGATTCTCCCGCCGACGCGCAGAACGCGTGGATAAAGCGGACACCGCACCATATACAAATCGGTTAAGCAACGTGCGACCGGTATGAAGCCGGGAGTTGTCTTTTATCAGCAACACAACCAACAGCGCCAGAACACAGCCGATGATTTGGCCAAGCGCATTATCCAGAAACGACGATAAATTGAACGACATCGGATTTGATAACCCCAGTATGTTAAGGGTGCTGACCAACGCACCCATGGTACCGATGCGTCGTTTCTGCAATTCAATGCCCAGCACAAACGCCATAATGCCAATGCTCAGGCACATCAATAGCGCACTCTGCTGTGTGGCGGGCAAAACCAGCATATACATCAAGGCGCCCAACGGTAATGCCAAAATCGCGCCAATCAGAAAGTCCTTCACCGCCATCACCGGATTAGGCATCCGGGCAACCAATGCAGTAACCACGGCGATCATCAACATACACACGCTGCCGGATGTCCACCCGGACATCAACCAGAACAAGCACCCCAACACGGTTGTCACACCGGTTCGCAATCCATTAATCATCGCATAATGCGTTTGCGCAGATTTCGGCTTGGCAAATACCTCGGCAGCCAACAGCCGCTGCTCCTTCCTGCCAATCCGCGCATTGGTTTTTATCCCGCTAGCTAGCAACTGATAGCGCGCGCACGCTGACAGCCAGCTCACCAATGCAGGAGGCAGGCTTCCACTGTGCGTGGCCGCCAGATGTCGCAGTTGTCGCAGCCGCCCACGCAGCTCAGCTGGCGTTGAAACGGGATTACCCAGCAGCATGACGATCCCGCCGTGTAACACGGTATCCCCTTCGCACAGAAGCAGCCAGATTTCGCAGCTCTGCGTAATCAGAGTCCAGGATTCAGATAACAGCGCGTTTAATCGATGCGGGCTCCCTTTCCAGCGGGAAGACTCCATCGCCAAAATACTGCCCATATCATTCAGCGCTTTGGTTTTTCTGATTAAGCTATGCCAGTCTGCATCCAGCTCATCGCCGCTAATGCCGTTGGCGCAACGCTGCAAGAATTGGTATTGCGCCAGCAATAACTCATCCACCGTGCGATCAAGGGCCGGTTTGACCGAGCGCGGGGCAAACAGCAAATCCGCCAAAATAGTGCAGACAATACCCAGCACAATTTCACTACAGCGCTCGACGGCCAACTGCGGTAATTGCTGCGGCATCCCTTGGCTGGCCAACAAAATGATCAGCGTGGTATAGCCAGACAGCGCAAAAATGTAGGAGTTCTCCATTTTCACCAGCGATGACATCCAGACGCAAAAGCCCGCCCAGACACAGCACAGCAACAGCATCACCACGGGCGCCCGAATAGTCGAAATGATGATCACCAACGCGCCGAAACAGCCGATAAACGTGCCGATAATTCGCAGGATACCGCGGTGCCGAATCGCTCCGGAAAACGGTTCCCCTCCGGCCACAAATGCGGGGGCGGAAATCACTAGCGCCGCGGTCATCGCCGCGGTACGGGGGGAGCCCATCTGAAAATAAAACCCAAGCATTAGCGACATCACTACCGCCAGACTGATTTTTAAAGCAAAACGCAGCCGCGCCAGAGAGGAATTATGCATGATACCCTTCCCGCTTAACCAAACTCACTCAGACGGTGCAGCAGTTGTAATAACGGCGACATCGGTCTGGTATTGCGGGTCTGTTCACCGGTCACCACCACCGTGGCGGTTGTCCCAGCCGGATACAGGTCGCCCCATTGTTGCTCAAGGCGAATTTTCACCGGCACCCGCTGTGCCAGCCGCACCCATTCAAGATTAGAATCTACCGTCGCCAGCCCTTTGGTATCGGCGGCGCTGCTACTGTTGGTTACCGCCGCGGCGATACTATCCACCGAGCCGAACAAAATCTGATTGCTGCCCAGCGGGGTGATTTCTACACGATAACCGGGGCGTACGCCCGACAGCTTGGTTTCTTCCATGTAGGCCAGCAGGTAGAACGAATCCTTTTTCACCAGCGCGACTACCGTGGCACCACGGGTAATGTATTCACCGGAATGCACATGCAGGTTGGTTATCCAGCCATCAGCCGGCGCTCGCACCACCGTATGCGCCAGATCAAGTTTTGCCAGTTCCAGCTCCGCCTGCGCCTTTGCCAGTTGATGCAGTGTGGTTTGCAGCGCATTACCGGACTGTTCAATCTCCTCCCGTGACATCGCCTGTACACCAAGACGCTGGCGGCGAGACGACTCCCGTTTTTTCTCATCGGCCAACGCCTGATAGTAGTCCACATCCGCTTGCGCCTGATCCAACGCCTGCTGGTAACGCGGCTGGTCAATCACGAACAGTACATCGCCTTGTTTCACCGGCTGGTTATCCTGTACTTTCACATCAGTCAGCAGGCCGCTGACATCAGAGGCTATCGCCACCACATCAGCGCTGAAACGGGCATCGCGCGTCCAGGGGGATTCAGTATAAAACGACCACACGCGCACTAACGCCACCGCCGCCAGCAACACCAGTAATAATGTTATGGCCAGGCGGCTGAATTTTTTGATCATCACTTTCACAACAGATGCTTTCACAACAACCTCAAAGACCGAAACGAAATAACAGATAGAACAGGCAGACAAACAACGCGGTATTAAACAGAGCCGGATGCCAGACCAGGTCGTAAATACCGGTGGGATGCAGCAAGCGAATGCAGACAAAAAATAGTGCCAGCGTCACCAGCAGTACAAAAAATACCGGCGGGAACGACAGGCCAAACAGCACCATAACCGGGAGTGAATTCATCCTCTTTTCCTTATTTTCCCCATCACGCCGCCTGTCGCTGGCACCAGCAGCCGTGTGTATCGGGTTCGGGGAGAACCCAATACCCATTCCTGCCAACATGGCTGCTGGCAGGAGAAAGACACAGCGTTAACTGAATAATCACAATGGCGGGTTCTGATTCAATGCATATCGCTTACGATATTAAATCAGCACTTTTAATCTATTGGAGCAACCACGGCAGGAAGAACAGGCAATCCGCTCCACTCTTCATGGTTAAACGCGTTATATTATGGGACGTTATTATTATGTTATCTACCTAGTGTGATCTAAATCACTTTTAAGCCAGGCTTAACAATGGAACGATTAAAGAGTATGTCGGTTTTTGCCAGAGTGGTGGAATTCGGTTCGTTCACCGCCGCTGCGCGTCAGCTGGCAATGAGCGTATCCGCCGTCAGCCAGACGGTGACCCGGCTGGAAGATGAACTACAGGTAAAATTGCTCAACCGCAGCACGCGTAGCATCGGGCTAACGGAAGCTGGCCGGATTTATTACCACGGTTGTCGCCGCATGTTGCACGAAGCCCAGGAAGTGCATGAGCAACTTTATGCGTTCAACAACACCCCTATCGGCACGCTACGCATCGGCAGTTCCTCCACCATGGCGCAAAACGTACTGGCTAACATGACCACCGACATGCTGAAGGAATACCCAGGGTTATCGGTCAATCTGGTATGCGGCATTCCAGCGCCAGACCTGATTGCCGACGGGCTGGACATTGTTATTCGGGTCGGTGCGTTGCAGGATTCCAGCCTGTACAGCACCCGCCTCGGTTCTATGCCGATGGTGGTGTGCGCCGCCAAAAGCTACCTTGCACAGCATAGCACGCCGGAAAAACCGGCTGACGTGAGCAACGCGTCCTGGCTGGAGTACAGCGTCCGCCCGGACAGCGAATTCGAGCTGATCGCCCCGGAAGGCATCACCACCCGGCTGACGCCGCAAGGGCGCTTCGTCACCAACGACCCGGTTACGCTGATTCGCTGGCTGAAAAACGGCGCTGGCATCGCCTACATGCCGCTAATGTGGGTGTTTGAAGAGATAAAACGCGGCGAAATAGAGATCCTGTTCTCGCGTTACCACTCGGACCCGCGCCCGGTATATGCACTCTACACCCGCCGCGACAATCTGCCGTTGAAAGTCCAGGTGTGCATCAACTACCTGACCGAATACTTCAACAAGGTGGCGCTGATTTATCAGGGATACCGGCAGGAACATCCGCAGAGCGAGCAACCACAGAAATAAATCAGGCCGCACAAGCGGCCTGATTTAACGATGACAGCGAACGGTTTAGGCGGTACCGCCCACGGTAATACTGTCCAGCTTCAGCGTCGGTTGACCGACGCCGACCGGCAGGCTTTGCCCTTCCTTGCCGCACACCCCGACGCCTCTGTCCAGCGCCAGATCATTGCCGACCATCGAAATCTGCTGCATGGCCTCAATACCAGAACCAATCAGCGTCGCGCCTTTCACTGGTTTGGTAACGCGCCCGTTCTCGATCAAATACGCCTCGGAAGTGGAGAACACGAACTTACCGGAGGTAATATCCACCTGACCGCCGCCAAAGTTCGGTGCGTACAAGCCATACTCCACGCTGGCAATAATCTCTTCGGGAGTGGATTTGCCCGCCAGCATGTAGGTGTTGGTCATGCGCGGCATCGGCAGGTGAGCATAAGATTCGCGGCGGCCATTACCAGTCGGCGCAACGCCCATCAGACGGGCATTCAGTTTATCCTGCATGTAGCCTTTAAGAACGCCGTTCTCGATCAACACGTTGTACTGACCGGGCACGCCTTCGTCATCCATCGCCAGCGAACCACGGCGATCTTCCAGCGTGCCGTCATCTACCACCGTGCACAACTCAGACGCCACCAGCTTGCCGACCTGGCCGCTGAACACCGAGGTGCCGCGGCGGTTGAAGTCGCCTTCCAGACCATGACCGACCGCTTCGTGCAGCAGCACGCCCGGCCACCCTGCCCCCAGCACCACCGGCATCGACCCGGCGGGTGCCGCGACCGCAGACAAATTCACCAGCGCCATGCGTACCGCCTCTTTGGCCCAGGCTTCCGCCCGCACTTCGCCATCCGCCTGCTGCCAGAAATAGTCATAGCCGGTACGCGCGCCGCCCCCGCTGGAACCACGCTCACGGCGGCCATTTTCTTCCACCAGCACACTGACGGATAACCGCACCAGTGGACGCACATCTGCCGCCAGCGTACCGTCAGTGGCGGCCACCAGCACCAGCTCATACACACCGGTCAGGCTGGCAGTCACTTCCTGCACGCGGACATCCGCCGCACGGGCGGTGGCATCAACCCGTTGCAACAGCGCGATCTTTTCTTCACGGGTCAGGCTATCCAACGGATTCGCCTGCGGGTACAGGCTGCGATGCGGCACTTCACCCAGCGTTCTGACCGCACCGTTACCTTGCTCACGCACAATGCTGCGCGCCGCCTGCGCACTTTGCTGCAACGCATTGAGCGTAATCTGGTCGGCGTAGGCAAAACCGGTCTTTTCACCGTTGATGGCGCGGATACCCACGCCCTGATCGATATGATAAGAACCGTCCTTGATGATGCGGTCTTCCAGCACCCACGACTCGTGGTAGCTTGATTGAAAATACAGGTCGGCATAGTCGATACGCCGTTCACTCAACGTGCCCAAAATGGACTGTAAATCCTGATGGCTCAGTTTATTAGCCGTGAGTAATTGCTCACTGACAAATGTCAGACTCATAGAATGTCACTCTTATTGTCAATGTCATCAGATAACCACACTGCCGTTACTGGCCCGCCGCTGCCGCGGCGTTGGCTTTTTGCGGCTCACGTACGACTTCCTGAATCCTGGGTTGATCCACACTACCGGAAATGTGGTAACGAATCAGGGAAATTTTACTCCACAACGGTGCCAGCACCTTGCTGGCGGCAAACACCGCCGCGCCGATCACCGGGTTGACCGCAAAAGCAGTCGCCACACCGACGGTGGCGGAAATCTCCGGCGCCACCACCGCCTCCATCGACAACTCACGTTTCACCAGATCGACATCACCCTTCATAGCGATATCCGCCTCCAGGCCGTCTACCAGCAAATTATCGGTGTGCAGCACGCCATCTTTTATCCATGCCGTGCTGCGAACCGAATCAAAGTAAAAGCCTTTGCCGAAAGTGTCGCTGAAATCAAACTGTAGCTTACGTAGCAACGCATCGAAACTCACCAGACGCAATAATTGCCCGGCCTGGCCAGTACCGACGTTAACAATCTCGCCCTTGCCGATATCGGTTTTCAGAATGCCGCTCAGGCTTGGAATATGCGGTGCCCATGGCGAACCGCGCCAGTACAGGTCATAGTCTATCTTAAACGCCCCGGCACGCAGCGGCGTTGCCAGACCCAGCCAGTCGGCGTTATCGCTCAGGCTATTGCCGGACAGCCGCCCTTTGATGGCCGTACGGGTGCCTTCGCCGCTTTCCTGCCAGCTGCCGTCCAGCGTCAGCTTCGCTTTGCCGTTATCGGCCAACCCGTTGGTCAGCACCAGCTTGTCAGGCTCTGGTTGCAGCGTACCTTTCACCTGACCGATGTTTTGTCCCAGCAACCAGCATTCGCGGCAGTCAAACTGCAACGCCGGCCAGTCTTCAAAGCGAATACTGGGATCGTTGAGCGGCGATTTTTTCTCTGCCAGCGCGATCGGATTGGTCGCATCATCTCCCTGCCACTGCGGGTTGTAATACAAATAACGCACATCGCTGCGCCACGGCCCGGCGGTAGGAATCAACAATCGACCGTCGATCTCCCTGCCGGTGGCGGTAATTTCGCTGCCGCCGCTTTGGGTACGACTGGTAAACATCAGATCATGCCATTGCTGACCCAGTATCTTCAGTTCCGGCGTTGTCAGCGTCACCCGTTCCGGCCATTGGAAACGACTGGCACCAGCCTGCGCCGACACGGCGCTACGAACGCCGGGCAACAACGCCAGCCAACGCTCGCCATCCAGCGGCGGCAACGCCAACGTCAGCGAGGAATCATCCGGCAGCGACGGGGGGTTCGCCCCTTCCTGCCAGGCGGCCCGCGTCAGCACAACGTTGTTGTCTTTGAGCAACCACTGGCTATTGAAAGACTGTTTTTTCCCCAACGTACCGGTTATAGAGAAGCCACAGAGGTCCCCTTTGGCGCTGGCCTGAAGCACCAGTGCCGTTCCCCCCGCTTTATTCAGCGGAGAAGGTAAGTGACTGCTTACTTCTTTCAGGTCCCCCTGAACCGTGACGTCATAGCTGGGTGAGCCACGAGGCGGCAACGTTACCTGTACCACACTCTGCCAGGCCGTGTTGCCATTTAACGCTGCGGCTACCGGTTTGGGCACCCCCGGCAGGCGGGACACGGCCCAGTTTCCCTGCAATCCGACATTAACCAGAAACGCGTTTGCGTTCGTCTGCTCCTGAGTCGAAAAGCTGAAGGTGACTGGCTGTTCAAGCCAGCGTGCCTGCATCATCTTGCTGGCAAGGTTGCCGTTATCGTAGTGGAACTGCCCACTGACTGACTGGAGCGACACATCCAGCGGTTTGATAAACACGTGGTTATTGTTAAGCGATACATCGCCGCTGGCTTTCACCAGACTACCATTGAGCGGAATATCGAGATGCAGATCGCCCCGTACCTCTCCACCAATCTGGATCTGCGTTAACGCACTGCCCAACGAATTTTTCAGCGGCGTCTGCTCGAAGTAATCACTCACTTCTTTACCGCTGCCGCTGATATCGCCATCGATCAGCAGCTTCTCTTTGCTATAGTCAGGGATGACAGCATGGATGTTGCGCCCGTCGGCATCGCCCAGCTTTATCTGCGGTGCCTGCATCCACAAGCCGTTGTTAAGGAAATTCAGTGTGATATTCAGGTTATCCAGCGCAGGCCAGCCGGGCTGGAACTCAAAACGTGATTTTTCCAGCGGCACCCAGACCTGGAACTGCCCTTCCTGATGCTCAAACGGGAATTGCGCCGGATTACCGGCAAACACCAGCGTAGCATTGTCCACCTGCCCCGACTTGATGGCGCCGGTCAGGTAATCCACCAGTTTTTTGCCCATGAAGGGTTCGGGATAGTAACGCCAGGCATCGGCAGCATCACCGAGCCGAATTCCGGCCAAAATATCCAGCCTTGGCTCCCCTTGAGCGGGATGACGATAGCGGAACTCGCCATTGGCCCACAACGAATGAGAGCGAACATCCAACCCTTGCCCCCACAGTTCCCAACCCTGAGGGTCATTACGCCAGTCCAGCGTAGCGTCCGCCTGCCGGATATCCAGCGGCGCACGAAACATGTCCTGATACGGCAACGTGCTCTGCGCCAGATTCACCCGCGTCCGTCCACGCGCCAGACTACCGTTCGCCTCGCCGGACACATGATTCGCGCCCGGCAGCCGTTGCCAGTTTTTCCAGCCGACATCCTGCCAGCTCACCTGAAAGCGGGTATGTTCCGGCTGCTGTAAGGGGATATCCAACGCCAGCGTGGTCAATTGCCCTTCCGGCTGCAATGCCTGCCAGCGGGTTTTCAGCTCCGGTGTGGCAGAGCTTAACAGTGGCAACATCGGCCCCAGCCGTTCCAGCGCCAGATGGCTACTGCGGATGCGTAACTCAGCCGAACGATCCGGCCCCAGCAGTTGGCTGTCCGCTGGTAGCCATAGAGCAGACACTTGTCCTTTCGGCCAGTTGACGCCATCGGTAGACACATTCAACGACGGCAGATCCAACTGCCAGCCATTCTGGTAGCGGCTGGCGTGCAACGTCATGCTGTTGACCCCCAGTCGGTGCAGCGTGGTGCCGTCACGCCAACTGGCATCCCCTTGACTGAGCAGCAGATCGCCGCCGTAGATATCGCCTTCCCGCACCTGCAACCAGGCGGCAAGGCTGAACCTGGCGCTCTCCAGTCCGGTATTGTTGCGAATCCACTGGCCCAGCCACGGCTTCATGTCGATGTTGTCGGCCTGCAAATACACCACGCCGTTATTCAGCCAGCCCTGCTCATCACGCAAATCCATGCGCAACTGCACCACCCCGTGCTGATCATTGAAGCTCGACAGGCTAATCTGCCCTTCCGCCCGGTGCCGGTTTCTACCGTTCAGCCAGGTCAACTGGGGAATTTGCAACTCAGCCCGGCTACCAGCCGGGGTCAGAAAGCGAATACGGCTATTACGCAGATCAAAGTGATCGAACTGACGCAGGAACAGCGAGCCGAGTTGATCCGGCTCCCAGGCGCGTGTGTGTTGTTGATCGGGAGTGATCGGTTTTTTGATGTCTACTTGCAGGTGATAAAACGTAAGATCGCGGAATTTCCACTTCAAATGCAGCAGCGACTGCCAGACATCCAGCGCCACCGAAATACGTTCTGATTGCCACTCCGCGTCCGGATGATGAACGCGCAGATTGGTGATATCCAGCGTAGGGCCAAACGTTTCCCAACTGCCGTTGAGGCTCTCCACCTCGATTGGCAAGCCAGTGACGGACTGCGCCCAGGCCACGATTTGTGGCCGGAAAGTATCCAGCGTTGGCAGCACCATTCTCAAACCGCTGACCAGCAGCGCGGCCAGCACAATCAGAGCGGCACACGTCGCTGCTGCTATTCCGGGCAATCGCTTTATGCCGGGCAGTCGCCTCACTCCTGTCTCCTCGTTGTTCGTCACCGGCGACGAGCGAAAACCTTAACAGATAGCCCGTCAGCCGAGAGCCAGCGACGGGCGGCATGATCTTACATCATGACCACATCAAACTGTTCCTGGCTGTACAGGGGTTCGATCTGAACCTTAACCTGCTTGCCGACGAAAATCTCCACTTCCGCCAACGCATGTGACTCGTCGCTTTTCAGCGCATCGCCCACCGCAGGGGAGGCGTAAACCAGGAAACGATCAGAGTCATAGGCATAGTGTACACGCACGATCTCACGCATGATTTCGTAACACACGGTTTCCACGGTTTTGACTGAGCCACGGCCATGACAGGCTGGACACTCGCTGCACAGCACATGTTCTATGCTCTCACGGGTGCGCTTACGCGTCATTTCCACCAGCCCAAGCTGAGAGAAGCCGCTGATGCCGGTTTTGACCCGATCCTTGCTCAAGGCTTGCTCCAGCGAATGCAGCACGCGACGTCGATGATCCTCATTCGCCATGTCGATAAAATCGATGATGATGATCCCACCCAGATTGCGCAGCCGGAGCTGCCGGGCAATGGCCTGTGTCGCTTCGATATTGGTATTAAAAATGGTTTCGTCCAGATTGCGGTGGCCGACAAACGCACCGGTGTTGATGTCGATGGTCGTCATCGCTTCTGTCTGGTCGATAATCAGGTAGCCGCCGGATTTCAGTTCTACCTTGCGATCCAAGGCCCGCTGAATCTCATTTTCCACGTCATACAGGTCGAAAATCGGCTGTTTACCGCTGTAATGCTCCAGTTTGCTGGTCATTTCCGGGATGTATTCGGCGGTAAATTCCAGCAAGGAGTCGTAAGTCAGCTTCGAATCAACACGAATACGGTCCAACGACGCGCCAGCAAAATCCCGTAAAATACGGTGCGCCAGCGCCAGTTCGCCATACAGCTTGCATTTGGTCTGGTTGCGCTTTTTGCGCTCCATCACCTTGGTCCACAAACGTTTGAGGAAAGCGGCATCCTGCGCCAGCTCCTCTTCGCCCACGCCTTCGGCAGCAGTACGGATGATAAAACCGCCCTGCTCGTCGCAATAATCGGCCACCGTCTTTTTCAGTCGTTCACGCTCGACTTCGCTTTCAATACGCTGAGATACCCCAACGTGCGATGCACCCGGCATAAATACCAGATAACGCGACGGCAAGGTGATATCGGTAGTCAGTCGTGCGCCCTTGGTGCCAAGCGGGTCTTTTACCACCTGGACCATCAGGTCCTGCCCCTGACGCACCAGCTCGGCGATGTCGCGCACATGAAAGTTTTTCTGCTCGTCACCAGCCACGCACTCTGTGTGCGGCATGATATCGGAAGCGTGCAAAAACGCCGCTTTATCCAGCCCGATATCGACAAATGCTGCCTGCATCCCCGGCAGCACACGGCTGACCCGACCTTTATAGATATTGCCTACAATTCCACGCCGAGCCTCACGCTCAATATGGATTTCCTGCAAAATACCGCCGTCAATATAGGCGACACGCGTCTCTGAAGGGGTAATATTTACCAGCAATTCAGCGGTCATGGGTTCCTCGTTCTTTACGCCGCGCAGAAAAATATTTCAACAATTCAAACGTTTCTACCAATGGCAACCCTACCACGGCGTGATAGCTCCCGAAAATCGATTTAACGAAACATCCGCCTTTTCCCTGAATGCCATAGGCACCGGCTTTATCCATCGGTTCGCCGCTGGCGATATAACGTGTAATTTCGTCATCGGAAAGCGCCCGGAACTGCACCTCGGTAATCACCCGCGCCGACACGTTTTCACAACGGTCCGCCAGCGTCAGCGCGGTCATTACCTGGTGACGCTGGCCGGATAAGGCACGCAGGATGCGAGCCGCATCCTCTGCATCGCAGGGTTTCTCCAACACCTGACCATTGAGCACCACAATGGTATCAGCGCCCAGCACCGGCAAATCCATCGGTGCCGCCGCCACACCGGCAGCAGCCTTATCACACGCCAGACGGCTGACATAATGCTCCGGCGTTTCATCAGGCTGGCGCTGTTCAGCAACATCGATCTTCAAAATATCGAACGACAATTCCAGCAAGGTCAGCAATTCACGGCGACGAGGCGATGCAGACGCCAGATACAAGTCGATCATCAGGTTTCTCTTATCATCTTCTGGTTATTGAACGGCAAACTGGCGACGAATCTTACGCATCAGCAGGAACAGCCACGGCCACAGCACACCGTCGACAACACTATTCCAGAAAATTTCGGGTCGTAAAGAGACATTGATCACCAGGAATTCGGCCCAGAACACCAGTAAATCCAGCAACAGCGATAGCAACATGACCATCAGTGCCTGCTGCCACAACGCCATGTTACGGAATAACTGGAATTTGAATGCCACCAGATAGGCGATAATGCTAAGCCCCAGCGCTCGCACCCCCAGCGTGGAACCGAGGATCAAGTCTGTTATCATTCCCAGTACGAATCCGGTGCCGACATTGACCCGGTGCGGCAACGCCATCACCCAATAAATCAGGATGAGCGCCAGCCAGGAAGGACGATACATGTAAAGCTCATCGGGCCAGGGCATGATCTGCAACACCATTGCCACCAGAAACGAGAGCCAGATAATCCAGTGTCCGTGTCGGCGATAGCTATTCATCGGCTACCTCCCGACGCACCGGGCACGGGCACCGCTCCCTGTTGCGGCGGTGTCGCCTGATTAGCGTCAGGCGCCGGGGTATTTCGGGACGAGGCCGCATGTGCCGGTTTCGCTTTTTTCGTGTTCGGCTTCGTACTGGTTTTGGCTGGCGGCGCAGGCGGACCGACAAAATCAGACGCTGACGTATTGGCCGACGGCGGTGCGGGCGGACCCATTTCCTCCGGCGACGGCACCACGTGGGGCATCATCTGCATCAGACGCTCATTTGCCACCCGGTGGACTTCGTCCTGCGGCAACGCCATGCGGGAATTACTGTCCACACCCCACATCAGCAACAGGTAACGTAAACGCTGCAATTCAGCAGTAGGATGTGCCTGAATCACCGTATAAGCACGCTGGGTGTCTACTTTTACGGACGACACCACGGCGACCGGATATCCTTCCGGAAAACGACCGCCCAGACCGGATGTGACCAGTACATCGCCCACCCGGATATCGGTATTATTGGGCAGGTGTTCCAGTTGTAAATCTTCGGTGCAACCGTTGCCGGCAGCGATAACACGGATGTCATTACGCAGCACCTGAATCGGCAGCGCATGGGACGCATCGCAAATCAACAGTACACGACTGGTAAATTGCCCCACCGCGACAACCTGACCGACCACACCTTTATCGCTGATGACCGGTTGCCCTTCATACACGCCATTGACGTTGCCTTTGTCGATCACCACTTGATCGCTGTAGGGATCGGAACCGGAGGACAGCACCTGCGTGACCATCTTCTGCTCTTCCTGACGCAACGGTGAACCCAACAGTTCGCGCAGGCGGGCATTCTCCTGACGAAATTGCCCCAGTAGCAACAGATCGCTGTTTTTCAACAACAATTCCTGACGCAGAGCGGTGTTTTCCCGATCCAGTTGCTCACGAGAGGCCAGATTGGCAGACAGATTATCCAGCATGGTACGCGGGCCGTTTGCCAGAAAATAAAATGGGCTAACAGCGGTATCCATGTACGTTCTGATTTTGACAAACGCACCGAGCCGACTGTCAGCAAAGATAATGACAATGGCGGTAATAACAGTAAGAAAAAGGCGTAGTTGCAGGGAGGGGCCCCGGCTAAAAATCGGCTTCATAAAATTGCGTATTCCTCGACAATAAAAAGGGGGCTACCACGCGGGATGAATACAATAGATTTTCATCCATGCGGTCAGTCCCCCCTTCTTTGTTCTGGCCGGATTATTCTTCGCTGAACAAATCGCCGCCATGCATGTCGATCATTTCCAACGCTTTACCGCCACCACGAGCTACACAGGTCAGTGGATCTTCCGCGACCACCACCGGAATACCGGTTTCTTCCATCAGCAGGCGGTCGAGGTTGCGCAACAGTGCACCACCACCGGTCAGCACCATGCCGCGCTCAGAAATATCGGACGCCAGTTCCGGCGGACACTGCTCCAGCGCGACCATCACCGCGCTGACAATACCGGTCAGCGGTTCCTGCAATGCTTCAAGAATCTCATTGGAATTGAGGTTGAAACCACGTGGTACGCCTTCAGCCAGATTACGACCGCGCACTTCGATTTCACGCACTTCGTCGCCCGGATAGGCAGAACCTATTTCATGTTTGATGCGCTCAGCAGTCGCTTCGCCGATCAATGAACCGTAGTTGCGGCGCACATAGTTAATGATAGCTTCATCAAAACGGTCACCGCCAATACGTACTGATGAGGAGTACACCACGCCGTTCAGCGAGATCACCGCCACTTCAGTCGTACCACCACCGATATCCACCACCATGGAACCCGTCGCTTCAGACACCGGCAGACCAGCACCGATTGCAGCGGCCATCGGCTCTTCAATCAGGAACACTTCACGCGCACCGGCACCCTGAGCGGATTCACGAATAGCGCGGCGCTCAACCTGAGTAGCGCCCACCGGCACGCACACCAGCACACGCGGACTCGGACGCATGAAACTGTTGCTATGCACTTGTTTGATAAAGTGCTGCAGCATTTTCTCAGTAACGAAAAAGTCGGCGATCACACCATCCTTCATCGGACGAATAGCGGCAATATTGCCCGGCGTACGACCCAACATCTGTTTGGCTTCATGACCAACAGCGGCCACGCTTTTCGGAGAACCGGCACGATCCTGGCGAATAGCCACCACGGAAGGCTCATTCAGTACAATGCCTTGTCCTTTTACGTAAATCAGGGTATTGGCGGTACCCAGGTCGATGGACAAGTCGTTGGAAAACATGCCACGAAATTTCTTAAACATAACTAAAGGATAATCCTGCAAGCTGGGGGCGGAAATGAAATCCGCTTACTGTACCAACCACACGCAGCAGCGACAAGGCGCTAACCGGTTCTGCTACGGTGAAAAAATGATGTTTGCGCAAATTGCCATAATCATGAATGCCTGCAGAACAGCGTTTCTTCTGGCAGTAACGGGGATTGTCGCAAGCAGATCCCGAAAATTGCGCGAACAACCGACATAAAATTTAACATTTTCGTGCGTGCCGCCGCGTTCAGCAAACCGGCCAGCTACGCCATGGCGCCGCTATTCTACGCTAGTTTGTTCAGATTTTTACATCAAACATACGTGCGCGGTGAATATTTTTTCAGCGTGTTACCTACCGGCTCTGAAGCAGCGAACAGATCGCCCTGACCGCCGCAAACCCCTTTATCCAGCAACGTCTGCCACTCCTCGCGCGTACGCACGCCCGAAGCGAAGACATGGGCATTCGTCCCCTTGCAGGCTTCGGTGAGACTGCTGACAAACAGTTGATTCTCTGGGCGCTTATTCAGACTACGCACCAATCCGGGATGCAATTTGATGACTTCCACCTGCAGCGACTTGATATAGGTGGTGCTGACCAGCGTCAGCCCGGCATGTGTCACCGCCAGTCGACAGCCCAGGCCGGTAATCATCTTCAATATCGGTCGCAAACGGCCAATATATTGACACACATCTGCCTCAGCAAGTTCAAACAATAATCGCTCTCGCTGTTTTTTGGGGCACTGAATCAGGGTTTCACGTAACCAGCGCAGGAATGGCCGTTGCAGCAGCGAATCCACCGTTATCGGGAAAGCCAGCACCGAATCCTGCCAACTGACGGTCAGAGCAATCACCCGATTGATCAGTTGCCTGTCATAACCGGAGGTCAAGCCAAGCTGACGCACCAACGGCATGTACTCCGCTTCCAGCAACTCCTGAGTGCCATCATAAATGCGGCTAAACATTTCCCGATGGTGCAACTCCCCGTCGCGGGTAATGGCCGGTTTCTGATACAGACGCGGCCCACCACGTAGCAGGGTATGTTCCAGTAAAGTACGCCATCTTACGCTGCCACGGCCTTTTTCCGGTACGCGTTGGTCATACACACACCAGCTGTTTCCCCCCTGCAATACGGCATTGCGGGTAGCATCCTCCACGCATTCCATCACCTGATCAGTCGTTTGCCCGCTGCGATAGGCACAAATGCCGATATGCAGAATATCCTCCCGATCAATCAGCGGCGTAACCGGCAGAATGTCTATCGCCTTCGCTAGTTGGCTGGCGATGCTGTCTGCCTCTTTCAGGGTACGATGCGGCAACAGCACCGTAAAATCGCTGTGGTAATAACGTGCCAGCAGTGCGGAAGGATAACGCAGGACAAACGTGGACAGCAGGTTGATCAGGGTATTGCGGTACTCTTCAAGCACACCGCCATAGCCGTGCGTCTCCTGTAGCGTGTCAAAATCAGGCAGGCGGATCATCATCACCACGCCATGCGTACCAACGTCTTCAGGATCTTCCAGTTGCGTAGCAAGCTGATTCTCAAAAAATAATCGATTATTCAGGCCAGTTTGCGCATCCTGCGCCGCAAAGGAACGAATCAGGGTATCCACCCGACTACGCGCCTCACGTGCCTCGGCCAGATCAAGCAGTAACTGGTCCAGCGCACCACTGGCCGCTGCTGGCCATTCATGCACAGAACCATGCATCACCGAGTCGCGCTCTCCCGCCAGAATGCGCCGCGCACGTCTATCAAGCTGTTCCTGTCCGGCCATCTGACGCCGTAGCCAGCGCACACCATGAAAAACGGCTAGCGCTATCGCCAGTATCACCAACACAATAGACAACGTAGCTTTGAGATAACGCGGTATACCGAATAGCGGATCGACATAGGTTACTTTCACCTTCACGTCTGTATGCTGCAACAAAGAGAGGCTGGTGTGATGATAGAACAGCGCCCGCTCTTCACCGTCAGGCAACATCTCCGGCAGACGAACTAAATAGATTCGTTCACGACCATCGCGGATCTCCAGTTCTACAATGCCAGCCGCCTTCATCACTGCCGGCAGCCAGAACTGGATAGTCGCGGGCGATTGAACCAGCAATGCCTGATCAATACTTGCCGCCACCGCCCTCAGTTGGTGCTCCATTCGTTGCTGGCTATAACACACAAAACTGAAAATGCTGCCGACCAACATCAGCACCACCGCTAATGCCGCTAGCATCGTCATTACTATTGATATTCTGGCAGTCAACCCCATCCCTGCGCTTAACTCCTTATCAAAGAATTGAAAAGTGCTTTCATGAGATACTTTGTGCGTTGTTTGCGATTTATCAGTTCGCATACTACCCGTTACAAATATAGTCCTTAAATGAGCTACCTCTATTTTTGTCCCCAATGAGGAGGATTTTTATGCGCGCTTTAGTGCTCGGACAACAAAATGGCCAGACTGTGGCCGACATCAGCAGCATCGAACCGTCACAATTACCCGATGGCGATATCATCGTCGATATCGACTGGTCCGGCATCAACTATAAAGATGCACTGGCGATCACAGGCAAAGGAAAGATCATTCGTCAGTTTCCGATGGTGCCGGGTATCGATTTTGCTGGAACCGTGTGCCATAGCGACCATCCTGATTTTCAGGCCGGGCAGCCTGTGGTGCTAACCGGGTGGGGCGTAGGCGAAAACCACTGGGGAGGTCTGGCGGAACAGGCACGAGTCCGTGCTGAATGGCTGGTGCCGCTTGCGCAGGGTCTGACGCCACGTCAGGCGATGATCATCGGCACCGCCGGATTGACCGCCATGTTGTGCGTCATGGCGCTGGAAGAAGGCGGAGTGACTCCGGAAAGCGGAGAAGTCGTAGTCAGCGGTGCCAGCGGCGGCGTCGGCAGCACAGCCATCGCACTGTTGCACGCGCTGGGTTATCAGGTGACGGCAATCAGTGGCCGGGCAGACAACAGCGCCTATCTGCAACAACTTGGCGCCTATCAGGTAGTGGATCGCGCAGAATTCGCCGCCGCCGGTCGCCCACTGGAAAAACAGCGCTGGGCAGGCGCCATCGACACGGTGGGCGATCAGGTACTGGCAACGCTACTGGCTCAAATGCATTACGGCGCAACCGTCGCCGCATGTGGCCTGGCGGGTGGCGTATCGCTTCCCACCTCGGTGATGCCATTCATTCTGCGCAACGTACGTCTGCAAGGCGTCGATTCGGTGATGACGCCGCGCGCACGGCGTCAGGAAGCCTGGCGTCGTCTGGCGACGCTGCTGCCTGCTTCCTTCTACGAGCAGGTTACGCAGGAAATTACGCTGGAGCAGGTTCCGGCCACCGCCGCCGCACTGCTGGAAAACCGGGTTACCGGTCGAACGCTGGTACGCATCAGCGCCGCAAACTGATTTGTGTTTCTGGACGGGCCGATAACGGCTCGTCTTATTCATTTTTTGTAAAAACCGGTAAAAATAGACCACCCGGTAAAAAAGAACGTTCCCCGGCATATTATTTCACCGCATACTGGCGCTATCGCCATCGTTATCAGGGCGAGCATGAAACACGAATCCCCCAGACCGACATCAATAATCAAAAGTGGGAGTTCACCATGTCCAGACATCGCAAACTGACCGACGCCGATGTGACGCCGGAATCACTGTTCCACCAGCGCCGTACCGTTCTCAAGGCGCTGGGCCTTACTGCCGCCACGCTAAGCCTGCCTTGTGGCGCACACGCTGATCTCCTCAACTGGTTTAAGGGAAAACCGGCGCCTGCCGCGCCGCCCGGCAAACCCCTGACCTTCAACCAGCCGCCGCAGTGGCATCCGGAACTGGCGTTAACGCCGGAAGACAAGGTCACCGGCTACAACAATTTCTACGAGTTTGGGCTGGACAAAGCCGACCCTGCCGCCAACGCAGGAGGGCTTAAGACCGAGAGTTGGAAAGTACGGATTGACGGCGAAGTCGCCAAACCTATAACGCTGGACATCGACGATATTCGCCGCCGTTTTGCACTGGAAGAGCGCATCTACCGTTTTCGCTGCGTCGAAGCCTGGTCGATGGTGATCCCATGGGTCGGATTCGAATTAGCACAATTGATAAAACTGGCCGAACCCACCAGTAACGCCCGTTATGTTGCGTTCCAGACGCTCTATGACCCGGCGCAAATGCCCGGTCAAAAAGACAGCTTTATGGGGGGTGGTCTCGACTATCCCTATGTCGAGGGGTTGCGTCTGGACGAAGCCATGCACCCGTTAACCTTGCTGGCGGTCGGCGTATACGGCAAGACCTTGCCGCCGCAAAACGGCGCGCCGATACGGCTGGTTACGCCATGGAAATACGGCTTCAAGAACATAAAATCCATCGTGCATATCCGTCTGACGCAACAACAACCCCCTTCAACCTGGAATCTGGCCGCACCTAATGAGTATGGGTTTTATGCCAACGTCAACCCGAATGTTGATCATCCTCGCTGGTCGCAGGCCAGCGAACGGGTCATCGGTGCTGGCGGATTGTTGGACGTTCAACGCCAGCCCACGCTACTGTTCAACGGTTATGCCGATCAGGTTGCCTCGCTGTATCAGGGGTTGGATTTACGGGCAAACTTCTGAGAAAAGTCAGGTATCCCATGATGACGGCTCTGGTTTTTTTTCCATCAACAGGAAAGCGACGATATGCGTCTAGCCTCCCGACACATCACGGCCCTGAAAGCGGTGCTCCATCTGGCGGCGTTCCTGCCGCTACTCTGGCTGGTGTTCGCCGTTAATCAGGGCGCGTTCAGCGCCGATCCGGCAAAAGATATCCAGCATTTTACCGGCACAATGGCGCTGAAATGGTTACTGGCGACGCTAATGGTGACGCCGCTGGCACGCTACGGTAAACAACCGCTGCTGATTCGCTGTCGCCGTCTGCTGGGGCTGTGGTGTTTTGCCTGGGCCAGCCTGCATCTGCTCAGTTATGCGTTGCTGGAGTTGGGGATTAATCACCTCGATTTGCTGGGAAAAGAAGTGCTTCTGCGCCCCTACCTGACGCTCGGCATGGCAAGCTGGCTGATACTGCTAGTATTGACGCTAACCTCCACCCAGTCAGCACAGCGAAAATTGGGGTCAGGCTGGCAAAAGCTGCACAATCTCATTTATCTGGCCGCGATCTTAGCCCCGGTTCATTATCTCTGGTCAGTAAAATCGCTTTCGCCATTGCCGATCATGTACGTTTCCGTTGCCGTCATTTTGCTGCTTTTTCGCTACAAGAAACTGCGTCGATGGCGTCATTAATCGGCAATATCAGCGCGAATCCGACGGTATTTTCAGCGCTATTTCGTAAAATTTTGTCAATAACGCCGTGGGTAACTCCGCAGATAAGACCAGTATTTTGCTGCCAACGGCTACGATATGGCTATAATGTTAAAACCCTGCGAATGAAAACGGATATTTTCACTCCGCAGAGGGTGACAAACGGATAGCTTCGCGTTATGTTGTGCGCCACTGAGCCAATCGAGGGAGATAGCAGCACAATGGCAGACAAGTTTCACATTTTGCTCCTTAACGGTCCAAACCTGAATCTGCTGGGAACACGTGAGCCGGATAAATACGGTCATGTGACACTGGCGGAGATAGTAAGCCGACTGGAGCAGAATGCGGCAGCGCTGAACGTGCGTCTTTCCCACCTGCAGTCGAATGCGGAACATGAGCTGATTGACCGTATCCATCAGGCCAGAGGAAACACCGATTTCATTCTGATTAACCCGGCAGCATTTACCCACACCAGTGTGGCGCTGCGGGATGCCCTGCTGGCGGTCGCCATCCCGTTTATCGAAATCCACCTGACCAACGTGTACGCACGTGAACCCTTCCGCCACCACTCCTACTTGTCAGATGTATCGGCTGGGGTGATCTGCGGCCTGGGCGCAGATGGATACCATTATGGTTTACAGACGGCAGTAAAACGCCTGTCAACACCCAACTAACCGTTTCCAATTAACAAGAGTACGGAACCACATTCATGGATATTCGTAAAATCAAGAAACTGATCGAACTGGTTGAAGAATCTGGCATCGCCGAACTGGAAATCTCCGAAGGCGAAGAGTCCGTGCGTATCAGCCGTGCCCCGGCACCGGGCAGCTACCCGGTGATGCAACAGGCCTACGCGCCGATGCCGCAGCAGTTCGCACCAGCCGCCGCTCCGGCAGCCGCGCCAGCCGCAGCAGAAGCCGCCGCACCGGCAGCCATCAGCGGCCACATGGTACGTTCGCCGATGGTCGGCACCTTCTATCGCACGCCAAGTCCGGACGCGAAACCCTTCGTGGAAGTCGGCCAGCAGGTGAAAGTAGGTGATACCCTGTGCATCGTTGAAGCTATGAAAATGATGAACCAGATCGAAGCGGACAAAGCGGGCGTGGTGAAAGCCATTCTGGTTGAAAGCGGCCAGCCGGTCGAGTTTGACGAGCCACTGGTTGTCATCGAATAACGAGGCTTACCATGCTAGATAAAATTGTCATCGCCAACCGTGGTGAGATTGCGTTGCGTATTTTGCGTGCCTGTAAAGAGCTAGGCATCAAAACTGTCGCAGTGCATTCCACGGCGGACCGCGATCTGAAACACGTATTGCTGGCGGACGAAACCGTGTGTATCGGCCCGGCTCCGTCGCCAAAAAGCTACCTGAATATTCCAGCTATCATTGCGGCGGCGGAAATTACCGGTGCGGTGGCTATCCACCCCGGTTACGGTTTCCTGTCTGAAAATGCCGATTTCGCTGAGCAGGTTGAGCGTTCCGGTTTCATTTTCATCGGTCCGCGTGCCGACACTATCCGCCTGATGGGCGACAAAGTGTCTGCTATCAGCGCGATGAAGAAAGCTGGCGTTCCCTGCGTACCGGGTTCTGACGGCCCGTTGGGCGACGACATGGATAAGAATCGCGCTATCGGCAAGCGCATTGGCTATCCGGTCATTATCAAAGCCTCTGGCGGCGGCGGCGGTCGCGGTATGCGCGTCGTGCGTAGCGAAAAAGATCTGGAGCAATCCATCGCTATGACCCGTGCGGAAGCCAAAGCGGCGTTCAACAACGACATGGTCTACATGGAAAAATTCCTGGAAAATCCACGTCACGTGGAAATCCAGGTACTGGCCGACGGCCAGGGCAACGCCATCTATCTGGCGGAGCGTGACTGTTCCATGCAGCGCCGTCACCAGAAAGTGGTCGAAGAGGCGCCAGCGCCGGGCATTACCGCCGATCTGCGTCGCTATATCGGCGAACGCTGCGCCAAGGCGTGTGTGGACATCAACTACCGCGGCGCCGGTACCTTCGAATTCCTGTTTGAGAACGGCGAGTTCTATTTCATCGAAATGAACACCCGTATTCAGGTCGAACACCCGGTAACCGAAATGATCACCGGTGTGGACCTGATCAAAGAACAGTTGCGCATTGCTGCGGGTCAGCCGCTGTCCATCAAGCAGGAAGAAGTGAAAGTACGTGGTCACGCGGTGGAATGCCGTATCAACGCCGAAGACCCGAATACCTTTATGCCGAGTCCGGGTAAAATCACCCGTTTCCACGCACCGGGCGGTTTTGGCGTACGTTGGGAATCGCATATTTACGCCGGTTACACCGTACCGCCGCATTACGATTCGATGATCGGCAAACTGATCACGTACGGTGAAAGCCGCGATATCGCCATTTCCCGTATGAAGAATGCGCTGGCTGAGCTGATCATTGATGGCATCAAGACCAATGTGGAATTGCAGATGCGCATCATGTCCGACGAAAACTTCCAGCATGGTGGCACCAACATCCACTATCTGGAGAAGAAACTCGGTCTGCAGTAATCCTCCGCACGGATAAAACGGGTCGGCCTGCGTCGGCCCGTTTTTGTTTACCCACAACTCACCGCGTTCTACACCACTACACCAATTTTTCGCTGGGCAATTGGCTGACATGCCGTAAAATCCCCTGTTTTGTGTCATCCATACACATGCGCTCGAATTCCTGCAGGACTTAAGGGGAAATCATGGATAAACGCTTTCTTCAGGCCCACCGCGAAGCCCGCTGGTCACTGATACTGACGCTGGCCTATCTGCTAGCCTGGGTACTTTTTGCCTATTTGCCCGACAACCGCCCTGGCCCGACCGGCTTGCCGCACTGGTTCGAACTGGCTTGTCTGGCGCTGCCGCTGTTGTTCATCGGTCTGTGCTGGCTGATGGTTCGCGTCATCTTTCGCGATATTTCACTGGAGAATCACGATGCAGAGTGATGTCATCCTGCCGCTGATTGCTTATCTGTTACTGGTGTTTGGTCTGTCGGTCTATGCCTGGCGGCGTCGCCAACAAGGTAATTTTCTCACCGAATACTTTATCGGCAATCGCTCGATGGGCGGTTTCGTGCTGGCGATGACGCTGATAGGCACCTATGTCAGCGCCAGCTCGTTTATTGGCGGTCCCGGCGCGGCCTACAAATACGGGCTGGGCTGGGTACTGTTATCGATGATTCAGGTACCAACCATGCTGTTGTCGCTGAGCATTCTCGGTAAGAAATTTGCGATTCTGGCCCGCCGCTACAACGCTATCACCCTTAATGACATGCTCTATGCCCGTTACGGCAGCCGCCTGCTGGTCTGGTTTGCCAGCCTGAGCCTGCTGGTGGCGTTTATCGGCGCGATGGCGGTGCAATTCATCGGCGGCGCTCGACTGCTGGAGACGGTAGCCCACGTGCCCTATAACGTCGGGCTGTTGATTTTCGGCATTACCATCCTGCTCTACACCGCGTTCGGCGGCTTTCGCGCCAGTGTGCTCAACGATGCTCTGCAGGGTATCGTGATGCTGGTAGGCACACTGTTGCTACTGGCTGGCGTGATCTACACAGCAGGCGGCTTGCCTGCTGCCGTCGGCAAACTGGCGCAGATCAACCCGGCGCTGGTCGATCCGCACGGCAGCAATCAGATCCTGTCCGCACCGTTCATGACGTCATTCTGGGTGTTGGTATGTTTCGGCGTGATCGGCCTGCCCAATACCGCCGTGCGCTGCATTTCTTACCGTGACAGCAAGGCGCTGCACCGTGGCATCATGATCGGGACGATTGTCATCAGCGTGCTGATGCTGGGTATGCATCTGGCTGGCGCATTGGGGCGCACTATTCTGCCGAACCTGACTATTCCGGATCAGGTGTTGCCAGAACTGATGCTCACCGTGCTGCCACCGCTGGCCGCCGGGATCTTCCTCGCTGCACCGACCGCCGCCATCATGTCGAACATTAATGCGCATTTGTTGCAGGCTTCCGCAACGATCGTGAAAGATCTCTACCTGAGCCTCTATCCTCAAAAGATAAACAACGAGCGCTATATCCGCCATCTGTCCAGTTTCACCACCCTGCTACTCGGCTTGCTGGTATTGCTGGCATCATGGCGGCCACCTGAAATGATCATCTGGCTGAACCTGCTGGCGTTTGGCGGGCTGGAAGCGGTGTTCCTGTGGCCATTGGTGCTGGGCCTCTACTGGGAACGCGCCAACGCCGCTGGCGCGCTGAGTTCGATGTTCGGCGGTGCCATTAGCTATACACTGCTCGCCAGCTTCAACATCCAGATGGCCGGTTTTCATCCGATTGTGCCATCGCTGCTATTAAGCCTGATGGCGTTTATTCTCGGTAACCGTATGGGTCGCCAGCCCACGCCTGCGGTTGCCGCATCTTCATCACTTTAAGGTCAGAGGCTGCTATGCCGTGGATTCAATTAAAAATCAATACATCCGGTGCACACGCGGAGCAATTAGGCGACGCACTGTCTGAAAGCGGCGCCGTCTCGGTTACGTTTCAGGACACCCATGACACGCCGGTGTTTGAACCCCTGCCGGGTGAAACCCGCCTGTGGGGCGATACCGATGTCATCGGCCTGTACGACGCCGAAACCGATATGGTTGAGGTGGTTGCCATGCTGGAACACGAACCGCTGCTCGGCACCGGTTTCCAGCACAAAATCGAGCAACTGGAAGATAAGGACTGGGAGCGGGAATGGATGGAAAACTTCCATCCGATGCAATTCGGCAACCGACTGTGGATTTGCCCAAGCTGGCGTGATGTGCCGGACCCAAACGCAGTTAACGTGATGCTTGACCCCGGTCTGGCGTTTGGCACCGGCACCCACCCCACCACTTCGCTGTGCCTGCAATGGCTCGACGGGTTGGACCTAAACGGCAAAACCGTCATCGATTTCGGCTGCGGCTCCGGCATTCTGGCGATTGCCGCGCTGAAACTCGGTGCTGCCCACGCTATCGGTATCGATATCGACCCACAAGCCATTCAGGCCAGCCGCGACAACGCGCAACGTAACGGCGTATCTGAACGTCTGGAACTGTTCCTGCCGAAGGATCAGCCCAAAGACTTGTCTGCTGATGTGGTGGTCGCCAACATTCTGGCTGGTCCGCTGCGCGAACTGGCGCCGCTTATCAGCGTGCTACCGAAGGCTGGCGGCCATCTCGGCCTGTCCGGTATTCTGGCCTCACAGGCACAGAGTGTGGCACAAGCCTATGAAGCGCAATTCCAGCTCGACCCGGTAGCGGAGAAGGAAGAGTGGTGCCGCATTACCGGCATCTGCAAACCAGTCTGACCTGTTACTTTCACCTGCCGGAACATCACGGTTTCGGCAGGTATCTCATATGGATATTTCGTTGGACAAACGTACTGTCATTGCCATCAATCACTATTTCTATGCGATGAAACAGCATATTCAGGCAGATGTTTAATTTCCCCGCCATGTTCATAAAATCAGCAATAAAAACATAACATCATGTAAATAAAGGAAAAATAAAATCATTGCAAAAGCAATGCAGCATTTCATTGATCTGTTCCGCTCAATTGCTCAAAGTTTGGCCTTTCCTATCGCGTAAAAAATGCGTAATATACGCGCCCTTGCAGGCACAGTATGGTCACTCTTTGTCTATGCGCATTGGACAATTTCAGCTTCCCAATCGTTTGATTGCTGCCCCGATGGCAGGCGTAAGTGATCGCCCTTTTCGGGCGCTCTGTCACGCGATGGGCGCTGGAATGACGGTCTCCGAGATGCTCTCTTCCAATCCGGAAGTGTGGCGTTCGGACAAGTCTCGGCTGCGTATGGTACATAGCGATGAGCCAGGTATTCGAGCGGTACAGATAGCCGGCGGCGATCCACACGAGATGGCGGACGCGGCCAGAATCAACGCTGAAAACGGTGCGCAGGTCATCGACATCAACATGGGATGTCCGGCCAAGAAGGTCAACCGCAAGATGGCCGGTTCGGCGCTGTTGCAGTATCCGGCGTTGGTCAAACAGATCCTGACGGCGGTGGTGAACGCCGTTGATGTACCGGTCACGCTGAAAATCCGTACCGGCTGGGCGCCAGAGCACCGTAACTGTGTAGAAATTGCCAAATTGGCTGAAGATTGTGGTATTCAGGCGCTGACCGTCCATGGACGTACGCGTGCGTGCCTGTTCAATGGCGCAGCGGAATACGACAGCATTCGGACAGTTAAGCAGAGTGTTTCCATTCCCATTATTGCGAATGGCGACATTACTGACCCGCGCAAAGCCAGAGCGGTTCTTGATTACACCGGGGCAGACGCCCTGATGATAGGACGAGCCGCTCAGGGAAGACCCTGGATCTTTCGGGAAATCCAGCATTATCTGGACACAGGGGAGTTGCTGCCGCCCCTGCCACTGGCAGAGGTCAAGCACTTGTTGATCGGGCATATACGGGAATTGCACGACTTTTATGGTCCAGGCAAGGGATTTCGTATAGCGCGTAAGCACGTGTCCTGGTATCTCCAGGAACATGCCCCAAACGACCAGTTTAGGCGCACATTCAACGCCATAGAGGACGCCGGCGAACAGCTGGAGGCGTTGAAGGCATATTTTGAAAATCTTGCGTAAACAGAAAAAGAGCTGACAGAACTATGTTCGAACAACGCGTGAATTCTGACGTACTGACCGTTTCCACTGTAAACTCTCAGGCTCAGGTAACCCAAAAACCCCTGCGCGACTCGGTTAAACAGGCACTGAAGAACTATTTCGCTCAACTGAATGGTCAGGACGTGAATGACCTGTATGAGCTGGTACTGGCTGAAGTAGAACAGCCGCTGTTGGACATGGTGATGCAGTACACCCGCGGCAACCAGACCCGCGCCGCCCTGATGATGGGCATCAACCGCGGCACGCTGCGTAAGAAACTGAAAAAATATGGCATGAACTGATACTCATCCGTTCATCTCTGAAGAAAGGCGCTTCCTTCACGGTAAGCGCCTTTTTTATTGACGGTATCACACCGTAAGCCTGCGGTTTACAGACACGAGCCTCCTGACGCATCCAACACCTGCCCCGTTATCCAACGGGCATCCGCCGAGGCGAGAAACACCGCCACCGCCGCGACGTCCTGCGGTTGACCAAGACGCGAGAAAACGGAATAACGCTCCGCTTTCTGGCGAATGGCCGCATCCTCCAGCATCGTTTTCACCATCTCGGTTTCCGTCACACCGGGTGCAATCGCATTAACAGTAATATGGCGTGTGCCGTATTCCGGTGCCAGCGAGAGGGTCAGGACATTAATGGCACCTTTTGACGCGGCATATACCGCCCGGTTGGCTGCCGCAATTCGGGTACGGGCAGAAGAGATGTTGATAATGCTCCCCCCGAAACGCAGATACGGCCCGGCCGACTGGATCAAGAAAAACGGGGCTGTCACGTTAATCGCCATGACCTTGTCGTACAGATCATCTGAGGTGTCTTCCACCGTCGCCAGAGGGGAAATACCAGCGTTATTAACCAGAATATCCAAGCCACCACCCCCAGCCTGCTCAAGCGCCTGGTGGAATCGCGCCCAGAGCGCCCGACTTTGTTGCTTCGGATCAACGGCGAAGTCAGCGGGTATCACCACCGCCTGCCCCCCCAGTTCTCTCACTCTTGCTGCTGTTTCCTGCGCTGCGTGTGAATCGTCAATATCATGAATACCAATAAAAGCGGCCCCCTCCGCCGCCAATCGTTCAACAATCGCTTTTCCAATGCCACGGGCACCACCCGTCACCAACGCGGTTTTACCTTCCACCCGATACTGATTTGTCATTCCCTTTTCTCCACTCTGCCGATTAGAAAACGCCCCTGTCGTCACACAGATAGCTTGTAATCGTGGTGGACTATTTAACGCACATCTTTTTTTCGCCCGCCAACGGCAAACTGTGATCACAATCGCATCAACAGATTATTATCGCGTCATCGATGAATATCAGTATAAACAATGTGGTTAATCAAAAAATGAACGATCCACATAGTTCTATAGTGTGATTATTCATCAGTACATGAGAACGCCCGTTATGAATACGCACACCCCCTCCTTTAGCGAAGAGAACCCTTCTGTGCCGTCTTCAATACCGGTTGCGCCTTTCTCCCGTGAGGAGTGGGTAACAATCGGCATATGCCTGCGTGATTATTTTGCGTTTCCGGTATCTGGCTCGCTGTCTTCGGTCTGTACCCGCCTTCACACCCTCTGTCAGCACCGGGTGAGGCTACCCGTTAACCTGACGCAGGATGACTGGCTGGAAATCGAGTATGACTTTAACCGCCTGTTCGTCGGCCCGATGGCGCTGCCAGCGCCACCTTATGCCGGTATTTATCTGCATGCAGAGCCGCAAATGATGGGGAAATGTACGCTGGAAGTCCGTCAGCTGTACCACCAACTCGGGTATGAGGTACCGCAGGAGAATTGTCTTCCTGACGACCATATCGCTTACGAGATTGACGCCTGTTTACTGCTCTTTTCCTGTCTCTCTCCCACACCAGCACAGCATGACGCCCTGTACTGGCTGGTCCATGACCATCTGGGACAGTGGTTACCGCGTTTTATCGATCGCATCAACAACCATGCGCCAACACCGGTAATTTCATCGGTGGTCGACGTGCTATCGCTTTGGTTTTTCGATTTGCAATGGAGAACATCACATGCGTGACACCCCCAATTCCCCCGACAGACGGCGATTTATAAAAACACTCGCCATTACTGGTGTTGCGGCCAGCTTACCCGGTGGCTTGTTACTGCCTCGTCAAGCTAGTGCACAAGCGCCTATTCCTTACAACCCGAACAGCTATACGATTTTCCGGAACTCATGTCCGCGAAACTGCTATGACACGTGTAGCCTGAAAACCTATGTGAAAGATGGCGTTATCGCCTACATTGACGGCGCAAAAGAGTCTACCTTCACCCACGGAATGCCTTGCCTTAAAGGGCTCACCTACCCTCGCCGCGTCTACAGCCCTGACCGGATCAAATACCCGATGATTCAGGATGGCCGCGGCTCAGGAAAATGGCGTCGCATCTCCTGGGACGAAGCGATGGAGCGTATCGCCAACAAGATCCTGGAAATCAAAAAGAAAGACGGCTCACTACTGGGTCTGGCGCTCACCAAATATTCAGGAAACCTCGGCATCCTCAACTATGGCGTTGAAGGCATGATGTCCTCGCTGGGCTACACCACCCGCTTTGTCGGTACGCCGTGCTGGCCCGCTGGTATTGATGCCCAGAGCTACGACATGGGCGATATGTGGTGCAACGACCCTGAAGATTTGGCCAAATCCAAATACATCATTGTCTGGGGTGCTAACCCAGCCTGGTGCTCCCTGCACAGTATGAAATACCTCTATCAGGCGCGGGAGCGCGGAGCCAAAGTGGTGGTCATCGACCCCATTTTGACCCAGACCGCCGCCAAAGCGGATCTGTACTTACGGATCCGCCCCGCTTCCGACGGCGCACTGGCGCTGGGTATGGCACGACATCTGCTGGATAACGGGCTGGTTGATAACGAATTTGTCACGCAATATTCGCTGGGGTTCCCAGAGTTTGCGCAATACCTGCGGGAAAATGTCACGGTTGAATGGGCATCTGAACAATGTGGCTTGCCCGCACAGACAATTCGTCAGCTTGCAGAAGAATTTACTGCCGTCAAACCCGCGACAATCTGGATAGGCTACGGTATGCAGCGGCACATCAATGGCGGTGCCAATGTGCGAGCCATTGACGCACTGGTCGCCATGAGCGGCAACATCGGTCTGGAGGGCGGTGGCGCTCGCTACGGCCACCTCTACACCTGGGGGTTCAACTACCACGCCATGATGCAGAAACAACCCGCCGGTTCTGTCGGTTTTACTGGCCAGAGCGGGCCTAAAGGGGAGTTCGACTTCGGCGCTAAAGAAGCATCCAGCTATACTGATCGCAGCCTGAATATCAATAAAACCGCACAATCGATACTGGATACCAACGATCCGCCGATTCGCATGCTATGGGTGTCTTGCAAAAACCCACTCTCCCAGGATTTCGACCATAACAAGATGTTGAAAGCCTTCAATAAACTGGAGATGGTGGTCTGCGTAGACCAATTCTTCAATCAGACTGTGGAACAGGCCGATATCGTGTTACCGGCTACCACACAGATGGAAGAATGGAATATCTCGGTATCGTATTGGCACTACTGGCTGACTATCAATCAGCCAGCGATTAAACCGATGTACGAGTGCAAATCCGACCTGGACATCGCCGCTGCGCTTTCGCGCACCATGAACCGATTATCTCCCGGCTCCTGCACCTTCCCACAGGATATTGACGGCAAAGAATGGGTGGCAAAAGAGTTTAACGACAGTATCTACAAGCTGTTTGGTATCTCGTCATGGGAAACGTTGTTGGATGGTCCGGTCAAAGCCAAACTTCCACACTCTGCAGCCTGGCATGATCGCAAGTTCAAGACGCCGTCCGGCAAATACGAATTTACATCGGCATTGTGTAAGGAGAATGGTCATACCCTGCTGCCCGAGTACCGGCCAGGAAGAGAGAAACATTTACCGTTCCAGCTCTTTACCCCCCACACGCTATACGGCCTGCATTCTCAGTTCATCAATCTGGACTGGATGCAGGTCTTCTACCCGGAACCTTTTGTCTACCTCCACCCGGTAGCGGCCCAACAAAAAGGTATCCGTGAACTCGATTGGGTACGCGTCTTTAATGGCATCGGCGACGTCACCGTCAGAGCCAGACTGACCACCAACGTACCGCAAGACATGCTGCTGATGTACGAGGCCTGGTTTAACAAACAAGCGTTTAACGTACAAAACGTCGTCGATGATACCTCATCAGATATGGGAAAAATGAAGACGGGTGCGCCGGGCTCCGCCATTCACTGTCAGTTCGCTGATATCACCTTAACGTCGGCACCGGCGCAAAGCAGAGTGATGGGAGGAACCAGAGCATGAGACGCGCATTCCTGGTCGATAGTGAAAAATGTATTGGGTGCCGTGGCTGCGCCATGGCCTGTAAAAGTTTTAATCAGTTAGAGCCGGACCTGTTCTGGCGCTATGTCTACCCACTGGGAAAATCCATCTACCCTCACGAAGAGAGGGCTTTTTATTCTCTGGCGTGCAATCACTGCGAGCATCCAGCCTGTCTGGATGCCTGCCCGGTCGAAGCCTATACCAAGCGTGAAGACGGCATTGTGGTGCACGACCCGGCGCGCTGCATCGGTTGCAAAAACTGCCTGCGCAGTTGCCCCTACGGTGCCCCTAAATTCAACGAAGTCACCCACAAAGCCGAAAAATGCAGCATGTGCTATGAGCGGTTGGATGTGGGGTTACAGACAGCCTGCATTGAAGCCTGTCCGGTGGGCGCATTAACCATGATAGACCTGGACAAACAGGCCGTTCCCGCCAACGCTGTACAATACCCACCGGGCTACCCGGTCATGTCATCGCTGAACCCTGGAACGCGTTTCATCATGCCTCGTACGCCAAAACAGGCTGGAGAATAATCATGGAACACTATGAGCTACCTTTGGTTTTCTTTACATCACTAAGCCAAACCGCTGTTGGCATGGCGCTGTTTCTGGCCTGGCGGCGTCTGTGCGATCACGCGGTGCCACAACGCAAAGCCTGGTTCATCACCGGCGTGGTGCTAGCCGTGTCATTGATTGGCGCGACCTTCCATCTGGCAGACCCGTTGCACGGTTATAACGCCTTTATCAATCTCAAGCATTCATGGCTTAGCCGGGAAATTCTGGCGGCAATACTCTTTGCTGCCACTATCGCACTGGCACTGTTGACCGATGGAAAACAGGTGACGGTGATAGCGACCGCCGTAATGGGGATCATGCTGGTGATTGTGCAGGGGCTGACCTACGCAGCACCTGCGATGATCGCTATCAACAATGGACTCCCCATGATTTTATATTTGCTGACGGCCTGGGTGATGGGCGCGGCGGCCCTCCCGCTACTGGATAAAACGTCGGCCATTTCGCCCCTGCGTCACGGATTAACGTTGCTGATTCTGGCACTGATCGCCGCACCGTTAATCTGGCGTAGTGGCGGAACCATCATGCGTATGACATCAGAGCAATGGGAGTCATCGCCATTTTTCTGGTGTGGGTTAGTCTGTTTTATCATTGCATTCGGCTTATCCTGCCAGCGGCAAAAAACAGTCGTCTCCGTCGCAACGGTCGTGATTGCGCTGCTGGGTATCTTACTGAGTCGACTGACATTCTTTGGCGATACCATCAGTACCATCATCAACATCGGACAGCCTTACTGACAGAGAAAACACAGCGAACACCTACAGACGACACTGACAAAAAACAACGGGCCTTCCAAAAAGCGGGCCCGTTGGTTTCTCAGTACTCATCCCGCTCAGTCCAGATCACATTCCACCCATATAGCGGCGTGATCCGAGGCGGCAGTATCCCAGGAGGTAACCGTCGGGAACGGCGTCACCGGCTCCGCCCCTTCTTTCGCGGCAATATTGTCGATGTTATAGATACCGCGCCGCTCAATGCCCCAGTCGACCTTTGCCTGATGTAACGGCGTGGAAATGAAAATATAGTCCAGTTGGTTCAAACGCTCGCCAGACTTACCGCCGGAGAAGTAATAGGTATAGCGTGCTGTTTCCGGCAAAGCAGGATCGACCACCGGGTGCAAATCCGGCACGGAAAACAGCGGCACCAGGCTGTGCCAAGGGTTGGCGCTATCCTCGTTTAAGTCCCCCATCACCACCACATACTCTTGCTGCAGGTTGTATCCGCGCACGATGTCAGCCACACGCTCCGCCTGAGCATGCCGCCGTCTGGCAGACCGCTCGCGTTCCTCATCGTTACGCCCATTCTGGCTTTTGAAGTGGTTACACAGCACATGCACCGGCTGCGTCAGGCCAACATCAACCGTCACTTCCAGACAATCACGGCTAAACAGCGGGGAAAACGACGCGCTGGTATCAAAAATGTGGGTGCGTAGTTGGGTAATGTGGTGGCGCGTCAGGCAGGCCACATCAATACCACGCGGATCATTCGGACTGTCGATCATGACATACTGGGCAAAGGCCTGGTCTGCCAGAATCTGCTGGTTGAAATCATGCAGCACCGCCATATTTTCCACTTCGGCCGCACACAGGATGTCAGCCTTCAGCGCGTTGATCACCATCCCGGTATTTTTTCGCTGCTGGTCGCTAAACGCCTCGGAACGAAAAACCAGCTCGCCTAACCAATCACCTCGCCCCCGGCAGCTTTTGTTAATCCGAAAGCCGGTCTTGCCAGCTTCACTTTTCCAGCTACCCAGCGAACCGCCATCAACACGCAGGTCGATATAAGGCTGGAGATTACTGGTCAGGGTAAAAACCCTCTCTTTCAAGGCATCGTCATATTTATCATTTTCCAGCAGCGTTTGTAGCTGGCGTACTTTTTCAAGCAGTTCACTGCTTTGCTGGGGGTCCGGTAGGTTAAGAATCGCGGTACGATGAAACAGGTTTTCGACGTTATAGCTGGCAAGTCTGAGCTTCATAGTTCCTCCTCAGGCAACAGACTGCGGCGGGAAAGCACAAGTCTGGCAACCGATTGTTACCACCGTATATCACGACCGCCCGTCACACCGACCTGTGACACGCTGTGGTAAAAAATACGGGTACTCACTATATTCATAGCAGATATAAGCCATGCCTTTATATACTTGGCAAATATCATGACATCACGTAAATTCGCAGAATTTCTGACTCAAAACGGCAACACTCATATCTGGCAGGAACAATGATGAAAAAATCTCGCTTAGCATTACTTACCGGCGCCTTACTGGTTACCAGCGTACTGGCTCAGGCTCAGGACGATCTCAGCGCCATCAAGGCCGCAGGTGTGATTAAATTCGGTACCGAAGGCACTTACGCGCCTTATACCTACCACGATGCTTCCGGCAAGCTGGTCGGCTTTGATGTGGATGTTGGCCGTGCGGTAGCGGAAAAACTGGGTGTAAAAGCGGAATTCGTCGAAGGTCGCTGGGATGGACTGATCGCGGGTGTGGACGCCAAACGTTATGACGCGGTTATCAACCAGGTGGGCGTAACCAAAGAACGTCAGGCGAAATATGACTTCTCCAAACCGTATATCGACTCCAAATCGGTACTGATCGTGCGTGGTGATAACACCAGCATCAAATCGTTCAACGATCTGAAAGGCCACAAATCCGCCCAAAGCCTGACCAGCAACTACTCCAAGTTGGCTACCAGCTACGGCGCAGAAATCGTACCGACCGACGGCTTCAACCAGTCGCTGGAACTGGTACTGAGCGGTCGTGCCGAAGCCACCCTGAACGATAACCTGTCATTCCTGGATTTCAAAAAACACAAGCCTGACGCCAATGTGAAAGTCATCGCCACCGCCGAAAGCGGCGACCCGTCTGCTATTCTGGTACGCAAGAACCAGCCGCAACTGGTGGACGCCCTGAACAAAGCGTTGGATCAAATCAAAGCAGACGGCACCTATAAGACGATTTCTGTGCGATACTTTGGACAAGATGTTTCCAAATAATGCATTGATATCGGAGCTATTATAGATATGCCATCATGGCTACAACTCATGGCAGACTCCTTCTGGAGTCTGCTTTCCGCTGGACTAACATTCACTGTTCCTCTCGCGATTCTTTCCTTTATTCTCGGTTTGATGCTCGGCGTATTGGTCGCACTGCTGCGCCTGTACGGTCCCAAACCGCTCAAAAAAATCTGCGACTTTTATGTGTGGGTGATTCGCGGCACACCGCTATTGGTGCAGCTATTTCTGATTTTCTATGGTTTGCCCAACGCCGGTATCACGCTGGATGCCTTCCCGGCAGCACTGATTGGCTTTAGCCTTAATGTCGGCGCATACAGTTCGGAAATCGTGCGCGGAGCCATTCTTTCCGTACCCAAAGGCCAGTGGAATGCCGCTTATTCGCTCGGTATGAGCGGTGCGCAAGCCATTCGCTGGGTAATCGTGCCGCAGTCGATATTTGTGTCACTGCCGCCGCTGGCTAACACCTTTATTTCGCTGGTCAAGGATACCTCGCTGGCTGCCGTGATCACGGTGCCTGAAATGTTTCTGGCCGCACAACGGATTGTATCGGTCACCTACGAGCCGCTGATTCTCTACATCGAAGCCGCGCTCATCTACCTGCTGTTTAGCACCGTACTGAGCAAGCTGCAGACCTGGCTGGAAAAATACTACCAGCGCCACATCGTACATTAATCATTCATTGCCAATAACCGATGGTAACCCGGTTTACGGGCCACTTTACTGTTCTATTCAACGCGGCCACGTGTCTGTGCGCCGCCATGAAGCACCCTGCACTAAAAAAGACAGCCTGACTGCCCATCATTGCTATCTCTGAGGCCATGGCAGCGCGTCAATCCCCTTGATTTACATGCAATGCACCGAATTGGTTCGAATAAATAACAATTACGCCATTTTGGTGCATTCCATGCCTTCGATTTATCTCTTCATACCCCACATTTGTCACTAACAGGCGCTGATACGATTTGGTTTCCTCCCCCAATAAGCATACTCACAAGCTGGCATCATTTTTGCTTTGTATCAGAGACGGCATGTTGTGTGCGCAACACAACACCGACAGACAGAGCAGGCGTAGCATGACTGCGCCAAACACAACAACAGCACACTACAATTACATTAGGCACATACGATGATTATGAAAAAAGTGATTATGTCCACGCTGGTTGCCAGCGCTTCACTGTTTGCCTTCATCAACCAGGCACATGCAGGCGCAACCCTTGATGCCATCCAGAAGAAAGGGTTCGTGCAGTGTGGTATCAGTGATGGGCTTCCTGGTTTCTCGTATGCCGATGCCAACGGCAAATACTCCGGTATCGACGTTGACGTCTGCCGTGGCGTCGCTGCTGCCATTTTTGGCGATGCCAATAAGGTCAAATTCACTCCGCTGACCGCCAAAGAGCGCTTCACCGCCCTGCAGTCTGGTGAGGTAGACTTGCTGTCCCGTAACACTACCTGGACCTCCTCCCGCGACGGCAGCATGGGCCTGCTGTTCACTGGTGTGACCTACTACGACGGTATCGGCTTCCTGGCCCATAACAAAGCCGGGCTGAAAAGCGCTAAAGAGCTGGACGGCGCCACTGTTTGTATTCAGGCAGGCACCGACACCGAACTGAACGTGGCCGACTACTTCAAGACCCACAACATGAAGTACACGCCGGTAACTTTTGACCGTTCTGACGAAAGCGCCAAAGCGCTGGATTCTGGTCGTTGCGATACGTTGGCTTCCGACCAGTCCCAGTTGTACGCCTTGCGTATCAAGCTGGGTAAACCGGCAGACTTCGTCGTACTGCCGGAAGTAATCTCCAAAGAACCGCTGGGACCGGTGGTACGCCGTGGCGATGAAGATTGGTTCGCCATCGTTCGCTGGACGCTGTTCGCCATGCTGAACGCAGAAGAAATGGGTATCACCTCGCAAAACGTTGACCAGATGACCGCCAAGCCGACTACTCCGGACATGGCACACCTGTTGGGCAAAGAGGGTAACTTCGGTAAAGACCTGAAACTGCCGGCTGACTGGGCGTATAAAATCGTTAAACAAGTCGGCAACTATGGCGAAGTGTTCGAACGTAACGTAGGTCAAGGCAGTGAGCTGAAAATCAAACGTGGCCTGAACGAGCTGTGGAACAAAGGCGGCATTCAGTACGCCCCTGCTGTTCGCTGATTCCTGACGAAAAACCGGGCACGTGCTGGAAACCAGACGTGCCCTTGCTTTATCCGTTACTGAGGCTCCAACATGCTGCAACGCCCAACCGTGAAAGGTGATTTATCACTGACTAATCCAGCGGTGCGCGCCTGGTTGTATCAAATCCTTGCTGTCGTCATCGTGGTGGTTGCCGCCGCTTATCTGCTGCACAATACCGTCACCAATCTTTCACAGCGCGGAATTACGTCAGGTTTTGCCTTTTTAAATAACAGCGCTGGCTTTGGCATTGTCCAGCACCTGATTGACTACGATCAGGATGACTCTTATGCCAGAGTCTTTGTCATTGGCCTGCTTAATACGTTGCTGGTTTCAGCGATTTGTATTATCTGCGCCTCACTACTGGGGTTTATCGTCGGTCTGGCACGGCTGTCTGATAACTGGCTGCTGCGTAAACTTTCAACAATTTACATCGAAACGTTTCGTAATATTCCGCCATTACTGCAAATTTTCTTTTGGTATTTTGCGGTATTACGCAATCTGCCAGGCCCACGTCAGGCAGTAAATGCTTTCGATACCTTTTTCCTTAGCAACCGTGGCCTGTATATTCCGGCTGCTGAGTTTGGCCCTGGAGCGCTCCCGTCGTTCCTCGTGCTGGTCGTCTCTATTGGCTATGGCATCGCCTTACATCGTCGCAACAATCGTTACCATGAACTAACCGGTCAACGACGTCGTTACTGGCCTATTCCTCTGACGATGCTGATTGTCTTGCTGGGCCTCTCTCACCTGATCTTTGGTCGGGCATTACACTGGGACTTTCCGGTTCTCAAAGGTTTTAACTTTAGCGGTGGTTTGGTGCTTATCCCTGAACTGGCAGCGTTGGCGCTGGCATTATCGGTGTATACCTCATCGTTTATCGCCGAAATCATTCGTTCAGGTATTCAATCAGTCTCTCGTGGGCAGCATGAAGCAGCCTTATCATTAGGGCTGCCTAAACCGGTGACATTACGCAAAGTCATTTTGCCTCAAGCGCTGCGCGTAATTATTCCACCATTGACCAGTCAGTATCTGAACGTGGTAAAAAACTCGTCGCTGGCTGCCGCCATCGGTTATCCGGATATGGTATCGCTGTTCGCAGGTACGGTGCTGAACCAGACTGGGCAAGCCATTGAAACCATTGCCATCACCATGTCGGTCTATCTGATTATCAGCCTGCTGATCTCATTACTGATGAACATCTATAACCGGAAAATCGCCTTAATTGAGCGCTAAAGGAACAGGATGACCATGACGACACACACACCATCCCATCCGACACGCATCAGCAGCGCTATCATCTGGGCGAAACAGAACCTGTTTTCCAATATCACCAATAGCCTACTGACCTTAGCTTGTCTCTGGTTGCTGTGGACCTTAATCCCACCGCTACTAAACTGGGCCATTCTCAAGGCTAACTGGATTGGCTCCAGTCGTGCAGATTGTACCAGCGACGGCGCGTGCTGGGTCTTCATTCATGCTCGATTCGAACAATTTATGTATGGGCTTTACCCACGTGAAGAACTCTGGCGCATCAATTTTGCACTGGTACTGGCGCTGCTGAGTATTCTGCCGATGTTCTGGCGCAACATGCCGCGTCGTGGACGTTACATCGCCATTTGGGGCGTTCTCTATCCGTTGATCGCCTGGTGGTTGCTATTCGGCGGTTTTGGCGGCCTGACACGTGTGGAAACCCGCCAATGGGGCGGCCTGACGCTGACCATCATTATCGCAGCAATCGGCATCGCGGGTGCGTTGCCGTTGGGGATCTTGCTGGCGCTGGGACGACGTTCCAACATGCCGGTGCTGCGTGCGCTATGCGTGATTTTCATCGAGTTCTGGCGCGGCGTACCGCTTATTACCGTGCTGTTCATGTCCTCCGTGATGCTGCCTTTGTTCCTGACGGAAGGCACCAACATCGACAAATTGCTGCGCGCGCTGGTTGGGGTCATTCTGTTCCAGTCAGCCTACGTGGCTGAAGTGGTACGTGGCGGCTTGCAGGCGCTGCCGAAAGGGCAATATGAAGCAGCGCAGTCTCTGGCTCTGGGGTACTGGCGTATGCAGGGGTTAGTGATCCTTCCTCAGGCACTAAAAATGGTGATCCCCGGCCTCGTCAACACCATTATCGCTCTGTTCAAGGACACTAGCCTGGTGATTATCATCGGCCTGTTCGACCTGTTTAGTAGTATCCAACAAGCAACGGTTGACCCGGCCTGGCTCGGCATGTCCACAGAAGGCTACGTCTTTGCTGCCATTATCTATTGGATCTTCTGCTTTAGCATGTCGCGCTATAGCCAGCATTTAGAAAAACGTTTTGATACTGGACATAAGTCCCATTGAGGTTATCCATGAACCAGGACACATTAACATCTTCTTCCGACTACATGATCACGCTGGAAAATGTGAATAAGTGGTATGGGCAGTTCCACGTACTGAAAGATATCAACCTGCAAGTAAAACAGGGTGAACGTATTGTGTTGTGCGGGCCATCAGGCTCCGGCAAATCAACCACGATCCGCTGTATCAACCATCTGGAAGAACATCAACAAGGTCGCATTACCGTAGATGGCATTGAGCTTAACCACGACAGCCGCAATATCGAAAAAATCAGAACCGAAGTGGGCATGGTATTCCAGCATTTCAACCTGTTCCCGCATCTGACCGTGCTGCAAAACTGCACATTAGCGCCGTGTTGGGTACGTAATACGCCCAAAAAAGAAGCCGAAGCGCTGGCCATGCATTATCTGGAACGTGTACGCATCGCCGCCCATGCTCATAAATATCCGGGCCAGCTTTCCGGCGGCCAGCAACAGCGTGTCGCCATCGCTCGCTCACTCTGCATGAAACCCAAGATCATGCTGTTTGACGAGCCAACATCAGCACTGGACCCTGAAATGGTAAAAGAGGTGCTGGATACCATGCTGGGACTGGCCGAAGATGGTATGACAATGCTGTGTGTGACGCACGAGATGGGCTTTGCCCGCACCGTAGCAGACCGGGTGATCTTCATGGATCAGGGTGAGATCGTCGAACAGGCTCCACCAGATGTTTTCTTCACGACGCCGAGATCGGAACGCACTCAAACTTTCCTGGCGCAAATTCTGCATTAATCCCCAGCCTTGTTCCTAAGCCCGCTCCATGCCGCGGGCTTTTTTACGCCCTAAACATCAGCAAATCGAAAGCGTTAAGTTTGGTATCGCTGTCTACACCAGCGTGCAGGCACCGATCAATCTTATGACACCAGGTTCATGGAAGAATTGTGTTTAAATCTCTTCCCTGCCGTGTCTGGATCTGAACCAGCCACCGCAGATTGCGGTATTTATCCGTGACTGGCTGTACCGGAAGGCGGCACGACCAGCAGATGACTGAATCACGCTTTCGCGCTTCTATTCATGCCAGGAGGATAAGCCCGGCAAAAGGGGATGAGCGGGGAAAAGAACGAGAACAGGAGAAGGAGAGACAGGCGCGGCCGG
>NZ_JAAVXH010000114.1:0-11878 GCF_012273755.1 Dickeya sp. CFBP 2040
TACCAGTGAAGATAAATTGTTGTTTTTTATCTTTTTGATGTTTGTCTTTTGTTCTTTGACTGATATGTATAATTTTTTCACCGGAAATAATAACCCGTTATTTACCAGTGAGTTCATTTATTACATTCCTTATTACGTTTGTGGGCACTTAATTGCGAAAAAAAACACAACCAAACCTCTTTCATTCCATATTTTATTATTCTTTTTATCATTTGTCTTAACTTGTGTTTGCTGTTATTTATTATCATCTGCATCAGGAAAAGAGGCAGGCCTTTATTTTTATAATTACTTAAGTTTTAATGTTATTATTATGTCAATTTCCTTTATGTGGATTTTGAAATCCTGTCATTTAAATAACGCTCACAATGATAAGTTGAAATTTCTATCCGATATTAGTCTGGGTGTGTATTTAATTCATCCTGTTTTTATTGAGATTTTTTATTATCTGGCCGCAAAACGGTGGATTGACCAATCTATCTTCGCTATACCACTGATGTCTGTTATTGTTTTCTTTTGTTGCATGATTTCAGTTCTTTTTATAAAGAAAATTCCTTATCTAAGGAGAGTGGTGTGATTTCGGATATTTCACCAGGGATGACGAGGATTTCCCTGAAGATGAACTGGCGGAAACGTTGTTCGGCGTACCACAAACACCGGAAGATGAGTATCTGAAAGCATTATTGTGGGACGAACTGGACGCCGCTTTATCTGAACTACCATCTGCACAGCGTGAAGTGTTCGACAAGACCGAGTTGCAGGGCTACAGCTATAATGAGCTGGCGAAAGAAACGGGCGTCAGTGTTCAGGCGTTATTATCACGCAAACACAAAGCCGTTCTTTACCTGCGCACGCGGCTACGCAGTGTCTATGATGCGTTGTTAACAAAGAGTTAAAACAGCAACCAGATCGCCGGGTGAGGGATCTGGAATTACCAATGAACACGATAGTACATCTGCAGGTTTGTTATTTAACTTATGTTGAGTACATATTTGGTTCATAGATACCATAGCGTTTACCTCTTTGTTTTTACTGTTAATTTTTAACCTAAGCAATTACCCTCCACGAGTTCACTTCATGAACTAATGCTATTCGACCTGTTTTTGAGCTGTTTTTCATTTTAGCCACCTTCCACAAACGCGGTGTTTTTTTATCTCAAACGCACTGGAAAAGTCTGTAAGACCTGACAGATGAAGGAGGTTAGCATTTTTGAAACTCGAAAATATTCCCGGGAAGTGTCAGGTTTATTCATTTTTGCTAAAAAAAAATCAATTTTCTTCGTTTTGATGCATTTTTATCTAATGAAGATTCACATTTAGAGATTTTTATGCGACTTTCTTCTGAAGCGGTTGCATGAGACACAAGTGGTATCTATAATCAAAACACAATTTAACTGGATAAATATACAGGTGTCATGTGGAGAACTTTAAAATCGTAGCGGCTTTATGCCGGCAGATTATCAAGGATGGGGCCTCCGCAGGCGCTGTACAGCAGATGGAGCGCCTTTATGATGCTCTCAGAGAAGGACAACAAACTGCTGAAGCAAAATTGCTTAGAGGGCTCATCAACAGAGCCAGTACGCTCAACACACTGGAGCCAGCCAGAGTTGAACTCTCTCGAGTCTCGTTTCTTCGAAAGCAGGAACTCAGGGAAAACGTCAAAGTGCCTGTGGACAAAGAAAGCGGATCGCCACTTGCACAGATTATCTTTCCTGAAGAGCTCGTGACTGCAGAACTCCCGGTTATGCCCGATGAGCTGGCTTCAGCAGTCAGCCAACTGATTGAGCAATGGAACAATCTGGACAAACTGGCTCGGTATGGCGTGATGCCTTCACTGAGCTGCCTGCTTTTCGGATTGCCGGGAACGGGTAAAACGATGCTTTCCTTTTATATCGCCAGAATGCTCGAATTACCTATCGTGCTTGCTAGGCTGGATGGGCTTGTTTCATCTTTACTGGGCACAAGTGCCCGAAATATCAATAACCTGTTTGATTTTGCTGCACAGTATGACTGTCTCCTGCTTCTGGATGAGTTTGATGCCGTAGCAAAGGCGCGAAATGACAAGCATGAAGTCGGTGAAATTAAGCGCATCGTTAATACATTGCTGCAGTGTATCGATGCCAGATCAAAAAGTGGTATGACGCTAGCCATTACTAACCACGAGGTATTGTTGGACCCTGCTGTATGGCGAAGGTTTGAAATGCGAATATTGGTTCCTAAGCCAAATTATCCGGCGAGAATGAAGATTATTGAAAAATATATTCATCCCTTGAGCTTTACGCCAGAAGAGATAAAATTTCTGACCGTTCTGACTGACGGATTTAACGGTTCTGATATTCAGTTAATGCTTAATAATTTCAAGAGAATGGCCGCAATCAGTAAAAGTCCTCAGACTTTTCTTGAGATGGTTCAGTCCTTTGCAGTTATTCATGCTGGCAGTGAGGTCAATGAATTCATGCAGTTGTTATCGCATAATCAGGATGCTGCAATTATGAGCCTGTTGCACAAAAAACATGAATTTACCCAGAAAGAGATTGCGCTTGTTTTTGACGTTACTCAGTCAAAAGTTTCCAGAAATATTAAAGAATCCTGACTGTCGTCGGGAGGTTGATTGCTAAGGATGGGGTAATATATGAAAAGAAATAATCCAGTTCAGGTTATTTTAAAATCTGAACAGTTTAAACGTATACCGCCACCTAGAGTTGGGGGCAGCAACACTGATTTTTACGCCGATCGGGATGACGCCTTCAAAAAGCATAAAAAGAACCTCCTTGATGAAGTGGGGAATGTCAGAAACCAGCTTCATCGGTCAGGCTATGAGCTTGGTCTGGTGAAAGTTGAGCTAAATCCTCAGGCGCTGGCGAAATCCCATCGACCGGTTGACAGACTCTTCCCCGTAAGTAAAGCGCCTGTTGTGGGCTCACTGGGAATAGGGGAACTGCTGATTCAGGTGACAGACAAAAATCTGGTTCATCTGTTCAGCAAGATTGATGGCGCTGAAGAATTTACCAATAAAGTGTACGACGAGAGACAAGGCAAAATCGTTGTTAAGCCCAGCGAAGCAAAAAGTGAGACGGGGGCAATCGATCGCATCAGCTTTTATGGCAGCGAAGAGAAAATAGCCTTTTCCCCAGAGGATAACGCAGCCTGGCATGCCGATAAAGATGAGGGATTTACCGGCTACCAGGTTGAGCTGGTTGATTTCAGACCCGTTGACGCCATGCAGTTTACCGTCACCAGCGATGCCATACTCTCAATGAAGCGATCTCTGAAAGAGCAACTGAAGACACTTGGGGCCGGCGTCTATGCGACGAAGCTAAGCCGTCACCCGACCTCATCTAAAACCATCATGATCCAGCTTCTCAGACCTGAATCAGGCCACGATTTTCAGGTTGATTTTGACAAGCGGCTGGAGCTGAATTTTTCACCATCTGACGTTGATAATTCTTCGGACAGACACCGGATCCTGCTCTCTGTTCTCAGCGCCAGCCCGCTGGTAAAGCGCATTTCTTTGCCGCCTAAAATTTCCCGTGCGCACCCGTCGAATTCCCCGGTAGCGCAGGACTTTTCACTGCCCGTCAGAACGGAGGGGGAGAATTATCCCCGCGTGGGCGTTATTGACAGCGGCATTCACCATGACGAACTGGCCAAGTGGTGTGTGGAAGTATCCAATGGCTTTGAAGCCGATGACTGCGATCCAAACCATGGCTCCCAGGTGGCAAGCCTTCTGGTCTGCGGGGGCATGCTGAACCCGGATCTTCCCCAGGTCGATGATGACGGTTGCCTGCTCTATGATATCTGGATCCCCGTTCACAACAGTAAATCCAATACGTTCACCACCTATTTTTCCGACCCGGGTGATTTTTTTGACTGGCTGGATATTGAGGTTGGCGATGCGGTTGGGAAGGGGTTCCGCATCTTTAATTTCAGTCTCAATTTCCGCGAGTTTGTCCGCGATGATTCCTACAGTTTTGCCGCCACGCAAATCGACCGTATCTCAAAAAAATACGATGTGCTCTTTGTCGTTTCATCCGGGAACCTACGCAGCATTGACTTCAGAGGCTCCTGGGCATCAAGACCGGCAGCGCTGCAGTTTTCGGATGTCGATCGACTTTCTCAGCCAGCTGAGGCCGTCAGCGCCATCACTGTGGGTGCGGTAAACCCACCAGGTTGTGACATCAACGTTCACGGTGCTCCTACGGTCTATACGCGTCGCGGACCCGGCGTAGCTATGGGGGTAAAGCCGGATGTGATCCACTATGGAGGGTATTCCCTGAAATCGGGTAAAACTGGGCTGGTTTCCATTGACGGCAGTGGGGAACTCGTGGAAGAGGCGGGTACCAGCTTCTCCGCGCCTCTGGTTTCCAAAATCCTCGCCAGTCTGGATCAGAGGACATCAGGCAAATTGTCACGTAATTCCCTTGCCGCCATGCTGGTTCATCACTCAAACCTGACGCCGCCGCTTAAGGACAAAAGCGTTGATATCTCTTCAGCGAGGCGATTTGCCGGATTTGGCATGCCGTTGACCTCCCGCGATATGCTTAATAGTGACGACAGCAGCATTACGCTGGTTTTGAGCGGAAGCCTCAAGCGCAGCGAAGTACTGGAGTTTGATTTCAACTGGCCTCGCAGCCTGACCACGGCAGGCGGAAAATGCCATGGTAAAGCCACGCTGACCATTGCCTACGATCCCGTCATAAACCAGAACTACGGCGCCGAATATTGCCGCATCAACGTTGACGCTGTGCTTCAGCAATTCAGACGAGACACCAAGAAAAATGAATGGGCTTACCGGAAAAACTGTCAGTCAGTCTGGGAAGTCCGGCTCGGTAAAGACGTTAACTATGAGAAAAGTCAGATTGAACATGGCCTGAAGTGGTGGCCCGTCAAAAAATATGAATTTGAAACCAAAACGAAGGCTGGTGTCGGTGCTTCCGACCAGTGGCGGCTGAAAATCAGTTCAATAGAAAGGACTCCCGGGGAATTCCCCGATGAGGAAGTCAGCTTTACCGCGCTGCTTACGATCGAAGACACACAGAACAGAACAAATGACCTTTTCAACGAAGTCAGGCAGGAATTCAGCGCCTATGGCATTGAATTTGAAGATATTACCGTTAAACAACATCTCAATATCAGGGCAGGCCAGTAATGTTAACCAGAAATCTTGAGGTTCTTACTTCCTATTTTAATGATCTGCTGGAATCAGCGCCGCAGCACAGGGAAAATGTGAGTGTGATCCTTGCACAGATCGAAATAATGAAGGGGAGACCTGATTTCTCACTGGAGCCCTCAATCCTGCTTGCCCGCAAAGAAACCGATGAATGTTCGATCTGTAAAAAGCAGGTGCTCTGCGATGAGTGAACAGAAACGCTATTTTATCGTCTCGCGATATCCGAATAATTCTGAGCCTAAGGGGATTGGCTTTTCACCTGTTGGTGATGGGAAGGTACCCGAAGAATATCTGAAGTTCCGTCTTGATGTGGAACGTGTTGTTCAGACTGTCAATGCGCTGTTTGAAAAGGATAAAGATAAGCGGCTTGAAGCCTACGAGCAGATATTTCAGGCCGCGCAGGTCTGTTTCTCAGGCCGGGAGGGTGACTTTGTTCCAGCAAGCCAGGCACTCAATGAGCTGAAAAAAACCATCCTCAGTTCGTCATGGATCTTTGTCAGAAATCGGATAATGGGAATATACGGTCTGTATGCACTGCTTCTAATGATTATTTTGGGTGCGGCGCAGTACTTTTTTCATGCTGAACTGAAGAACGTACCCGCAGTGCTCATCGGGACCTGTCTGGGTTCATGGTTGTTTGTTTCAATCAAAACCGGAAACATCGTATTTGATGAAATCTACGAGAACATCAGCCAGCATCGCAGCCTGTTACTGAGGCTGATTTACTGTTGTATGCTGTCATTGGCTGTCACATTCTGCCTTCTGGCAGGATTCTTTGAGATCAAACTCGGGGAAGTTTCAACCGCGATGATCCCGGGTAACGGCATTATTGCGCTGGCAACCGGGATATTTTTTGGGCTGGGTGAGTCATCACTTGCCACAAAACTGTCAGGCAAAGTTAAGGACGTGATTTAATCTCTGCCTCATTATCGATTACTAAAGCTATCCGTCATGGTATCAAGGAGATTGCTTTTTAAGACTCAGCTCTTGTGATTACTCACCCTAAGGGAATCATTATGGACGAAAAACATTACCCCCTTCGGCACGATACCCACGTGACTGATAGCACGGCTAAAAAAATTCTCGCAAACGCCATTCCATCTGAGTGGATGCTGCGCGAGCTGTCTGAGAATGACTACGGCATTGATTTTCTGCTTGAGTTCTCTACTCCGGATAATCAGATAATAGGGCAGCTTGCAGGGGTTCAGTTGAAAGGCACCTCTACCGACAATATAAGCAGTCAAGGCAGCCATAGTGTTTCCGTTAAGAGAAGCACGCTGAGTCTGTGGCGCAATTATGAAGCACCTGTGCTACTCATTCTTGTCGATACTACACCAGAATGGTTTATTTAAAATCGATTGAGCATGAGATACGGCGGGATCCTGACAGGTATATTATAGGATCCTCTGACACACTCAATTTTTCCTTTACTTCAGCAGACCAGTTTTCCAGCCCAAAAGCACTGCTAAGTTACAGGTACGGTAAGGTGCTGCGGAGGATGGACTCCGACCTCCCATCAGTTATGCAAATCCATCGAGACTTTGTGAAACTTTTCCGGCGCTACAGACGTGACGGGCATATGCCTGTAGACGGCGAAGGATCATTCGATGTGGAAAACATCGGAAAGCATAAGTATGAGCGTCAGTTGCGTAGTGTGTACTCGCGTATGCAGACACTGAGTAATTTACTTGGTGTAAGCTGGAATGTGCCTACGGTTGATGAAATCATTCGTAATGAAAAATGGTACAGTTATGATGGGAATGAAATGATGGAGCATCATTTTACTTCTACTCTGGACAAGCTGGACGTTCAGTTTCAGGATATCCTGGCGGAACTACGGAGAATTATTGTGGCTTACAAGCGGTTCTGGGGGATGAAGGAGCTGGAACTGGTACATTTTGCGCTAAATCCCTGCCCCATGCTATCAATGCTTACCTGGAATGAACGTCAGAAGTATCTCTATGATTAATCTCATTACTTCAGCTTCGTTTTGCTGACCACTTCAAGTATGGTTTGGTAGGTTGGATGCAAGAGAATGCCCCCCTCAGGCTGGTAAATTTGGCTAATTTTTAACACGTTAGATTAATTAGATTAGTTTGGCGAGAACGAATCCGTTAATAATTTTATCAGGTAATAATATGGAAAGGCATGAATTAAATGGCGTAACGTTTTTTTATGGTTTCTGCAATGATAAAAACACAGATGATGCCGGGCGTGGTGAATACTGCGGCTTTTCAGATTTGGCTTTCAGATGGCTGCGGACAGTATTGCGCGAAATACCCAGTTCCCTGGCGATGGCCCGGATACTCATTCCGCGCTTGTGCAGAACTTTAATTTCCATACGAATCTCAAACGTGATCATAAGCTCCCCTGTATTCAGAGGAGCAGATTAACCCCTGGATCAATTTTCAACCGTTAGGGTGGATCAGTTTTGCACCGTTGGTAACAGTTTTCGGATCTTGGGAGAAAAGAGAGACAAAAGGATAGGTGTGGCATATCCATTTGTCTGGCATCTGCATCGGCAGACCATACGCATATCCTCACCATCTGCATATACTGGACATATGCATACGCCTGTGCAATGAGTACTATTCCGGATATGTGCCACATATCCACCCTTACCCGGGAGAAAATCATGAGAACCGTATCCATTTTTAAAAACGGCAACAACCGCGCCATCCGCCTCCCCCGTGACATGGATTTTGAAGGGGTGAGCGAGCTGGAGATCGTCCGCGAAGGGGACAGCATCATCCTGCGTCCCGTCCGGCCGACCTGGGGCTCGTTCTTTGAACTCGAAAAAGCCGATCCGGACTTTATGTCGGAGCGCGATGACGTTGTCACCGATGAAGGACGGGTTGACCTGTGAACAAAACGTATATGTTGGACACCAACATCTGCTCGTTCATCATGCGCGAGCAGCCGGAAGCCGTACTGAAGCGCCTTGAGCGGGCGATGCTGCGCAGCCAGCGATCACCTACTCCGAGATGCGCTTCGGTGCCATCGGCACCAAGGCCTCGCCCTGTCGCCCGAAAAGAGGAACCTCGCCATAGGCTTCAAAAGATTGGAGCTGCCTTCTAGAAATCGAAAATGTCGTTTGCTCTCAATCCGAGCCACTTTTCGAGATATCTAAGCAGCGTTCGCAGGGCCTCTTCATGCTCAGGGAACTGGGCGGGATTAATCGCATCACACCTGGCCTTCGCCACATCAATGCCGATAAAGTCGTCAATTGTCTCTTTGTTGAAACTATTGTGCGGTGTGGAGACTCGATCACCGTATGTGTGGCTCGTACCTCGGCTCATCAGGCGTGTGGCCATGGTTGCGAAGCCCTGGTCAGTTTGAATTGCTTTCATCATCCACTCTCGTGGTTCGTCCATTGAGTCCGTATAGTCTTTCCAGCGATAGAGCTGAGATATGAGATCCGGCTCGGCGATCAACGCGTCGCCGTCTGTTGCGCGGTCCCTTATCAACCGCAGCCATTCGGCCTTCATTGCCGTAACGGTGTTGAGAGCAAGCCACGGATCGAAGGCTCCACCTTCATCCTCATTCCGAGAGGTAGGATCGTTGAGATGGATTATGATCGAGGCGACGGATAGCGCTTTCGTTTTACGGAGTGCTTCGAGAGCCAAACCACCTCGAACATCCTCTGGAATCCGCTTCAGAAAACAACTTGTAGCTCCCCATGCTGCCACATATGACGAGTTGAAGGTGCCGCTGTTCGTACCTGCGAGTTTTTCAGCAAGTCCAAACATCCCCGGGAGCAGAACAGCAGCATTATCGGTCGGTAATCGGTCTACGGATTCGTGAAGCCTCGCAACAAGTGAATTCAGCAGGCCGTCAGCTTCGATGGCAGCGATTGCCGCAGAGAGCGCCATCTCTGTCGCTGTTGCATCGAGAAAATCAACGAAACGGCGCTCAGACATTTCTCCGACCGCTGTCTGGAGTTCAAAGTAACGTGGAAAGTAGCGCGATGTGCATACGCGTTTCTCCATCAACCACCGGCGATGGAAGCCGTCTGCATAGTTCGTCCCCCCATATGCCCATTCGAAGGGAGGAAATAAGTCTTTGAGCGCGTCACGAACGATATCGCGGCGCTCCTCCGACACGATCTCAAGAAGCTCCTTCGCCGCTGCCTGGTCTACCTCCCGTCGGCCATCACGGGAGAAACGTCCTTCCTGAAGAATCAATCTTCGCTCACGGAACAGTGCATCGTGGAGGTCTGGCTCGAAGACCCGGAGTGTCTCCAGAAGCAGGAAATCTACAATGTTCACCTCGAATACATTGCCAACCACATGCAGTGGCATGTGTACAGCAATGGATGAGATGAGACGACGTGCATCACGCATGTTGCGAAGTAGGGGATGGATGCAGCCAATGCAAGCGTTACCCCAGCGTCTCTGAGAGAACCCGTTTGCCTCGATCGCATAGGGGCCTGCCATTTTAGAGAGTTCCGCCTCGAACATACGATGCACAATTGATGTCGGGACGGCCGGTAGATCAAAGCTAGTCTGCACGACCTTCTCGAGGAAGGCCCGGCCGTCGCCGTCGGCAACCGGATCGAGTGCACGTTCTACGATACTGGGCTGGAACAGGAGCACAAAAACAATGTTTGGTAGATTAGCATTCGCCTTTACCTGCCGAAGCAGCATCCTGATCTGCTCTGGCTCGAGCCGGTCAATGTCGTCGACGAAGACAACCAGTGGCCGCTTGAGTTCGCGAAGACGAGCTTCAAGCGATCTGCGTACCTTGTCGAGAGGCTCCCCGCTATAGTCACGCCCGAGATGCGATAACACGCGTCCGACAAGAGGTACTCCGACCGAGAGAAGAGCGAGAACAGCCGCAACCTTTGTGACCGCCGGAAGGTCAAAACCAATGGCCGACGCGATCGCTATAACTGAGGCATTTGTTAGCACTGTCGAGATAAGAAGGCTTGAACTCCCGGCCTCTTTAAGAGGCTTACCGACTCCTGTGAGGATCGCGCCGTAGCGTCGCAGTGCCTCGGCTCGGTCGCGTGCTGCCTTCGAATACTCGCCTCCTAAGCTATCTGCTATCTGGCCAAATAGCGCGCGGGCGATTGCGTCGCCGTCTCCCCATTGCCAGGGGTTGAAGTCGAGCCAGTCGGCTCCGCTTCTCTTGGCATTGAGCCGTTCGGTGATGAGGTTTTTCAGTGATGATTTGCCGAAGCCCCATCCCCCGCGAATAGCGAACACTCGGCCTTCGCGCAAACTAAGCTCCGAAAGCACGTCGGCTATGCGAGCCGCGAATTCGGCCCTTCTAAGGCGATCTTCGGATGCTGTCCGAATCGGCGCCTCCGCCCCAATCCCTCCGTCCGACAGCTCATTCCTTGCCTCGTCAGCAATAGACTTCGCGCAACGACGAGCGCACCATGCCGCCAGATGGAACAACAGTCCACTCATTGCACACCACCTCCCAAGAATACACGTACCAAGCTTCTGGCCTGCCCTCAGTATTTGATACAGCCGTCAGTTAGTAATATCTGTTTTATTCCCCCTTTCACCATCGTGCTGCAAACGCTGATTGCATCTGATAATTCAGTGCTGAATGCGAACGACATTCCAACGGGGCTCAGGTCAAGCTAACCTCTGAGTTCATGGTGATTTCATCAATTCCCGTATGACATGCGGAGCCAGAAGACTTTCCACCGGTATCACTGTGTTGATTTTTACCGCTTTAACAATTTCAATCAATGACACTATGTTCTGTGCCAGTTGTTGTCGTAGCTCCATGTTCTCTTGTTGCAATTGTTGGTTCCGACCGAGTAAAGCCTGACGTGTCTTACGATTAACATATTGCTGCTTTTCTTTTGGCCGCAAATTAAGTGGGGTAAGCTGCTGATCAATATATGCAGCAATCAGGCGCTTACGTTCGAGACTGCTTAGCGTACTTAAACCACTGTTGACGATACCCTTTGACTTGAGTCGGGTATGCAATGCCTTGGCAGAAATAGGGGATTTGTCAAAACCTTCGACAAGCATCAGTTGCAGTTCGTGTTCAATCAGTGTATCCAGTTCTTTGCCGCGCATTAGTGATCCTCCCGCATAAGTTTCTTATGTTCTAGAGCAAAAAGCTGTGCCAGTGTCTTTATTTCTCCTTCAACTTTTATGTCTCCTGACAGCATATTTTCCGTTGAGACTAATCGTTTTTTTTCAGCGCGACTCAGCCATTGTGATTGAATAGCATCTAGGTATTGCAAACTTTGCTCGATGTGAGCCAGTTTGGACTGGTAATCCATCCGGTGCTTAGCTAGCTGAGTCAGTTTTGTGCGTGATTGCTGTAGTGCCTGTTTTTTCGCAAAGAGATTGGGCAACTCATCAATGCGTCCTGTCAGGGTGAAATGCTCGCAAAAAACCACACTCTGGCATTTCAGTCGATAAGGGCACCCCCAGAGGTTAACTGCCCGCGTACAGGAGCCGAATTTCAGTGGATGTAGTACAGCATGTCTTTCCACCATAGCAGTCGCTTGTTCGGTGCCTTCATGATTGCTGATTTCTTCAAAGGCTGAGGCAATATCTGCAAATAAACCGTCAGCAAATGATGTCTCAATAAACCCAGCTACATCACTGCGATCATCAAAAGTATGTAGATTGGCTTTAATGTTGTTATCAAGCACCATACTCTCTGTGACCACCATATGTCCTGTGTGTTTTACGATATCCAGCGGTGTCGTAACTAAGGGAGAGTAAGGTTCGGTGGT
>NZ_JAAVXH010000115.1:0-4461 GCF_012273755.1 Dickeya sp. CFBP 2040
TACCTATCATTCCTTTCCTATAAATGTGGCGATAATTGTAAAGTTCTCCTTTTTCCATCTTCCATAGATTCGAAGACAGTCCTTGACCAGAGGCAAAGGGATGTTTCCCCCCACCATATTCAATAACATCTTTGCAATAAATAGCACAACGGCTGCTATAACATATTTTGTAAAACAACAGCCCTTCTTCTGCATGAGTCATACCATCTTCAAACCCACCAACGAGCTCAAAAATAGCTTTCTTTATAATCACACAGGAAGGTTGAAAATAATGCTTTATCAGTAAATTACTAAAAGTAACTTCTTTAATGCTTTCAGAAATAGTTTTTAGTTTTTTAAAATTCGCGTTTAACTCCCTGAAGTTTCCACCAATCATTCCAAAATTATTACGTAATAAAAAATTCATTTGCTCTTGGGTTTTAGTTGGCATCCAGATGTCATCAGCGTCAAGAAAAGCAATATAGTCACCAGTACTCTTTTCCACACCAACATTTCTCGCTGTTGCAACACCTTTATTTTCCTGCTCAATTAAGGTTATCTTGATTCCTAAAGCTCTAGCTGAATCAATAGCAACAGAGCTAGTACTATCAAGAGAGCCATCATTGACAACAATAACTTCAAAATCAAAATCACCAGATTGTTTTACGACTGAAACAAGAGCATCTGTAAGTGTTTTTTCTGCATTATATGCCGGAATGACAACACTAATTTTTGTCATACTAAATCCTAAATAATCATTGACCATTGCTTTGCAATAATATCCGGTGAGTATTTTCTGGCAGTTTTCTGGGCATTGATGGAAATAGTCTCACACAAAGCAATATTTTCAAGAAGAAGCATACATGTTTCTTTTAACTTACTTGTATTGCCGTTTTCAACAAGAAAACCATCGACACCATTAGTTATTAATTCACTTGGCCCTGTCGGGCAATCATAACTTACAACAACACATCCAGCCGACATAGCCTCCAATATTACCATTGAAAAACTTTCACGATGCGAAGTGACAACCACAATCTTGGCGTCATACATCTTTTTCATCAGCTCATCAGTAGCACCTGCAAAAATATCTAGAGAAGAGTTACAACAGCGCTGTAATCGATTTAAATCATCACCTGAACCGTAGAGTTTAGCTGTTATATCTCTCTCCTTATGGATAAATTCGACCAAACCTATAAAATCCTCGAACCTTTTCACTGGATGCAATCTACCTGCCGCAAGGAGATCAATATGTCTACTAGCTAGTGATGGTACTTCATTATATATTTTATGCGATAAATCTAATATATTTGGTACTTGGTATACTGAATCGTGCCATTTTTTATAAAATGAATAATCTTTTCTCGTCAAACAAACAATCTTAACATTCCCCAGATTGTACATGATTCTCCGAGCTGTTCTTGTCCACCATTTAAGTGCAAAATAATCAGCATGTTGCTGGGCAACTAAATCCACTCGCTTTCTTAACAAGAAAGAAGCAGCGATGACAAATATTGACAACCTATCATAAGTAGATATTATTGTTGTGTCTTCACTCACAGACCTTACATAGTTAAGTATCTTTAAAAACTCATTACGGCCTTTGGGAATGACATATTCTTCATTAACACCCAAACCTATAGTTTCATTTTCAAACAAAGATACCATTTCTACACATATATTATTTTTACGTAATGCATTCATCAACGAGAATGTACTGCGTTCAATTCCACCGATATCACAGGCATTCATTATTAAAATAGATACCTTCATTTTTCATGCCCTCTTATTCATAAAATCAAGCTAAAGCCACGCTCATGTATTGACTCAATGAAATTATATGCAGGAATGAAATACATGGAAAAAATCAGAGTAAAAAATAAAAAACGAGAAATTAAACGCATTTCATTATCACGAAAATATCTATAAGAATAACCAATCAAGTACGGAAGAAAAATTATTTCCGTCCACGAAAAGAACCATTTTATCCTGAAAGCAATATCGCCAACAGAAGAGAACAACGAACTAATCAGGCATCCAAAAATGTATACAACACAACAAAGTTTTACATATCTAGAGCAACTTACTTTTGTATATACCAAGTAAGCGAAAATAGAGACAATAACTTGTTTAAAAGAAAAAACAGCTTCTTTATTATATGAAGAATAGGTTTTCAATTTTATCAATAAAAAGTCAGGGATGAATGGTATATTCTCCATAACATCAATAATTGAAAAAACTTGGGACAAAGTAACAATGACTGTTATCGCGGCAATACTTACTAAAAGAGTTTTTCTACCATAATTCCTATTGCAAAGTAACAACACAGGTAAAAAAACTAGTGATGCAATATGAATAAGTGGCGCAAAAACATATAGCAACAATGCTTTCTTTTTGTCATTTTCCCATAGAGCTAGAGATAACATTATAATTGCTATAGCAAATCCCTGCCTTATAGCAACCACATCAAACAATAAATATATTGTTGATATATATATCAACAAACTTAAAAAGAAATACTCTGAATATTTTATAATAGCAATACACTTCATCATTACTGAAGCTAATGCAATAGCCAGGATGAGTCCCTCAAAACCGAAACCTACAGCATCGAAAAAAAAATTTAATTTTTGATAAGCTGGCTCAACATCAACTACGACAGAAGATACCGCACCTTCATAAATCTCCTTATAATTGGCATAATCAGGATCATTTCCTTTCCTTAAACCAGCAGCAATGGCAAGAAACAAAAAAACATAGCCAGTTAAGATCTTAAAACCTGCCCTAATTCTTTCTCTTTCCATTTTTATTTCGCATAGTTAGATAAACTTCATTTTCTATTCTTTTTAAGATAGACCAATATGATTTTTTCGCCTCTTTTTTTACAAAACAAAAAATCAATATTCTCACAGTACATGTAAGCTGATATAATCTGTGGATAATATTAGCTTTTATTTTTGTAGAATGTTTACTGAGATAGATAAATTTACTTTTGAAAGAACGCTCCAGTGTAATTTCTCTTACTGACTCAGACCCCCCCTCCAAATGAATTATTTTTGCTTCAGGAATAGATGATACAAAAAATCCATTTCTTACCAGCCGATAAAAGAGATCCGTTTCTTCATAATAAAGGAAAAAGTCCTCATCAAACCCCTTAACTTTATCAAACCACTCTTTTCTTATCATACTATCAGCTCCAGAAATGCTTCCTCTAAATTTGATAGGGGATGATGTATAGTTAAAAAAATAATTAAAAAATTTAAACTGATGAAATAAATTAAAAAGCAACCCATTTATCTCGCAGCATACACCAGGAAATAGCCTTGAATACGAAGAGGTGGGGTTTCCATTTATGTCATATAAATTTCCACCAACCGCTACTACATCACTATTTTCAGGGCAATCTAAATAATCAGAAAGAATTTTGACTGCATTAACTAAAAGTACGGTATCAGTATTTAATAAAAAAAGGTAATTACCTCTAGCAATCGAAGCACCAATGTTATTAGCAGCACCAAATCCTTTGTTATCCTTATTCTCTATACATAATACACTGGGAAATAGTGACCTCACCTTAAGAACAGTATCATCAGTTGAGTTATTATCCACCAAAATTATTTCATAGGATATATCTCTAGTTCTTGCATAAATTGATTTTATCGTCTCTATAGTCAGATTACATGTATTGTAGCTAACTAATATTATAGATACATTTATCCTATCTGACATAGCCAGTGCCTTTCCTATGTAGAAAAACCATAACAACAACACCTATAGACTCTGAAATAAACATTCCAAGTAGAGCACCGCTATACCCCATACAATCGATAAGAGGGTAAAGTAAAAAAACAAACACAACCAACACTACAAAGTTAGAGCGAGTTGTAATAAATTCTTTTTTTTGCGGAATACTATATTGAGTATCGATAAAAACAGCTAATGATATAGATAAGAAACAGCACATACTGAGCACAATATCAATATTGGAGAAATGATATTTATCGCCAGTTAACATGATGATAAAAAATTTACCTAATAGACCAAAAATAAGGGCAATGAAAAACATAAAAAAAATGTAAAAAAAATCATATTTCTTATGAAATTTATCGGCACGACCAGTTAAATATGAATCAATAACTGTAGGAAGCATGAAGCGACAAACCGTTATAGGTAATATTGTTAGCATAGCAGTAACCTGTTTCAGTATATTCAGAGCCGCAAGATTACTTCTCTCAAGTAAAACGCCAAGAAACAGCTGATCACAATATTGATAACCAGTGCCTAATAAAGAGTTAGCAAAGAAATGTCTAACATTAAAAATATGTTGATAAGACTCTCTCCACCTCAATTTTTGGAACGCAATTTTTTTCCAAACACCTATATAACCAATAACACTTGTCATCATGTAAGAAAAGGCCATCAAAATTGAATAATTAACAACATCATTATTTTCTTTTATAAAAAAGAACACCAAAATAAGCA
>NZ_JAAVXH010000116.1:0-902 GCF_012273755.1 Dickeya sp. CFBP 2040
TAGATTCTGCAAGAATAAAAAATGCCAGTCAGTTAAGCAATTGACTGACTGGCATTAATCAACATTATCAATAAAGTTGTGATTATCGACAATGTAAAATAAAAAACAGCCTTTACCCAATAAGAAAAATAATACTATTCATACAACCAGAAACATCATAACACTCTGATTGAAAACTATCGAGGCAGTAAAGGCGGCGGTGTGTTGACCTGGAAGTATTCAGGAGATGACAAGGCAGGATTTTGCCATATAACACCCGCGTAAATACCACTATAACCTACAGGGGGTAAATAAATCCCAGAGACGCTTAATCAATGTACCTTTTAGTTTTTCTATCATGCCAGCGAACGTCGCAGGCAGGCATATTTCTGGGCAACGCCTATTCCTGAAATAATACTCCTGACGATAACGCGGGTGACATATTAAATATAGTGATTGAATATGGTGATTACAATGATCCTAAAGAAACGATTCATTAAATGGCTGTGCTTACCCATTGCAATAAGCATGGCGAGTATTCCTTCATCTTATGCGCTTACCAGCGAGCAATACAAAATACTCATATATGGTGCAGTTGCTGCGGGAGCATGGGGTAGCTGGGGAACGTTAAATTCGGTGCTGAGTTATGTCACCAGAGGCGACCACACGATAACCGCAGCTGATGGCGCAAATGCAATTGGAACTATCTGTGGCGCAACAGCTGCGGCCGTCTTCAGATTATGGACGCCTCCCACCGACCCAATCAGTACGGCGAATGTTTTACTGTCCGGCACCAAAGCGGGTGCCATTCCGGGCGCGGCAACAACTTGCCGTTGGGTCAGTAACGCATTTCTACAATTATATTTCAGCGAAGCTCAAAATAGCGCCAGAAGGCTCAGCACCACACAAAGAAATCGTCTTTC
>NZ_JAAVXH010000117.1:0-3298 GCF_012273755.1 Dickeya sp. CFBP 2040
TCAATTATAAATCACTTTAATTTTTTAAAATTGAAAATTAATGGATACACTTGCATTAATTTAGCGTTTTTATTTTAAATAATACCACTGTTTAACTAAAGAGCATTAATATTCAACATTAATATAAGATAGCGATATAATACATGAATAAATTGGACATCAGCAACAGTGGATAATTTACCAACGTAATACTAGCGTAAGAGTGAGTCGATGTATTCTTGTGTAGATAGAAGGAGTTAAGCTGAAGATCGACAGAACCGTAGAAGTAATTACACAGTGTGTGAAGATGGTTTTTTATTGTGGTGGTTAAATGCGAATTGAGGCTAAATTAACAATTATTTTTTATCCTGTGGATCGAACCCCAATACAATCCCCATGTGTCTAACTTTATATGGCAATCCTGAACGCGCATGTGTATGTTGTGAGTAAAAACTTAACCCCTGTCTATTCTCACACTCAGAAAATAAATAACCATTGAGTCCGGCATCACTGAGGCGATTACTCCATTCAGAAATAACGGCAGCAGCATTATTGTTCTTAATGTAAATTAACATTCCACCATTACAGTTATTATTAGTACCTGATGAATATCTAGTACATAACTGATTAAACCCCTGCATTAAATAGTCATAACCAGAATGAATTTTAGCTTCACCCAGCCACATATAATCCCTATGTCTAATCACAACATCAGAGTGCCCACCGATCATTTCATCATGGCTAGCTTGATAACCCTTAGCTCTGAAATGGTGAATTACATCCGTTGTTAAACGATCTTCTCCGTCGTTCTGCCTAACTCTAGGATCTTCTTCCATGAACTCTATACATTCGGTCATATCTTTATACAAAAGACATAAAAATTCATCATAAGAAGAACACAATAATTGTGTTATGAAATGTTGCGTATTTTTATCAGCAAGAGCAATGATTTTTAACTGGGCAATTGTAATATTATCATCTAATTGCATTCCACTTCCCGCCCTAATTTTGAAAGTGAAAAGTACATAAATATTTTTGATTCAAAATCCTTAACTAACTCACCAGTCTCAGGATGATAATATTTATTATCCAGTTGAGTTTTTTGAAAATCCTCAAGACTAACTTGTTCTATAAAATCATCTTCGATAAATTCGAAACAAATGTCAATAATAGGTAATGAATCACCAGAAAAATAGCGAACAACATTTACAACCAAGCTATCATCATGAGTATTTATTACTTTTTTTAAATTAAAAAAGGCAATATGCCTTAAATTATCCTTGGACGACGAACATATATAATCAATTACAGAATGGCAGGCGCGACAGACTTCAGGATTTGACCTGAAGTCTGCATCTATCATCTCAATGATCTGCGCCCTAGTTAACATTATTACAAGACCTTTGAAATCAATAAATTGAAATCATTCTCGGTAATACATCCTTCCAGTGTAGCACAATCGACTTTGGGATTCGAGCGAGCAGCTAGTGAAACACCACCGTCAATTGTAAGTTTCAGACAACTACCACACTCACCATCCCATTGTTTAGTAATGCAAAAATTATTAGTATCACCATCAATAGCATCTAACCCAGCCAGATGGAATTGTTCATCTCTGAGGTCATCCTCACGTTTTCTCATCTTTTCAGTTTTGACAGAACCTGTTGCTGTGGCATGTTCAAGATTATGAATTCTGCCATCGTCGCTATCATACAATTCATCAATTTTAGAGTGGATATTTATGCTTTCCATTGGAATAGAAATATTATTCATATCTCGGTATCCATCCATTAGCATATGGCGATAACGACGAGCTGCGCTATCCATTTCATCTTTTAAAATATTACGGCTATGATCTATCTGAAATTGTATTACTCCGGTATTTTTATCTAATTGAACACAATCAAAAGATTGCGCCCTACCAGATTTAACTCCTATGATTTCATCAAAACCACTAAATTGACTTTCCCCATCATCTGATAAATTAATCTCAGAAATATCAATTATTACTCTTTCTTTATATGCTCTTGGATATGTAAAAATGATTCGTAACATCTCATCAGTTTCATCAAGAAAAACCGGACAAGGATTAGTCAGAGGAACTGACTGCAATTCATCGTGACTAATTGGCAGGGGGTAACTATTCCTATAAAGAGAGAGATTTGTATGTGTTGATGAATTAAATATCTCTTTTATTACATCACATACATTAACAATATTAGCAGAAAGGTCACCATGCTCATCTTCAGATATCTGGCTAAAATACACCGTCCTTTGCCCAAAAAAAAGCTGAGATAAATATAATCCTCTCACAGATTCGTTAACATCTGTACTGTTAATTTCGGAATAGTGTTCTAATAATGGCTCCCAACCTCTTGCGGATGAAAGATTGCTGAATTTCAAACCATGTTGAACAACCCTAAAAGATATACCCTTATCTCTCATTAAAGATAAATAGCCCAAAGCATTCATAATAAATGTCTCTTCCAAAATTAAACTATTACATATTAAGCCCTATCAGCCTTCTTCCCTACTCCCGGTTGCACAAGCGCAGCGCTAACCGTGTCAAGCATCAACCAATGATCAGGCGTAGATACCCAATAATTCTCAACCAGCGCACTCTCTTTTTCTGAACAACATGGTTACGGGGGCGGTTACTGATCAATACATACAGGACATCAGCTCCTGCTGCCGCTATCCCAGCCAGATAGTCACTATACGAATTGCGCCCTCCTTCCTTATAGTTACTTCATGCCCCCCAATTGCCCAAAAACCATCTTGAACAAGACCAAGTCGAATACGATGTCCCTTCCAATAGAAGCAAAACTATTTTTTCTTTATATAGTTACCACTAACAACTATATCATTTGAGGGAATTATAGATTGTGTCATGTTAATAATTGCAATATACCACAATAAAAACAAATGAAAACGTATCACGATCACAAGCACCTTATAGGAAAAGGTCGGACAAACTGTGGCAATGTGCCTGCTCACCGCTGAAATAGCGGAACTGGAAGCATCTGCGCTGGATCAGAACCGTTTGATGTCCAGCATGACCAAGATCATTTTTTGAACACCATCACTCTATTCCGTCAATCAGTTGACGAAAAGTGAGAGTTTTTTAGAACAGGGCTTGCTCTGTTAATTTTAGATATATCCAATTATGGTTTTTAGTTAGATATTAAGCTAGCGCTCACTCACCTCAGGTTAAAAACGAAGTTTACAAACAGGATATGAAAAATCACTCCGTACCTAAAACCCCGACCTCTCCGCGTTACTTATTTTTGTTTATTAGTGTTTTTCATTTAACCTGCTA
>NZ_JAAVXH010000118.1:0-303 GCF_012273755.1 Dickeya sp. CFBP 2040
TCACGTTAAAAATTCTACAGCGTCATCACGTTATTTAGTCGCCCTTCAAAATAAATGGCCAACTGTGACAATGTCAAATTCCAGCTCTGGATGGGCATTGTCCATTTTTCCTGTGCGTTCATCAGCCCCAGATAAAGCAGCTTCAACAGACTGTTTTCATTCGGGAAAGCACCTTTGGTTTTGGTCAGCTTCCTGAACTGTCTGTGCACCGATTCGATAGCATTTGTGGTGTAAATGACTTTGCGGATATTTGCCGGATAGCGGAAGTACGCTGACAGATTGTCCCACTTGCGTCGCCACGAC
>NZ_JAAVXH010000119.1:0-1995 GCF_012273755.1 Dickeya sp. CFBP 2040
TCATCATTTCTTGATAATGGCTACAGTGGGTTTTCGTTTCAATATAACAATTAGTTATATGATCGGATGCATTGAGTTGATTTTTTAAAATAACTCATAACCTCTCTGTATCATTACAGTCATTATCTGTCTTTATAAACATTATGCGGTCTCAATTTAGGTACTGATTTTTTCCTATTCGCCGCTAGTGTTGGGATGTAGTCAAGATCGTCATCAGGCTGGACTGACTTAACCGGACGACTTGGAAAACGCCTGATCTCATTAGGTGTTGGACTATAGCTGTCACTGTTGAATGCGAGACGTTTTTCATACTCAACGCGTGAAACATAGATGCCTTTAACTTCATCAAAGACATAGTTTTCAGCTATACGTTTATCGTGATCAACATCAACGGAAACAGGAGCGGGTTTCTTCTTGGCCCACACAAATTTTTCTCTTATATATCCTACTACCAGTAAAGTGAAACGTTTAAAGATACCATCCTGACGGGGTTTAACCTGCTTCCTCTTGCTTTTAACAGGAGCGCGTTTGACCGCTCTGGCAGTTGGAGAGGGAGAGGTTTTCAGTTTAGTGCGTGTATGAGGCGCAGGGGCAACCAGAACAGGTTTTTGGTCTTCTGATGATGCTGACTGTGAAGCTGTCTCAGAGAACTCTGTTCGAGGTTGTATTTCAGGTAAGACGATTTCAACGGGTTCAGGAAGCTGCGACACAGTAAAGCTTCTGAGGTCAACAACGATCTGAAGATCCAAATCTTTGAATACACTATATGTGGCCTGTGCTTCCTGTTTCATCTCATCGCGTACAGCCTGTTCAGCAGCACGTTTTTCCTGAACGCTTCGACTGTTCCACTTGGCACGATGAACACGTTGCATAGGGGGACGGCTGGTTGCTGTTGCCTTGGCAAGCCATAGCGCTTTTTCTTCTGCATCCAAGGTAATAGCAGCATGTTCGAGTGCTTCATTATGTTGAGCCTCAATAGAACGATGATCAATACGTTCTGACACGCCTGATGCCTCAAGGTAGCTATTGGCAAGAGCAGACCACGCTTCACGCCAAAGAATTACGTTTTTCTTGTCGTTCCAGCTCCTTTCTTTTTTACCAAAGCCATCAGCGGTGATCGGTTTTAATGTCAACATCACATGTGCATGAGGGTTTTGACCATCCAAATCGTGGAATGCGATATCGGCAATCATTCCTTTATCAACGAAATTCTTCTGGCAGTATTCAACGACCAGTTTTATCTTGTCTTCATTGTTCAGTTCGCAGGGAATAGCCACATCAAAATAACGTGCTGTTTGACCGTCCTTCTGACGTTCAACCCTTTCAACTTCATTCCACAAGGCACTTGAATTTTCGATAATATGAGCAGGTGCGGAAACAGGTGCTAATATCAGATGATGGAATAAATCTGTTCTGTGGCTGAAATCGTAGGTATTTCCTGTGCGATCATCTGTTATTCTGCAACGTGCATGATAGGCTGCCTTCCTGCAGGAAGACATACCCTCAGAACGTTTCACAATTTTAAACTCCAGATGAAATATCGCCATATAATAAAAGACCTCAATATAAAATAAAAACAAAATATAAAACGCAACGATAACTATGCTGCCGTTAGTTTTTCGCAAGAAAAACTTCGGGGTTGACGTTGACTTTGTTTCCGAAGGAAACGGTGTTAGCCTGCGGCAGGCAACCGTCGGTAGACCCCACACACTGCGTAGCAGTGTATAAGTGGGCATTGTCTTATTAAAAAATAGAGACAATGTAAAAGCCTCCCTACTTAATTAATACGAAATATATTAATCCCTGTAAAACAAAACGCCGAATTAAACGGCGCAATCTGGATAAACGGGCGAAGTATTCCTTCGATATTATAACGATGGGTTTAGATAGCGTCCGAAGGACAAAAGGAGTGTTAATTTATCCCGCCGTAAGGCGGGAAAACGCTAAAACAAGAAAATAAGTAATTTTATCTGTAGTTTTCCCTGTTGCACAATT
>NZ_JAAVXH010000120.1:0-71662 GCF_012273755.1 Dickeya sp. CFBP 2040
TCCAGCGATGCTTTAACGGCATCAATAAAAAAAACCATTTATGGAGCGTGTTATGAAAAAGCAATTTGGATTGCCTTTGCTATTGTCAGTCGCAGCAGTTTTTAGTCATGGCAGCTATTCGCAAACCATTAATAATACTGATGAGGCAGGCCCGCCTATTGAATTAGGTCTGACGGCATTTGATACACTGGAAAGTACCGGTCCGCTGTCTGTGGCCAGAGATACATCACACGCCTCAAAATCGGGTCCTTTACGGGCACCCGCTCCGGCGCTGTCCAGAGTCACCGTGTATGCGGTTGGTTCAACAAACTGCGACTGGGAATACATGACGACTGTTGGTCAGCTATCAACCACTTGTGACCACGGCGGTGCTCAGCTAAGAGTAGCAGTACAGGAAATTGGTTACGGCAACAACCCCATTGCCTGGATGAATAGCGGCTTATTGCCCCGTTCAGCCAATTATCAAACGGATAGCATTTGTATTGTTGGGAACCAATATACTTTCCCTTGCCCAGCTGGATATACTGTTGTTGGTTGGATGTACTATTATAACCTGGATGGAACGGATAACGGTCAATTCAAATTCCAGGACACATCTACCAACGCGCCGAGAAATACCCTATTCACACAAACTTATATTAAATAACACGCCATCTGAACAGCCCTGTCGGGCTGTTCTATCTAATACATACCTGTCACCTATCTACTATACTGACTCCCCCAAGAGCTATCAGCCAAAGTTATAATATAAATACATAGCTCAATTATCAGAAACTATAAAAATAAAAAATCCATAGCCTACCGTCTGCATGGCTATGGATAGAAATGGCGGCAAAAATAAGCTTAATGATGGAATTGCTCTGAACGCTTATTCACCTGCTTACATACCACCATTGGTCGTTATACTCTGATTAAGAGATTACACTCTGCCCTTGTAAGCGGCGTAACGCATCAATTGTGCGCTGTAGGCCATCCGCACTTTGATAATCATTGCGCGACAACGCGACGGCCATGTTCTGTTGCAAGTTATTAAACACATTCATCGGTTGTTCTGAATGTGAATAAGCCAGAGAAGAGGTTCCCATTACACCAGCATAAGACAATGGAGTAGAACCCATCATACTAAGCAGCGGTGTTGTTTGATCAAGATCCAGTTGACCGCTGCGAATCAGACGACCGACGGATTCATGCAGCGTAGTTGGCGTCATGCGGGTAAAATCATAAGTCTCAGTCTGAGCGGGCTGAACTGTGGTGGATTGGCTAGTCGGGGACGTCGCGCTAATATTCGCGGCCAGTAACGCAGCAAATGCCGACATCTCTTCCTTACGGTGAGTCGCGTCATTTGCCTGCGAGCGCTGATTGACCAACAGGCTGTATTCTCCAGTATCAATTTTCATCGCATATCCTTACGTCTGTCATTTGGGAAGCAAAGATAGCCCGACCTATAGGCAGCGCTTTGCAGACACGTAGATTGTCGGTTTAGAACTGATTGCCGATGCAAACCGAAATCAGAATTAGTAAATAAGCATAAACAATCATACTCATTTTATCTAGTTTTGGTGAAAAAACCAGTTCCCCCCGTTAATTTCAACAGAAAATCAATTAATTGTGTAAAGCGAACCATTAATATGGTTAGAAATCGTAATGAATTAGCAGGATGCGATAGGCATGGATAGAGACGCAGCGCTCAGGGAAGATAGAGAAGATGGAAAGTCGTCAGTAAACCGCTGGGGGACCGGTTTACCCACCTGTCCGGCCAACGACAATACGTGGATGGTATTGTTCAACAAACCGCGACACGGACAGGCAAGAGTGAACGTTAAAAAAATTTACAGCTGAGGATGATTGCCCCGTTGCCACCAGCGCAACATCAGACGCTCCAGCGCCTCACCGGTGCTTCCGGTCAGTCGGTCCAGCAGGCGTTTGCGGCGAGTGTAGCGAACCGCCAGCACCTCGTGGTTTTCCATTTCTGCAATCAGCAGGTCGTCACTGGTGCCGATAGCATCCACCAACCCCATATCCCTGGCCTGCGTACCGAACCAGTGCTCACCGGTAGCAACCAATTCAATATCCAGCGACGGGCGCATCTCACTGACAAACTGTTTAAACAGCAGGTGCGTTTCATTTAATTCCTGACGGAACTTCTCCCGCCCTTCATCGGTATTTTCACCGAACAGTGTCAGAGTACGTTTATATTGGCCGGCAGTATGCAGTTCCACATCAATATCTTTGCTTTTCAACAACCGGTTAAAATTGGGAATTTGTGCCACCACGCCAATTGATCCAACGATGGCAAACGGCGCCGCAACGATGCGATCCGCCACACAGGCCATCATATAACCGCCGCTGGCAGCTACCTTATCCACCGCCACCGTCAGGCGAATACCACGTTGGCGGAAACGCTGCAACTGGGACGCCGCCAGACCGTAGCCATGCACCACGCCGCCAGGGCTTTCCAGGCGCAGTAACACTTCATCTTCTGGCCGGGCCACCGCCAGCACGGCAGACACCTCTTCACGCAGCGAGCTTACTTCCCCCGCATCCATGCTGCCGTTGAAATCGAGCACATACAAACACGGGCGGACAGATTTTTCCTCCCCGCGTTTGGCGCGTTTTTTCGCTTGTTTGGCGGTTTCCTTGTCTTCTTTTTTCTGTTGCTTTTCCAGCAGGCCGCGCTCGGTATCGCTCATAGCAGCGGACCGCATCTCCTGCCGCATTTCGCGGTATTGTTCCCCCAGATTAATGACCTGCAGCTCACCTTTTCGATGACGTTTACGCTGTGTCATACCGACTGTCAGCACCACCAATGCGCCGATAGCGACGACAAGGGTGACGACTTTTGCCAGGAATAAACCATACTGAGAAAGTAATTCCACAAATACCGCCTTCATTGACCAATGTGATACATGACGTTGATTCTTCAACAACCATTACGGCTTTCAGCGCGGTGCGCTAATCTTCTAACCTAACGTATGACGGGCACGATAGCGATGATCTTCATAGAGAAATTGTACTTTCCGCTGCTTTTTACCGCACCGGCTGTGAGAAAGCCGGTCCTTCTGATTGAAAACACCTATTGTTTCAGGCATAAAACTCCCATTATGGCTCTTTCGGAAACACCTCATCATTCCCGAATGATGACAGCCAGAGGACACCGTTTTGCATTACCAACCTAAACACGATCTGCTGCAACACCGTATTATTCTGGTCACGGGTGCCGGTGACGGCATTGGCCGCGAGGCTGCACTGACCTACGCGCGCTATGGCGCTCGGCTGGTGTTGCTGGGGCGAACCGAACGCAAACTGAAGGACGTAGAACAACAGATCCTTCAGGAATGTGGTACCCACAGTTATCTGATTCCCTGTGACATGCTGACTGCCAGTCATCATGATTTCATACAAATCGCCGGGCAGATCGGTCAGGTGCTGCCGCGTCTGGACGGCGTACTGCACAATGCCAGCGTGCTGGGTGACATCGTGCCAATGGCAGAACAATCGGCTACCGTCTGGCATCAGGTTATGCAGGTCAATGTTAACGCGACGTTTATGTTAACGCAGGCGCTGTTACCGTTATTGCTGAAATCAGCCAGTCCGTCGCTGGTTTTCACCAGCTCTAGCGTTGGCCGTCAGGGACGAGCAAACTGGGGGGCTTACTCGGTATCCAAATTCGCCACCGAAGGCATGATGCAGGTGCTGGCTGAGGAATACCGCAACCACAATTTGCGGGTCAATTGTATCAACCCAGGTGGTACCCGTACGTCGATGCGCGCTGCCGCATTTCCTGATGAAGACCCGAATAAGCTCAAAACCCCAGCCGATATCATGCCGCTTTATCTGTACCTGATGGGAGACGACAGCCGTCGCAAGACCGGCATGAGTTTTGATGCCCAACCCGGTCGCAAACCTGGTCCCGTCGAGTGACTAAACGAAGCGTTGAACAAAGGATACCCATACATGAGCGATGATCGTCATCAGCAACGCCAGCAGCGACTCAAAGAAAAAGTAGACGCCCGTATTGCCGCCGCCACTGAGGTGCGCGGCATTCTGATGGTGTTTACCGGCAATGGCAAAGGCAAAACCACTGCCGCCTTTGGCACAGTGAGCCGGGCTGTAGGCCACGGACTGAAGGCGGGGGTAATTCAGTTTATCAAAGGCGAATGGCCGAACGGCGAGAAAAATCTGTTGCAACAGCATGGGGTGGAATTTCAAGTGATGGCGACCGGCTTTACCTGGGATACCCAAAATCGCCAGACCGACACCGACGCAGCCAGACACGTTTGGCAGCATGGGTTACGTATGCTGGCCGATGATTCGCTCGACCTGGTAGTACTTGACGAGTTGACCTATATGCTCAGCTACGATTATTTACCGCTGGACGAAGTAATTACCGCGCTGCGACAGCGCCCAATGCACCAGAGCGTGATCATTACTGGCCGCGGTTGCCACCGCGATTTGCTGGAGCTTGCGGATACCGTAACGGAGATGAGACCCGTGAAGCACGCCTTTGATGCGGGTATTCAAGCTCAGCAAGGTATCGACTGGTAACCGGTAAGCGATAGCAACGAAAGGATAACGCTGCGCCCACAGGCGCAGACGTTTATCAGGCAATCAGGCAATTCAGCCGTTACGCTTTGGTGCACTGCGACGGCTGCCAGCCGGGCGATTATTAACCCCGACCTGGCCATGTCGTTTCACCGCACGACGGATCTGGTTAGCTTTCACCCGACGACGCTCACGCTCTACCGGCAGCTTGCTGACCGTTTCCGGCGCCAATTGCACCAGTTCACGCAGGTAGTTGACGTCGGCCAGGCTCATCTCCATCCAGCCACCGCGCGGCAACCCTTTCGGCAATTGAATGTCGCCATAGCGAACACGAATCAGCCGGCTGACCTGCACGCCGACGGCTTCCCACAAACGGCGAACCTCACGGTTGCGGCCTTCGGTCAGGGTGACGTTATACCACTGATTCAGCCCTTCCCCCCCTTGATAGCGGATAGCACGAAAGGCTGCCGGGCCGTCTTCCAGCTGTACGCCTTTGCTCAGTTGACGAATTTTGTCGTCGTCCACCTCGCCGAATACACGCACGGCATACTCACGCTCCACTTCACGGCTGGGGTGCATCAGGCGATTCGCCAGCTCACCGTCCGTCGTGAACAGCAACAAGCCGGAGGTATTCACATCAAGACGCCCGACTGCCACCCAACGGTATCCCTGAATACGCGGCAGACGATCAAACACCGTTGGTCGCCCTTCCGGGTCGCTGCGGGTACAAAGTTCCCCTTCGGGTTTGTAATACATCAATACACGGCAGACAGCTTCTTCGGTTTCACGCACCGACACCACATGCCCATCAATACGAATTTTGGTCGCACGGGTAACCTCGACGCGGTCCCCCAGCGTAGCAATCTTGCCGTCAACACTAATGCGACCGGCTTCAATCATACTTTCAATTTCGCGGCGTGAACCGTGTCCTGCACGCGCCAGTACTTTCTGTAGCTTTTCGCTCATTGAGCAACCTCTGTGTCGCCTTCACAGGCGTCGGGGGGGGGAATGTCATGATGACCAGGAATCGCGTTAACTCATGAAAAATAACGAGTTAACGCATAATGCCGCGATTATACCTTGATTCAAGACGTTTGTATGCCAAATGTTGGCACGGATAAATGCACCTTAGCAGCGCCATTGCTGATGTTTCGGCATTACAGAAACGGCGCGACATCGCCGGTCCCTTCACGCACGACCACGGGTACGGACTCCGTCAAATCGATAACGGTGGTGGGCTGTTGGCCCAAAAACCCGCCATGAATAACCAAATCAACCCGTTTACCCAGTTGCTCCTGAATTTCTTCCGGATCGGACTCGGCAAAATCGTTGCCTGGCAACATCAGCGTAGTTGACATCAACGGCTCATTCAGCGCCGCCAGCAACGCCAGCGCAATCGGGTTGGACGGCACACGCATACCGATGGTTTTGCGTTTATCATTCATCAGGCGACGCGGCACTTCTTTGGTCGCCTTGAGAATAAAGGTGTAATTGCCGGGGGTGTTATTCTTAATCAACCGGAATGCAGCATTATCCACATAAGCGTAAGAAGACAACTCCGACAAATCGCGGCACATCAGGGTGAAGTTATGATTCTGATCCAGATCGCGGATGCGACAAATCCGCTCCATCGCGGCTTTATCTTCCAACAGGCACCCAAGCGCGTACCCCGAATCGGTAGGATAGACAATCACTCCACTTTTACGCAGGATTTCCACCGTTTGGTTAATCAGGCGCTGTTGCGGGTTCTGCGGATGAATATAGAAAAACTGACTCATACTACGTCCTCTGCCTCCTGAACACGCACAGTCTGCCGGGCAGATCGCCACAGCAGGCTATACGAATGCTGTCATGATAGGTAACCGGAACTCAGACGGCCAACGCCGGATGCTGCCAGACCGGCTCCACACCGGAAGGCAACCATAATTTTCGTCCCAGTTCTATCCAGGCGCAGGGTTGATGAAAATCCGACCCTTGCGACCCCAGCAAATGATAGTCGCGCGCATAGCGCGCCAGTTGTGAACGCTCGTCTGGCGCCTGTTGACACTGGGCGATTTCCATCGCCTCTGCGCCACAATCAGCAACATGCCCGATCAACCGTTTCAGCCACTTGGTGGTCAGGTCGTAGCGACCGGGATGTGCCAGCACCGCAACCCCGCCTGACTGGCGGATAGCGTCCACTGCTTGCTGTATTGTACACCACTGCGGCGGCACATAGCCGGTTTTCCCTTTACCCAGATATTTTTTAAATACCTGAGCGACCGTATCCGCTTTCCCCAGTTCCACCAGGTAGCGCGCAAAATGCCCGCGAGTGATCATACCGCCTTCAGCCAGTCGCGACGCGCCTGCCAGCGCATCGGGGATCAGCGCTTTTTCCAGCCGCTGCGCGATCTGCTCAGCCCGTTGCCGACGGTACTGCGCTTGCTGTTGCAGTAACAAGGTTAGCGCCGGATGTTGACAATCCAGTCCCAACCCGACGATATGGATCTCATGATTTTCCCATACGGTGGAAATCTCAACGCCGGAAACCAACCGCAACGGCAACGCCTGCCGGGCAATAGCGTCATGCGCCTCATCTAACGCCGCCGTAGTGTCATGATCGGTGATCGCCAGCACGCTAACGCGCATGTTCACCGCTCGCTGCACCAGTTCAGTTGGCGTCAGCAAACCATCGGACGCGGTGGTATGACTATGCAAGTCATACAAGGGAAACGTCGTTGATACCGGCAACTCATCTGGCACGTCAGGTGTCTCTCTGTTTCAGAAAATTTCAGGCGGCATGATGCCATCAACCTGGTCAAAAAGGAAAAAAGATCAGTTGATTCACCGAACGCTTGATTCAGAGATCGATTGATTCAATACCGTCCGCTGTCAGCCAACTCGTCATCAGCCCCCCACCGCAGGATATCTCCCCGAAAAAATCGTATGGAATCTTATTGACTTCCCCTAAGTGTTCCAGTTAACTAGTACGAGAGTTCAAGAACAACGCTAACCGAGGATAATGGCGATGACGGTAACAACCCTGCTCCTGAAAAATCATGCTGGTTGGTGGCGCTTCTCCTTGTTGCGGGTGAAGTGATAACGCATAGCCATTTCTGACATGCCTATCCTGAAGCCCGCTGATAGCGGGCTTTTTTATGGACAAAATACGAGTAGAGATCATGCAAACACCACAACCTGAACTTGAGCTGCTGCGAGTCGAAGCCGAATATCGCAACGACCCCAGCGCCATGTTCCACCAGCTGTGCGGCACCCGCCCGGCAACCCTGCTGCTGGAGTCAGCAGAGATAGACAGCAAACTGAATCTGCAAAGCCTGCTTATCGTTGACAGCGCCCTGCGCATTACTGCCCTCGGTTCACAGGTGTCGATTCAGGCACTGACTGCTAACGGCGCAACGCTGCTGCCGCTATTGGATAATGCCTTGCCTGCTGATGTCATCGTTGATGCACACCCGAACAGCCGTGAACTGACCTTTCCAGAAATTGATGTGATGCAGGATGAAGATGCTCGCCTGCGTTCTCTGTCGGTATTTGACGCACTGCGACAACTGCTGACGCTGGTGACGTGCCCGGAAAACGAACGCGAAGCCATGTTCTTTGGCGGGCTGTTCGCCTACGATCTGGTCGCCGGTTTTGAACGTTTGCCGCCGCTCAGCCAGCAGCAACGCTGCCCGGATTACTGTTTCTATCTGGCCGAAACCTTGCTGGTAGTCGATCATCAGCAACGCTCGACCCATCTGCAAGCCAGCCTGTTTACTCCCAATGAAACAGAACGTCAGCGCCTGCAACAACGTCTGGAACAGTTGCAGCAGCAATTGCGCCAGCCTGCTCCGGCGTTACCGTGCCAGACGGTAGAGACCATGACGCTCACCTGCAACCAAAGCGATGAAGATTACGGCGCGGTAGTCAGCCAGATGCAGCAGGCGATCCGCATCGGTGAAATTTTCCAGGTGGTGCCGTCCCGTCGCTTCTCGTTGCCATGTCCGTCGCCGCTGGCCGCTTACCAGACTCTGAAAGACAACAACCCCAGTCCTTACATGTTCTATATGCAGGATCAGGATTTCACCCTGTTCGGCGCATCGCCGGAAAGCTCCCTCAAGTATGACGCCGTCAACCGGCAGATCGAAATCTACCCGATTGCCGGCACTCGTCCGCGTGGTCGCCGCGCCGACGGTTCGCTGGACCGGGATCTGGACAGCCGTATCGAACTAGAAATGCGTACCGACCATAAAGAACTGGCTGAACATCTTATGCTGGTAGACCTGGCTCGCAACGATCTGGCGCGAATCTGCGAACCCGGCAGCCGTTATGTGGCAGACCTGACCAAAGTAGACCGCTACTCGTTCGTAATGCATCTGGTGTCTCGCGTGGTCGGTACTCTGCGCGCGGATCTGGATGTACTGCACGCTTACCGCGCTTGCATGAACATGGGCACGCTGAGCGGCGCGCCCAAAGTACGCGCGATGCAACTGATCGCGGAAAGCGAGAAAACCCGCCGCGGTAGTTACGGTGGCGCGGTAGGTTATTTCACCGCCCGTGGCGACCTCGACACTTGCATCGTTATCCGCTCTGCCTATGTGGAAGATGGCATCGCTACCGTACAGGCCGGTGCAGGCGTGGTGCTCGACTCCCATCCGCAGGCTGAAGCCGATGAAACGCGTAACAAAGCCCGCGCGGTTCTACGCGCGATTGCCAGTGCGCATCATGCCAAGGAGGTGTTCTGATGGCCGATATCCTGTTGCTTGATAATATCGACTCCTTTACCTACAACCTGGTAGACCAGTTGCGCGCCAGCGGCCACAACGTGGTGGTGTATCGTAACCAGTTGCCTGCCAACGTGATTGTTGAACGCCTGCAACAGATGGAAAAACCGGTGTTGATGCTCTCACCCGGTCCCGGTACGCCGTCCGAAGCCGGTTGTATGCCAGCACTGTTGCAACGCCTGCGCGGCCAGTTGCCGATCATCGGTATCTGTCTGGGTCATCAGGCGATTGTCGAAGCCTACGGCGGCCATGTCGGCCAGGCTGGTGAAATTCTGCATGGCAAAGCCTCCAGTATTGAACATGACAATCAGGCGATGTTCATTGGGCTGCCTGACCCGTTACCGGTAGCGCGCTATCACTCTCTGGTGGGAAGCAACATCCCGGCAGGGTTGGTGATTAACGCCAGTTTCAACGGCATGGTGATGGCGGTACGCCACGATGAACATCGTGTCTGCGGTTTCCAGTTCCACCCGGAATCTATTCTTACCACTCATGGTGCGCGTCTGCTGAATCAGACGCTGGACTGGGCGCTGGCCTGAATTGAAGGAGATACCTCTGATGCAACCGATTCTTGAAAAACTCTATCGCGCCGACATTCTGAGCCAGGCGGAAAGCCAGCGGTTATTTGCCGCTATCATTAAGGGTGAGCTGGACCCAACGCAACTGGCCGCCGCGCTCATCAGTATGAAGGTGCGCGGCGAACATCCGGATGAAATCGCCGGAGCCGCCACTGCACTGCTGGCCGACGCCCAACCGTTCCCGCGTCCGGACTATCTATTCGCCGATATTGTCGGCACCGGCGGCGATGGTTCCAACAGCATCAATATTTCAACCGCCAGCGCCTTTGTGGCGGCGGCCTGTGGGGTGAAAGTCGCCAAACACGGCAACCGCAGCGTCTCCAGCCGTTCAGGATCGTCGGATCTACTGTCCGCATTCGGCATCAAGCTTGATATGTCGGCGCAGGCATCACGTCAGGCGTTGGATGATCTTGGGGTGTGCTTTCTGTTTGCGCCGCAATATCACACCGGTTTTCGTCACGCAATGCCGGTACGCCAGCAGTTAAAAACCCGCACCTTGTTCAATGTGCTGGGACCGTTGATCAACCCGGCCCGCCCACCTCTGGCGCTGATCGGCGTTTATCAGCCGGAGCTGGTAGAACCGATTGCCAACACCCTGAAGGTGTTGGCATACCAGCGCGCCGCCGTGGTGCATGGCGGCGGCATGGATGAAGTCGCTATCCATGCGCCAACCCAGGTCGCTGAACTGCGCGACGGACAGGTGGAAACCTATCTGTTAACGCCCGGTGATTTTGGGCTGGATTCGTTCGCACTGGATAATTTACTGGGAGGCACACCAGAAGAAAACCGTGATATCTTGGCCCGCTTACTTCAGGGTAAGGGCCAACCGGCTCATGACGCCGCCGTCGCTGCCAATGTAGCGCTACTGTTGAAACTATTCGGCCAGGAAGATCTGCGGCAAAATGCACGGCAGGCGCTGGACGTGATTCATAGCGGTCAGGCGTATCAGCGAGTGCTGGAACTGGCAACCAGAGGATAATGAAAATGCAGGAAACCGTATTAACCAAAATCGTGCGCGACAAAGCGCAGTGGATCGCCGAACGAAAGCAGAAACAGCCACTTGAGAGCTTTCAATCGCAGATAACGCCCAGTTCACGCCATTTTTATCAGGCGCTGAAACAGGCCAAACCCGCGTTTATTCTGGAGTGTAAAAAAGCCTCGCCTTCCAAGGGATTGATTCGCGCCGATTTCGACCCCGTCGCGATTGCGCAGGTTTATCAGGAGTACGCCTCCGCTATTTCGGTGTTGACTGATGAAAAGTATTTTCAGGGTGATTTTGCCTTCCTGACACAAGTCAGCGCAGCGGTAGCCCAGCCAGTGCTGTGCAAAGATTTCATTATCGACCCGTACCAGATCTACTTGGCCCGTTACTATCAGGCCGATGCAATTCTGCTGATGCTATCGGTGCTGGATGATGATCAGTATTGCCAATTGGCACAGGTGGCCCACGGCCTGAATATGGGCATTTTGACGGAAGCAAGCAATCAAGCTGAACTGGAACGCGCTATCGCGCTGGAAGCACGCGTAGTCGGCATCAATAACCGTGACCTGCGTGATCTGTCTATTGATCTGAACCGCACCCGCACGTTGGCGCCACGCCTGCCAGCCGGTGTAACGGTGATCAGCGAATCCGGCATCAGCCGCTATGCCCATATTCAGGAACTGAGCCAATACGCCAACGGTTTTCTTATCGGCAGTTCGCTGATGGAGGAAGACGACCTGGCGCTTGCAGTACGCCGGGTTATCCTGGGGGAAAACAAGGTGTGTGGGCTGACTCAGCCTGAAGATGCCGCCACCGCCTTTCAGGCCGGCGCGGTGTACGGCGGGTTGATTTTTGTCGCTAACTCCCCGCGTTGTGTGACAACGTCACAAGCGCGTACCGTCATGACAGGCGCGCCCTTGCGTTATGTCGGGGTATTTCGTGATGCGCCATTGGCCGACATGGTAGAAACCGCGTCGTCACTACAGCTTGCAGCCGTGCAGCTACATGGCAGCGAAGATGATGCCACTATCGCGGCCTTGCGTGCGCAGTTACCTGCGACCTGCCAGATCTGGAAAGCGCAAAGCGTCGGCGACACCCTGCCTGCATTGTCGCTGCCACAGGTTGACCGGGTGCTGCTCGACAACGGTCAGGGCGGCAGTGGTCAATCGTTCGACTGGTCATTGTTGCAGAATCAATCGCTGAAACAGGTGCTATTGGCCGGCGGCCTAAGTCCGGACAACGTCGCTCAGGCAGCGAAACTCGGTGCCGCCGGGCTGGATTTCAACTCTGGCGTGGAATCAAAACCCGGCATCAAGGACCCACAGAAAATCGCAGCGGTATTCCAGACGTTGCGTGCGGCGCAACCTCGCCGTAACTCTCATGAATAACAACAACAGGCTGATTATGACGTTACTTAACCCTTATTTTGGTGAATTCGGCGGTCAATATGTACCGCAGATCCTGGTGCCGGCCTTGCGTCAGTTGGAAGAGGCATTTGTCAATGCGCAGCGCGACCCGGCATTTCAATCTGAATTCAGCGACTTACTGAAGAATTATGCCGGTCGGCCAACAGCGCTGACGCAGTGTAAAAACCTGACGGCGGGCACCCGTACCACTCTCTATCTGAAACGCGAAGATCTGTTGCACGGCGGCGCGCATAAGACTAACCAGGTACTGGGGCAGGCCTTGCTGGCAAAGCGCATGGGCAAAACGGAAATCATCGCGGAAACCGGAGCAGGTCAGCATGGCGTTGCTAGCGCGCTGGCCTGCGCCCTGCTGGGGTTGAAATGCCGTGTCTACATGGGTGCCAAGGACGTAGAACGTCAGTCGCCGAACGTATTCCGTATGCGGTTGATGGGCGCGGAAGTGATTCCGGTGCACAGCGGCTCCGCCACCCTGAAAGATGCCTGCAACGAAGCATTACGCGACTGGTCTGGCAGCTATGAAACGGCGCATTACCTGCTGGGCACTGCCGCTGGCCCACACCCTTATCCCACCATTGTGCGGGAGTTTCAGCGCATGATTGGGGAAGAAACCAAAGCCCAGGTAAAAGAAAAAGAAGGTCGCCTGCCAGATGCAGTGCTGGCTTGTGTCGGCGGTGGTTCGAATGCTATCGGCATGTTTGCTGATTTTATTGACGAGCCTTCCGTACGCTTAATTGGTGTAGAACCGGCAGGGCTGGGTATCGAAACCGGGCAGCACGGCGCACCGCTGAAACATGGCCGCGTCGGTATCTACTTCGGCATGAAATCACCGATGATGCAGACCGAAGACGGCCAGATTGAAGAGTCGTACTCTATTTCTGCCGGGCTGGATTTCCCCTCTGTCGGACCGCAGCACGCGCACCTGAGTAGTATTGGGCGAGCGGATTATGTGTCTGTCACCGACGATGAAGCGCTGCACGCTTTTCGGGAATTGTCACGCCACGAAGGTATCATCCCGGCGCTGGAGTCATCCCACGCATTGGCTCACGCGCTGAAAATGATCAAAGCGGAGCCGGAAAAAGAACAAATTCTGGTGGTTAATCTATCCGGGCGCGGCGATAAAGACATTTTTACGGTTCACGATATTCTGAAATCCCAGGGAGAAATCTGATGGAACGCTACCACGCTCTGTTTAAACGGCTATCGGAAAAACAGGAAGGCGCGTTTGTGCCGTTTGTCACGCTTGGCGACCCGTCCCCTGCACTGTCGCTACGTATTATCGACACGCTGGTGGCCGCCGGGGCTGATGCACTGGAGCTGGGGATTCCTTTTTCCGACCCACTAGCGGATGGCCCGACTATCCAGAACGCGACGCTGCGTGCGTTCGCTGCGGGTGTGACGCCAATCCACTGTTTTGAAATGCTGGCGACTATCCGCCAGAAATATCCCGACCTACCTATCGGGTTGTTAATGTATGCCAATCTGGTGTTTAGCAACGGTATTGATGCCTTTTACCAGCGTTGTGCCGAAACCGGCGTTGATTCGGTGCTGGTAGCGGACGTGCCAGTAGAAGAATCGGCACCGTTTCGCGCGGCAGCGATGAAGCACGGCGTTGCTCCCATATTCATCTGCCCGCCAAATGCAGATGATGAGCTGTTGCGTGAAGTCGCCTCCTTTGGTCGCGGTTATACCTATCTGCTCTCACGGGCTGGTGTGACCGGTGCGGAAACCCGCGCTCAGTTACCGTTGCATCACTTACTGGAAAAGTTGCACGAATACCATGCAGCTCCGCCACTGCTGGGTTTTGGCATATCCGAGCCAGCTCAGGTGCAGCAGGCACTGGAATCCGGCGCTGCCGGCGCTATCTCTGGTTCAGCGATTGTCAAAATCATTGAGCAGTATCACACCCAACCTGATGTGATGCTGGCAAAACTGGCCGATTTTGTTAGCACCATGAAAGCTGCCACCCACACACGCTGATTCCCCGCTCTCGTCTCCGCCATAGTCGGGTTCTCCAGCTATGGCGTTTTTTTGTCAACAACACCCAGCCGGGCACACTGTGCCACTCGAACCTCGACCAGCCATGCCTGCCGTGTCAACACAGGCGTTCTCCCCATTCTCGATCTCATGGATTTCTGGTTCTCTCAGCTGACGATTATTACAAAATGACAAATATAAACATAATTGTGAATTTATTAAGGATAATACTTATTTTTGAAAAAATAAAAAATCCAATGGGATGATGTTAATTTTTTTGTTTCTTTATAACAAAAATTATTACTTTTTTTGTTTTTTGATTGTTTATAAATTGAAACAAAGTTTCAATTTATAAACATAGATTGTTTGATAAGTAAATAGACGAAAATCACAAAATAAAACTACTTTTCATTTTTTTCACTTTACTGTTTTTGATCACATAATTGTAAGAATAGATAAACGAGAATCGGCATCGTGCAGCACCCTATGCGCGTACGGCACTAAATAAGAAATTATCTCTGAGAGGGTTTATAACAATGAAATTTAAAATTTTGACAGTGATGGTCGCATCTCTGGTAAGCATGAGTTCTATGGCTGTCACATTCGACTATCGCCATGAAATGAAAGATACGCAAAATGCAAACCACCAGGATCGTCTGCTGATTTCACACCGTTTCGACAACGGGTTTGGTCTGTCTTCTGAATTGAAATGGAAACAGGCTGATAATGACAAAACACCAAACAAGCCTTATAACGAACCAGTCAGTAACGAAACCGAAGTCACTGCCAGTTATCTGTATAAATTCAACCAGACATTTAGCCTGGAAAGCGGTCTCAACCTGGTATCCAGCAGCACTTTCAGCAGCTATCGTCCTTATATCAGAGGCGGTGTAAACTTTACTGACAACCTTTACTATACCCTGCGTTATCGTCCTTTCTACAAGCGTTATAGCGGCAGTATTAATGTTTATGACTCAAATGGTCGCGCTGCCGAAGCCACTAATATGAAAGGCTATACCATTACCAGCGTACTGGGATACAAATTCCTGAACAATTTCACTGTTGAATACGAGCTGGAATACAATAAAAACACTAAAGCAGGTTCCTTTGGTTACATTGCTGACAAGGACAACGACAACCTCACTCATGACGTGAAACTGGCCTATAAGATCGACAAGAACTGGACTCCGTATATTCAGGTCGCTAATGTCGAAGGCAGCAAGACTACTGACGAGCGCCAGACTCGTTACCGCGTTGGTGTGCAGTACAATTTCTGATAACCGTTATCGCGGTTGTAAAAAAGGCGGAACCCCGGTTCCGCCTTATCTTTTTGTCTTTTAGGTCGGTTATCAGAATTTGTAACCCACACCAAACATAAATACCCACGGGTCGAGGTGAGTTTTAATGCTTTGATCCTGACCCATATACTTAAATTTCACTTTAGTATCGATATCCATCCACCATACCGACATATTTAACAACCAGTTTTTATTCAGGTTGTAATCCAGACCAGCCTGTGCAGCAACGCCCCAGGAGCTTTTCAGGTGCAAATCACTTAATTGACCGCCAAGGTCCTGGGTAAATTTCTCATCAAAGAATGTGGTGTAGTTCAGACCAACGCCCAGATAAGGACGCAGTTTATCTGCGCTCTGCCCAAAATAATATTGCGCCATTAATGTGGGTGGTAAGTGTTTTACCTCAGCAATCGTGCCAAGCGGCCCCAGACTCACCTTATGCTTAAACGGCGTTGCCGCCAGCAACTCCATGCCGATGTTATCGGTAAACATATAGCCGGCGGTCAACCCTAGCTGAGTGTTGCTATTTACATTAAAAGATCCAGAGTTCAACACATCGTCCGAACCTGCATTCGGACGCACCGTCGCGGTTCCGGCACGCACAATCACATCACCAGCCTGATGAGCCTGTGCCAGTGCAGGAATCATCGCCGCCGCTATCATTAATAAAGAAACTTTTTTCATTATCCACTCCATTTGTAAGGCTAATATCCGTGCGAACTATACCCACTAAGGGTTATCGTTGTTTGAAGCCAGATCACATCCTGACATGATTTTTACCACAAAACGACATTCATCAAACTACCGCAACTCTCTAAAAAACAAAGAATTGATCCAAATCAAAATGCCCACAAAGAACAAATTTGTTAACTCCATAAAAAACGAGCTGCACACGCTGACGTTTCGGCGTAGATTCAGCGTTTACCCCAGTGATTTAACGCCGAGTGAGGCCGGTGGATAATCAGCCATGAGTAATAACATCAACCCTTGCATGGAATGCGGCGCGTGCTGCGGTTATTTTCGGGTATCATTTTACTGGTCGGAAGCTGATGACGGCGGTGGTGCCGTTCCCGTCGAACTGACCGAACCGGTAACACCATTTCTGCGTTGTATGGCTGGCACCAACAGCAAACCGGTTCGCTGTTGCGCGCTGGAAGGTACCATCGGTGAGTCGGTTAGCTGCAGCATCTATGCTCAACGGCCAACACCTTGCCATGAATTTTCGCAATCAGGAGAAAACGGTCAGCGCAACGATGCCTGTGATCGGGCACGGGCAGCCTATGGCCTGCCGCCGCTTATCCCGGCCAGCGTTCCGCAACCTTGTTCATAAATCAGAACAAAAATAGGCAGATAGCAGAAAGTCATGCCGGGGTGCCACGGAACGCCCGAACGGGTTACAATGGCCGGATAATATTTTATTGCTAACCTTTGCCAAGGAGTTTTCATGCCTATCACGGCCAGCAGGTTGTACCGTGACACCTTGAATTTTACGCGTAACCAGTTTTTCAGCATTCTGATGCTGGCACTGCTGACGTCCTTGATCACCGTTGTGCTCGGACATGCCTTTACCCCCGACAGCGAGCAACTGCAACAACTCAGCAACAGCAATCTGGATCTGTCCTCAATTGAACAGCCCGGCATCAGCGACATCATCCAGCAACTTTCCCCTGAGCAACAACTCATCCTGCTGAAAGCCTCTGCCGCTGGCACCTTTGCCACACTGGTGGGGAATGCTTTGTTAACCGGCGGCATGTTGATGCTAATCCAGCTGGTATCAGCCGGTCATCAAACCAGCGCACTGCGTGCAATTGCCGCTTCTGCGCCACTCTTACCTCGCCTGCTGCTACTGATACTGGTTTGCACCCTGCTGATTCAGCTAGGTATGCTGTTGGTTGTCGTGCCAGGGATTCTGCTCTCTATCGCTTTTAGTCTGTCGCCGGTGATCGCCGTTACCGAAAAACGGGGGATCTTCGCCTCCATGCGCGCCAGCAGTTCGCTGGCATTTTCCCATTTTCGCCAGACGGCACCGGCGGTAATGCTGTGGCTGCTGGCCAAAATCGCGTTGCTATTGTTGATCGCGCGTTTGCCGATGGTATCACCGACGGCTATGGCCGTGATTCTAAACGGTATCAGTAACATACTTTCCGCCATGCTGCTGGTGTATGTATTTCGTCTGTACATGCTGGTGCGCGGTTGATTATTGATTGTCCCGGAGTGGCGGCGACGCCGCTCCTATCAGCCCCGTCATCGCCGCCATAACGTAATTTTCTGCAAATTGTTACGATAAATCGGGAATCGCATTGCACAAACGGCGATAATAATTCAGAGACAGTCCACCTTTTTGATACATGCGGCCCCATCCCACATCGGGATAAGCGACGGATTAACACAATGAAGCAACTAATTGATTTTATTCCACTTATTGTATTTTTTATCTGTTATAAGCTGTATGACATTTATGTCGCCTCCGGTGCATTGATTGCCGCAACGGCAGCCGCGTTGCTGTTTAGCTGGTTTATTTATCGCAAAATCGAAAAGATGATGCTGCTGACTTTTTTGATGGTTGCGGTATTTGGCACCCTGACGCTGGTTTTCCATAACGATCAATTCATTAAATGGAAAGTCACGATCATTTACACATTGTTCTCTATCGCTTTGCTGTTCAGCCAGTTCGTCATGAAGAAGCCTCTGATTCAGCGTATGCTGGGTAAAGAGCTGTCATTACCCGAAATAGTATGGGCAAAACTGAACATTTCATGGGCGATATTTTTCCTGTTGTGCGGCCTGGCCAATATTTATATTGCTTTCTGGTTGCCACAAAACGTTTGGGTTGACTTTAAAGTATTTGGCCTTACCGGCCTGACTCTGGTATTTACATTATTGTGCGGCGTTTACATTTATCGTCATCTACCGGCTGAGACGGAAAAGACGGAAAATGAAGGCGAAAAATGATTTTCTGGCACAAACTGATTATTGACTACTCACAAGCGGATTCGTTGACCTTATGAGCAAACAAGACGTATTACCTCACGGCGAGCTGGTGCTGCGCACATTGGCTATGCCAGCTGATACCAACGCCAACGGCGATATTTTTGGCGGCTGGTTGATGTCGCAGATGGATATCGGCGGCGCTATTCTGGCAAAAGAGATTGCAGAAGGCCGTGTTGTCACCGTTCGGGTTGACGGCATGACGTTTCTCAAACCCGTTGCGGTCGGCGATGTGGTCTGCTGTTATGCCCGCTGCGTTCGTACGGGCCGCAGTTCAATGACCATCAATGTAGAAGTATGGGTGAAAAAGGTGTCGACCGATCCTATCGGCCAACGCTACCGCGCTACTGAAGCGTTGTTTACTTATGTTGCAGTAGACGAAGACGGTAGACCGCGTGAGCTACCGAAAGGGAAAAGCAATTTCGAGCCTGAACAATAATAGTTATCATGGCAAGCCAATAAGGCACCGCTAGCGGTGCCTTATTTGTCAGAGTAATGATTGTCAGTAACGATTTGTTAACATCAGCCGCAACCCTTATTCCATCGCTGCGCCACCGTTGATTCGGAAGATAATCGTCACTACCAGGTCTTTCCCAGGTTTGTTTTGTTCATAGCGCCATTTACGCATAGCCTGCTTGATGTCACGCTCAAACATGTTGTTAGGTTCAGCGGCCAGCACGCGGACATTATCTACCCGCCCCGACTCATCAACATCGAACTGTAGCTTAACCCGCCCTTCAATTCGTAAAGCGAACGCCCTGGCCGGATACTCTGGCTGCACCCGATTCAACGGTCTAGGACCAGAGGGCTGAGCACTGGCGACCGGTGCCTGAGCCACGGGTGCCGGATTATGGCTAACCGTTTGACTGGATTGCGGTTCAGGCGCGGTCTGCGGCGTGGTTTCACGCGGCATTTCTTTCGGTGGTTCTACCTTCTTCACCGGCTTGGGTTCTGGTTTTACCTTTGGTTTGGGCCGGGGTTTCGGCTCAGGTAACGGAACAGCAACAGGCGTCGGCAATGGCGGCGGTTCTGGCTGGACCTCTGGCTCCGGCGGCGGTTCCTGCGCTTTTTCAGGTTCAGGCAGAGGCGCAGGAGCAACCGCCTGCGGTGCCGTGTTCACCATCATCACCTGGATCGGTTGCGGGGTCGGTGGCAGCTTGACTGATGTATTAAATGAAGCAAACAGCAATCCGGCAATCAATGAGCCATGAAAACCCACGGAAACCAGCATAGGCCATGAATATCGGCGGGTCAGGAAAAATGTTTTCTGCGGCATAGTTATATGATGTCCTCTCACTGCGCAAGTTTAAATGCAAATGACAATCATATTCAATAGAGGCAGATCAATTCCCGCTGCTGACAGACTGTATCCGCTCCATTTCCAGACTATAACGCCGGGCTAACCGCTATGGGGATTGCCCCATCAACATCATCGCGTATGATGACGGTTCCATCTCATCATCTGACAGATAGGGATTTACCATGTTGTATGTGATTTATGCCACCGACGTGTCTGGTTCGCTGGAAAAACGCCTGGCTGCCCGCCCCGCACATCTCGCACGCCTGCAAACGCTGCGAGATCAAGGTCGCCTGTTAACCGCAGGACCATTGCCAGCCATCGACAGTGAAGATCCTGGCGCAGCCGGGTTTACCGGTTCTACCGTGATTGCCGAGTTCCCGTCACTGGAAGATGCCCAACAGTGGGCCAACGACGATCCCTATGTCGCCGCCGGTGTTTACGAAACGGTTAGCATTAAGCCATTCAAAAAAGTATTTTAATCTAACATTGACGGAGGTCATGGTATTTTCATCAACAAACACCTCCGTTAACCCATTAACTATCTGAAATATTTTAGTCATTTAACGATGTTATGTTGGCGGCAGTTTTCTTTAGAGAGTCATTGCCATGTCAGCATCCGCCCCGTCACGCTCCGGTTTCCTGGACAAAATACGCCAGTACCGCCTGAGTTTTCTTTCCGGTTTACTGTTGATCATCGGATTGTTTTCTTTACTACAGGTATTGTCTGTAGGGATGATATCGAAAACTATGACTGACGTGCGCCAGGACAGCGCCGCCAACGAAGCCCTGCGCCAGCAGCAGGCGTTAATGGATCAGGCTCGCATGGAAGTGATGAACGCCAGCGATAAGCTCAATCGCGCTGGAATTTACCTGATGTTTGATAAGGAAACCGGTTCAGTCGGCAGTTGGAATAGCCTGATGTCCGAAGCGGAAGAGTCATTAACTCACGCACAAGCCTATTACCAGAAGCTGGAACGCTACATTGGTTCTGCCCGTAACGATGCGGCCTTCACCGATCTTAAAAACAGCTATCAACAGCTCTACAACGGGTTGCTCGAACTGGCGCAAGGTATAAAAAAAACCAATGAAATCGATATCTTCTTTGCCGTTCCTATCCAGGCTTATCAAACGCAGTTTACTCAAAAGTACGCCCATTACCTGCAAGAAAACGATAGTCGTCAGAAACAACACGCCCAGCAGTTATTAGATAACCTTGACGCCAGCCACACGCTGTTTATCGTCATTTTGGGGTTGTTGCTGGTCATTTCGCTGGCCGTCTGGATTGGTGTCAATAAGGTGATCGTTCATCCACTTCGACGCATTACCGACCACTTGCGGTTGATAGCCTCCGGGGACTTGTCACACAACATCGGCATAGAAAAGCGCGCAACGCGTGAAATCGCCCTGCTGAACAGCAGCGTGGTTCAGATGCAGAGCGGTCTGGTAACCCTGATAAGCCAGGTTCGTCAGGGTATGGAAACCATGATGCAACAAGTCAGCCACGTTACAACCGACAACCGCCAATTGTCTGAGCAGGCAAACCGGCAATCCGCTGAACTGAAAGTCACCACCGAGCACATTATCCAGCTTAGTCAGCACCTTGAGCAGAACGCCCGGTATACGGAAAAAGCCAGTCATCATGCGCAGGAAACCAGTCATATCGCCACCCAAGGCGAAACCATGATGAGCGACGTCAGCAATGCGATGCAGAATATTTCCAGTCGTAGCAAGGAGATGACAGAAGTCATTTCGCTGATAGAAAACGTCGCGTTTCAGACGCATATTCTGTCGCTGAATGCCGCCATTGAAGCTGCACGCGCCGGGGAAATGGGTAAAGGCTTTTCAGTCGTCGCCCGCGAAGTGGGTACGCTGGCTTCACAGAGCAGCCAGTCGGCTCAAAACATTAATGCACTGATTCATGAGTCAGACAACAGTGTTGCCACGGGAGTCAGACTGGTTGTGCACCTCAATGACAGCCTGCAGGAAATCATTCAGGCTGCCAAAGGCACCAGCACGTTCCTGAGTGAAATTACCGATATTTCGCAACAGCAGAATCAAAGCATTCATGAAGTGACCAACCGCATCAGCTCACTCAACGATACCGTGAAACAGAACGCCTTGCAGGTGGAAGCCTCTGCGCATACCTGCCTCCAACTGCTTGAGCAGGCCAACGCGCTTAATCTGTCAGTCTCGCTGTTCCAGTTACCCGGCGTAGCTGAAGAACAAGCTGAACCCAATGCGCCACAAGCGATACCTGCTAAGGTCAACAACGGTTATGCCGTTCTGCCGCAGCACTCGCCAGCGCTGTAATGAGTCAGACGAACAAAATACTCAGATAAACGAAAAGGCCCAACGCACTGATGAACATTGGGCCTTACTTACAGCAGATATCCACAGATTACCACTCGTAAGCCACCGCATATAATAATGCACGGCGCTGCTGTTTCTGACGCAGGTAATACATGTGGTGGATATGTCGGTAACTGCGAGACTGGGCCTCAAGCCAGCGACTCCGACGGCGTTGCACCTGACGCTGCATACGCCAACGGCTGATCTCATTCCGGCTGCGTTTCATGGCACGACTCTTATAAGCATGATAGGTTTGTCTATTATATCCCCCCGTTCTTGCGCGCCAAGAGCGACAACCGGATTTTTCCGAATCCACGTCCTTATTTGCCATACACTATGGTATTCAGAGTAAAGGACTTTCCCCTTTATGGAACTATGCATACACTTGACCAGGTGAACATTACCGCAACAGGGAATCGTGCATTGTTACTATGACAGCATTTTATACTGTACTGAGCGGATTACTGGCTTTCAGCTATTGGCTGCTTATTGCCAGTATTACGCTACGTATTCTGATGAAAAGGCGTGCTGTCCCTTCTGCAATGGCCTGGCTGTTAGTGATTTATATTCTGCCATTGGTCGGGATCGTCGCTTACCTGTTATTTGGTGAACTGCACCTGGGGAAACGTCGCGCAGAGCGCGCTCGGCAAATGTGGCCGGTTACCGCCCAGTGGTTACGGGAGCTAAAAGAATACCGCCGTATTTTCGCCACCGAAAATAGCGAAGTGGCGCGCTCATTATTCCAGCTGTGCGAACGCCGCCAGGGTATCGGCGGTATCAAAGGCAATCAGCTACAGTTATTGACCTCATTTGACGGCACCATCAAAACACTGCTCCGTGACATCGAATTAGCCCATAACAACATCGAAATGGTGTTTTACATCTGGCAAATGGGTGGTCTGGTAGAGCAGGTGATGACTGCCCTGCTGGCAGCATCTCGGCGCGGAGTCAAATGCCGCATCCTGCTAGACTCAGCCGGCAGCGTGCAGTTCTTTCACAGCACGTATCCGGAGATGATGCGCACCGCCGGCATTACAGTAGTGGATGCGTTGCAAGTGAATCTGTTGCGCGCTTTCCTGCGCCGAATGGATTTGCGCCAGCACCGCAAGGTGATCCTGATAGACAATCGCATCGCCTATACCGGCAGCATGAATATGGTGGACCCGCGTTACTTCAAGCAGGAATCCGGCGTTGGTCAGTGGGTAGATCTGATGGTGCGCATCGAAGGGCCGGTAACCACCACGATGGGTGTTATCTATAGTATGGACTGGGAAATGGAAACCGGTCAGCGCCTGCCGCCACCGCCGCCCGATGTAAACATCATGCCGTTTGAGCAAGAACGCGGTCATACAGTGCAGGTCATCGCTTCTGGTCCCGGCTACCCTGAAGATATGATTCATCAGGCGTTACTGACCGCGGTTTACTCTGCCCGTCACCAGTTGATCATGACTACCCCTTATTTTGTACCGAGCGATGACCTGCAACACGCCATCTGCACCGCCGCCCAGCGCGGCGTAGAGGTCAGTATCATCGTACCGTGCAAAAATGACTCCATGATGGTTGGCTGGGCCTGCAAAGCCTTTTTCACTGAATTACTGGCGGCGGGAGTCAAGATTTATCAATTTGAAGGTGGGTTGCTGCATACCAAGAGTGTACTGGTTGATGGGCAACTTAGCCTGGTCGGAACAGTCAATCTGGATATGCGCAGCCTGTGGCTGAACTTCGAAATCACCCTGGTGATTGACGATGACGCATTCGGCAGCGACCTGGCCTGTGTACAGGAGGATTATATGTCCCGTTCGCGCCTGTTAAGCGCTGAAGAATGGTTAACGCGCCCTTATTGGCAACGTATTGTCGAGCGGCTGTTCTACTTTTTTAGTCCGTTGCTGTAATCACACTGCCCTTCATGCTCTAATACCCCATCACGTTTTAACAGGAATGTTGTATGGATTTAAATAACCGCCTGACAGAAGATGAAACGCTGGAACAGGCTTACGATATCTTTCTGGAACTGGCGCCGGATAACCTGGACCCCGCAGACATCCTGCTGTTCAATCTACAGTTTGAGGAGCGCGGCGGTGCGGAACTGTTTGATCCAGCTGAAGACTGGCAGGAGCATGTGGATTTCGACCTGAATCCGGACTTTTTCGCCGAAGTGGTCATTGGTTTGGCCGATCAGGAAGGTGAAGAAATTAATGATATTTTCGCCCGCATCCTGATCTGCCGCGAAAAAGATCACAAACTGTGCCACATCCTGTGGAAAGAATGACGAACCGTTTCGTAAAACTCGCAGGGTTTAGCTGTTCACCACACTGACTAAACGCTAAAAACAGCAAAACGCCCCATTAACGGGGCGTTTTTACTTAATAAGCTTAACAACACATTACGATATTGGGTCCACCTTCAGGCAAGACACCGCGTGACGGAAGCTGCCTTCAAGTACTGGCCGGGTTTTGGCGCACTCCGGCCCGACAACCGGGCAACGGGTGCAGAAAACACAGCCCGACGGCGGGTTAATCGGTGACGGCAGATCGCCTTCCAGCAGTTGAATCTGCTTGTTGCGCTCTTTATCCGGATCAGGAATCGGTACCGCTGACATCAATGCACGCGTGTAAGGATGCTGCGGATTGTGGTACAGCTCGTCATAAGTCCCCAGTTCTACCGCATGGCCCAGATACATCACCAGCACGCGGTCAGAAATGTGTTTAACCACCGACAAATCATGGGCGATAAAGATCAGTGACAGCCCCATCTCCCGCTGCAACTGTTGCAGCAGATTCACTACCTGAGCCTGAATCGACACGTCCAGCGCGGAAACCGGCTCGTCACAGATAATCAGCTTCGGTTCCAGAATCAACGCACGAGCAATACCGATACGCTGACACTGACCACCGGAAAATTCATGTGGGTAGCGGTTGATGAGGTTCGGCAGCAAACCGACCTTCATCATCATCGTTTTGACGCGATCTTTCACTTCCTGGCGCGACATATCCGGATGGTAGGTACGCAACGGCTCAGCGATAATTTCGCCGATGGTCATGCGAGGGTTGAGCGAGGCCAACGGGTCTTGGAAGATCATCTGAATATCGCTACGTACATCACGCCATTCAGTGTCACGCATTCCCAGCAGGTCTTTTCCCAGCCAGCTAATACGCCCGCTGGTCGCTTTTACCAGACCAATAATGGCGCGAGCCAGCGTGGATTTACCACACCCCGACTCCCCGACCACGCCCAGCGTTTCCCCTTCGTACAAACGCAGGGTAACGCCATCCACAGCCTTGAGCTTTTTAGCCGGCTGCCAGAACCACTGCTTGTCATCACGGATATCAAAGTGGACTTTCAGTTCATCCACTTCAAGCAATACTTTTTTGTTTTCCAACTCATTCATACTAATTCCCCCACACTCCGGAAACAGGCACGCAGACGCCCTTCGCCAAACGACGTCAATTCAGGCGTATGGTGGCACTGTTCCTGTGCATACGGGCAACGCGGCTGGAAAGGACACCCTTTAGGCAAACGCAACAGGTTGGGTGGATTTCCCGGAATAGTGGCCAGCACCTCATTCTCCTCATCAAGACGGGGAATCGCTTTCAACAGGCCAAGTGAGTACGGATGCGTCGGTTCATAGAAAATTTCGCGCGCACTGCCGTACTCCATAGTCCGACCGGCGTACATCACCAGTACTTTATCGCAAATACCGGCCACCACGCCCAGGTCGTGGGTGATCATAATAATGGCGGTATTGAATTCACGTTTCAGGTCATTGAGCAATGTCATGATCTGCGCCTGCACCGTTACGTCAAGCGCAGTGGTCGGCTCGTCGGCGATCAGCAGTTTGGGGCGGCACAGCAGTGCCATCGCAATCATCACACGCTGGCGCATCCCGCCGGAAAACTCGTGTGGATACATGCGCATCCGTTTTCTGGCTTCCGGCATTTTCACCGCATCCAGCATACGTACCGATTCTTCAAATGCTTCGCTTTTGCCAAGCTTCTTGTGCTGCATCAGCACTTCCATCAACTGATCGCCAACACGCATGTAGGGGTTCAGCGATGTCATCGGGTCCTGAAAAATCATGGCGATCTCTTCCGCACGCAGGCGATTAAGTTCGCGCTCCGGCAGATTGAGAATCTCACGACCATTAAATCGGGCAGAGCCGCCGATACGGCCATTGGCCGCCAGCAGGCCCATCAGCGCAAACGCGGTCTGAGACTTACCAGAACCGGATTCCCCGACAATCCCCAGCGTTTCACCAGCACTGAGCGAAAAATTAAGATCATTCACTGCCGTGACATCACCATCCGGCGTACTGAAAGTCACGCGCAAATCTTTCACATCAAGCAGCGCATCGCGGGTTTCTGACGTATTCACCATAATATGAAGCGTCTCCTTAGCGGTCTTTCGGGTCGAGGGCATCACGCAGGCCATCGCCGATAAAGTTAAAACAGAACAGAGTTACCACCAGGAAACCGGCGGGATACAGCAGCAACCATGGCGCTACTTCCATCGAGTTGGCGCCATCGTTTAGCAACGCGCCCCAACTGCTTAGCGGCTCCTGGGTACCCAGACCAAGGAAACTCAGAAAAGATTCGAACAGGATCATGCTCGGCACCAGCAGCGAGGCATACACCACTACCACGCCCAGCACATTCGGCACCACATGACGCAACACGATGCTACGGGTGGATACACCGCAGACCAGCGCAGCTTCAATGAACTCTTTACGCTTCAGGCTCAGCGTCTGACCGCGGACAATACGCGCCATATCCAGCCAGGACACCATGCCGATAGCGACAAAGATCAGCAGGATATTTTGTCCGAACAGGGTCACCAGCAAAATAACGAAGAACATGAACGGAAAGGAGTTAAGAATCTCCAGCAGACGCATCATCACTGAGTCCACTTTACCGCCCATATAACCGGACGCGGCGCCATACAGCGTTCCTACAATGACCGCCACCAACGCGGCGGCAACACCGACCATCAGGGAAATGCGGCCACCGATAGCCACACGCACCAGCAGGTCGCGACCAGAAGAGTCGGTACCGAAATAGTGTTTGGACAGCATATCAGGCGCGCTGGACATCATATTCCAGTCGGTATCGGCATAGTTGAACGGAGCCACCATCGGGCCGAGAACCACAAACAGCGTAATAAGCGTCAGGACAAACAGACTGGCCAGCGCAGCCCGGTTGTGCATGAAGCGACGACGCGCATCCTGCCACAGGCTGCGTCCTTCCACTTCCAGTTTTTCGCTGAAGTTATCCAGCGCTTCGCGGTTACGTTTATTCCAGAACATCAGTGATTTACCTTAGTAACGGATCTTCGGATCGATGACCGCGTACAGCACATCGATGATCGCATTAAACAGAATGGTCAGCGCCCCCACCAAAATAGTCAGGCTAAGTACCAGCGAATAGTCACGGTTAAGCGCCCCGTTAACAAATAACTGACCAATACCCGGTAAACCGAAAATGGTTTCAATCACCATGGAGCCAGTAATAATCCCCACGAACGCAGGCCCCATGTAGGAAAGTACCGGCAACAGTGCAGGCTTCAGTGCATGGCGCAGAATAATTCGGCGCAACGGCAGCCCTTTGGCGCGTGCGGTGCGAATAAAGTTTGAATGCAGCACTTCAATCATCGAGCCACGGGTAATACGGGCGATGCTGGCAATATAAGACAGGGATAACGCGACCATCGGCAGAATAATGTATTTCGGCGCGCCACCATTCCAGCCGCCGCCCGGCAACCAACGCAGGGTGATTGCGAAAACCAATACCAGCAATGGAGCCACCACAAAACTTGGGATCACTACCCCGGTCATGGCAAAGCCCATTACCGTATAGTCCCATTTACTGTTTTGATTTAATGCGGCTATCACGCCGGAGGTCACCCCCAGCAGTACCGCCAACAGAAATGCAGCGGCCCCCAATTTAGCCGACACCGGGAACGCCCGAACGACCAAATCATTGACCGAATAATCTTTGTACTTGAAAGAGGGACCAAAGTCGCCTTTCAGTAATTGCACCAGATAATTGCCATACTGTTTGATCATTGGATCATTCAGATGGTATTTGGCTTCGATATTCGCCATCACTTCAGGAGGAAGATTGCGTTCTCCAGTAAACGGACTTCCCGGCGCCAGTCGCATCATGAAAAACGAAATAGTGATCAGGATGAACAGCGTCGGGATTGCTTCCAGGCAACGACGGAAAATAAATTTTAACATTGACCTTACCTATAAACCGGTCTGAAATTTTCGTTTCTATTTATCAAACTTTATCAAACCGAATAAGGGCCGAGTGCCAGTCAGCACCCAGCCCCGTCATCATTAATGCTTGATAATATAAAGATTTTTGACATTCAGGTTATCCAGAGGATCTTTACCTGTGATGCCACCCACATAAGGTTTAACCAGACGGGTATTGGCGTAATAGTACACCGGAACCACCACTGCGTCTTTTTCCAGCAGCATCTCGGCCTGTTTGTAAACGTTAACACGCTCTTCTTCGGTTTTGGCGGCCAGTGCATTCGCCATCAACTTATCGAAATCCGCACTCTTATAATGCGAGGTGTTGCTGCTGCTATTGGCGATCATGATGTTCAGGAATGTGGTCGGTTCGTTATAGTCCGCACACCAGCCAGCACGAGCTACGTCAAATGTGCCCTGGTGACGACTATCCAGAAACGTTTTCCACTCCTGATTTTCCAACTTCGCATCTACGCCAATGTTGCTTTTCCAGATGGAAGATGCAGCGATAGCCAGTTTTTTGTGCAGATCGGACGTATTGTACAGCAGGTTAAAGGTCAGCGGTTTTTCAGCCGTGAAACCAGCTTCAGCCAGCAGCTTTTTCGCTTCGGCGTTACGTTTTTCACGCGACCAGCTCACCCACTCCGGCGGAGTCAATTTACCTTCCAGACCATCGATATACGGCGGCGTGAAACCAAACGCTGGCGTATCACCCTGACCTTTCACCTTGTTGACCAGAATGTCCTGATCCAACCCCAACACCAACGCCTGACGCACACGCGCATCGGTAAACGGCGCTTTCTGGTTGTTGATCTCATAGTAGTAGGTACACAGATACGGATCCGCCTTCACTTCGTTGGGGATCTCTTTTTTCAGTTTCTGGAACAGCTCAATCGGCAGGTTGTTATACGTCATGTCGATCTCACCGCTACGGTAACGGTTCACATCCGTCACTTCGGAGGAGATCGGCAGATAAGTCACTTTATTGATAATGGTATTCGCGTTATCCCAATAATTCGGGTTGCGCTCCAGAACGATTTTTTCGTTCACGATCCATTCTTTCAGCGTGTAGGCACCATTGCCAACCCAGTTGGCCGGTTGAGTCCATTTGTCGCCAAATTTCTCAACCACTTTTTGGTTCACCGGGAAAGTAGACGGATGCACCAGCAGCTTATAGAAGTACGGAACCGGCTCGCTCAGCGTGACTTCCAGCGTATGGTCGTCAACAGCTTTCACGCCCAGCGTATCAGGCGATTTTTTGCCTGCAACAACGTCGTCAATGTTAACGATATGGCCAAACTGCAGGTAACTGGCATAAGGTGACGCCGTTTTCGGGTCAGAAACACGCCGCCAGCTGTAGACGAAATCCTGTGCGGTGACTGGCTCGCCGTTGGACCATTTGGCGTCTTTACGCAGGTGGAAGGTCCAGACTTTGAAATCTTTGTTGTCCCAGCTTTCTGCTACACCCGGAGCCGGGTGGCCGTCCGGAGAGGTAACCAACAGCCCTTCCATCAAATCGCGCGCGATGTTGGATTCCGGCACGCCTTCCATTTTATGGGGGTCCAGCGAGGCAACTTCAGAACCATTATTACGTACCAGTTCCTGCTTTTCAGCCAGTTGCACACCAGCCGGCACCTTGGCTGCCCAGGCAGAAACGCCAGCAGAGGCAGTGATAGCCGCGAGAATACTGACCGCCAGTCTTTTTTTAATAGTGTTGTTTACCATTATTTACCTTGCTCCTGTTCTACTGTTATCACCCAATCAGGCATATAACCTTTTTTACGTATTACGCGGACAGACAACATCGCCACCAGAGGAACGAATCTGGCAACATGGCCGCTTAATCACATCAAAATTGTTTTATCCACGCAGCCAGGCCAATACCCAGTGTGCCGCTCTGACGTGTTGGAAAAATCAACAGAGATAAAAACAGCACATTATTTGGGCAACCCAAAAACTGCCGTAGTCCCTTCATCGGACCGGCAGTTTGCAGCCATTTCCACTCTTCCCTGATGTTACGCTCTCCTGCAAAAAAGCAGCTAAGGATAACGTTTTAATAAATTTAACTTATCCGTAACAGCCAAGAGAAATAGCGTGATGCCGAACGTATCAGAAGAATCCCGCTTCGCCAACAGATTTTGCAGGCTGTTACTTAAATTTCTTTTCCATCCTGAAATGTCACAAAAAGGACTGAGTAGCTAAATGGATATAAAAGCATCCATACTGCCTGTCGAGAGGCTAAAGATTCAACTGACAGCAGATTGTCCAATAACTTGTAAATATGAAAGAATTAACAGTAATTCAGAGCAAAAACCGGACGATAAAACACTATTGCAACCAACACCCTCCTTCACGATTACGCCACCTTGACATGTGAATAAATTAACAGCAAATGCGCCATCCTTTCAGCAGAACGACAGTCATATATCACCCCACAAAAATTAGTTTATCTAATGAATTAAACCAAAATAAAAATAAATCATGGCACATCAGGCGATAAATAATAGTAAGGGATGCCCTCGTTTCTACCGGACGGAACAAGCGGGTATGGCTTGAAGAGAAAATATTAATAAAAATAAGGTATACCCAAAATAATTCAGGCTGCGGGGCAAAATGTGGGGGGAATTGAACAACGTCACGCGGCAACGCATGGCGTCCACGAAAGATGAGGCCAGTAAACCGTTGGCATAAGCGCCATTAGTAGCAGACGGAATAAAAAAGTGAACGATTCCTCAACGAGATAAACGCCTCAATAAAGAGGCGAGTAATAACAAACCAATATCCTTCAGATTGCGACGTATCACCTGTAGCCACTTTCGCCGCTATAATAGGCCGGGAAACAGCGCCCGAATGCCTGTCACGATAAACTCTATGCCGAGCGACATCAGCAACAACCCCATAATACGTGTTACTACGTTAATGCCTGTTTGCCCAAGCAACCGCACCAGCGCTGGCGCGACTCTAAACAGCAGCCAACAACAGAATGCAAAAACAGCAATCGCCACCGACAATCCCAACAGATTCTGCCAGCCGTGATAACGGGAACTCCAGACAATAGTGGAGCTGATTGCCCCTGGTCCCGCCATTAATGGTAACGCCAGCGGTACCACACCAATACTTTCCCGGTTGGCGGTTTCCGTCTTCTCTTGTTTATTCTGCTTATCTTCGCCCAGCTTGCCGCTTATCATCGACATGGCAATGGTCGTTATCAGAATACCGCCTGCAATTCTGAACGAATCAATCGAGATGCTGAATAGCCGCAAAATAGTATCACCAAAAAACAGAGCGCCCCACAGAATGATCACCACGGAAACATTCGCAGTCAGGTTAGTTCTGTTCCTCCCGTCTCCAGCCTGATAGCTGGTCATGCTGATAAATATGGGCAAAATACCCACTGGATTAATCAATGCAAACAACCCGATAAAAAACTTGATGTAACTGGAGAAATCCAAGACAGGCTGAATCACATTCCACCTCTGAAAATTATTGTCAACACCAGGAATCCTTGGCGATCCGCCGCCACACACCGTGACATCCCTACAATAATGTAAAGCACTGCCCTCCTCCATCCCTGGTCAGTATGATTATCCTCTATCCAACCCCCAATTCTCGATACAAATTCATATAAACACACGCATAAACCGGTCATTTATTTTTAACAAATCGCACAAATAAATGATAATAGATCTCAATATCAGCCATGCTGAATGGTGTCAGCATGGCGATTTAGCGAGAATGATCACAAAAAACCGGCTAGCAACGAGGTATGCTGATTTCATTCTGAAGAGCAGGAAACCAGAAATAGTAGGTTATACCGTCACGTTGGCGACGGCTTTAGGAAAAGAATTAAGAAATTCATATTTCTGTTATTAACCCAGGCAACCGTCTTCATCAGGAGCGCTTTGAGTCAATGGATAACCGCCAAAGCAAAATTATCAGGTGCTTCAACCATTATCTATACTGCTTATTATTTATCTGGCTGACCATTGACTGAAAGAGCTTAACATTACAGGAGAGCATTATGGCCGTAACAAACGTTGCTGAACTTAACGCTTTGGTCGAACGCGTCAAAAAAGCGCAGCAGGAATTTGCAAATTTCACGCAGGAACAAGTTGACCGGATATTCCGGGCTGCTGCACTCGCGGCAGCCGATGCCCGTATTCCGCTGGCGAAAATGGCAGTCGCCGAATCCGGTATGGGTATCATCGAAGACAAGGTAATCAAAAACCATTTTGCCTCCGAATACATTTATAACGCTTATAAGGATGATCAGACCTGTGGTGTACTTTCCGTCGATGATACCTTTGGCACCATTACGATTGCCGAACCTATCGGTCTTATCTGCGGTATCGTTCCAACCACGAACCCGACTTCCACAGCGATATTCAAGGCGCTGATCAGCCTGAAAACCCGTAACGGCATTATCTTCTCTCCTCATCCACGTGCGAAAAACGCGACCAACAAGGCAGCCGATATCGTGTTGCAGGCAGCAATTGCCGCTGGCGCCCCTAAAGATATCATCGGCTGGATTGATGAACCCTCGGTGGAGCTGTCCAACCAACTGATGCACCACCCGGATATCAACCTGATCCTGGCAACCGGTGGCCCCGGCATGGTAAAAGCGGCTTACAGTTCCGGTAAACCGGCAATTGGCGTAGGCGCAGGCAATACCCCGGTAGTCATTGACGAAACGGCTGATATTAAACGTGCCGTAGCCTCAATTCTGATGTCCAAAACCTTCGACAACGGTGTAATTTGTGCCTCCGAACAATCGGTCATCGTGGTTGATGAAATCTATGATGCCGTACGTGAACGCTTCTCAACGCATGGTGGCTACCTGCTGAAAGGTAAAGAGTTGCAGGCAGTACAGGCGATTATTTTGAAAAACGGTGCGCTCAATGCAGCCATTGTTGGTCAGCCAGCTATCAAGATCGCTGAAATGGCAGGCATCTCAGTACCTGCCAGCACGAAAGTACTGATCGGCGAGGTAACCCATGCCGACGAGTCAGAACCGTTCGCTCACGAGAAACTCTCCCCGACGCTGGCGATGTATCGGGCGAAAGATTTTGAAGATGCCGTCAACAAAGCGGAAAAACTGGTCGCCATGGGGGGTATCGGCCACACCTCTTGCCTGTACACCGATCAGGACAATCAGGCTCGTCGCGTCAACCATTTCGGCGATAAGATGAAAACCGCGCGTATTCTGATCAATACGCCAGCATCACAAGGCGGTATCGGCGATCTGTACAACTTTAAGCTGGCGCCGTCGTTAACGCTGGGCTGCGGCTCATGGGGCGGTAACTCCATCTCTGAAAACGTCGGTCCGAAGCACCTGATCAACCGTAAAACGGTGGCTAAGCGAGCTGAAAACATGCTGTGGCACAAACTTCCCAAATCCATCTATTTCCGTCGTGGCTCCCTGCCGATCGCGCTGGAAGAAGTCGCAAGCGACGGCGCCAAACGCGCCTTTATCGTGACCGACCGATTCCTGTTTAATAACGGTTACGTAGATCAGATTACCTCCGTACTGAAACAGCAAGGTCTGGATACCGATGTCTTCTTCGAAGTAGAAGCCGACCCAACGCTCAGCATCGTTCGTAAAGGCGCAGAGCAGATGAATGCGTTCAAACCAGACGTTATCATCGCACTGGGTGGGGGGTCGCCGATGGATGCCGCCAAGATCATGTGGGTCATGTACGAGCACCCGGATACCCACTTTGAAGAGCTGGCGCTGCGGTTCATGGATATCCGCAAACGTATCTACAAGTTCCCGAAAATGGGCGTGAAAGCCAAATTGATCGCCGTCACCACCACTTCCGGTACGGGTTCTGAAGTCACGCCGTTCGCGGTGGTAACCGATGATGCCACCGGCCAGAAATATCCGCTGGCAGACTATGCACTGACCCCGGATATGGCGATTGTAGACGCCAATCTGGTGATGAACATGCCGAAATCCTTGTGTGCGTTCGGTGGACTGGATGCGGTAACCCACTCGCTGGAAGCGTATGTATCCGTACTGGCGAATGAATACTCCGATGGACAGGCGCTGCAGGCGCTGAAGCTGTTGAAAGAAAATTTACCGACCAGTTACCGTGAAGGGGCGAAAAACCCGGTCGCCCGCGAACGCGTCCACAACGCTGCGACTATTGCCGGTATCGCGTTTGCTAACGCCTTCCTGGGCGTCTGCCACTCTATGGCGCACAAACTGGGTTCTGAGTTCCATATCCCGCACGGTCTGGCCAATGCGTTGCTGATTAGCAACGTGATTCGTTACAACGCCAACGATAACCCGACCAAGCAGACCGCGTTCAGTCAGTATGACCGCCCACAAGCGCGCCGTCGTTATGCGGAAGTGGCCGACCATCTTGGCCTGAGCGCGGCCGGCGACCGCACGGCTCAGAAAATCGAGAAACTGTTGGCCTGGTTGGAAAGCATGAAGAAAGAGCTGGGTATCCCCACCTCTATCCGTGAAGCTGGAGTACAGGAGGCCGACTTCCTGGCTAAAGTGGACAAGCTTTCTGAGGATGCGTTTGACGACCAGTGTACCGGTGCTAACCCGCGTTATCCGCTGATTGCTGAGCTGAAACAAATCCTGCTGGATTCGTTCTATGGCCGTCCGTTTGTTGAACACACGGTTGCTGATGCCAAAGCCGCTCCGGTTGTGGCCAGCACCTCCGTCAAAGCGGAAAAAACCGAGAAAAAAGAGAAAAAAGTCACCAACTAATGTTGTGTTGACCTAAGGTAATCTCAAAGCCCTGTATCGCATATGCAGGGCTTTTTATTTTAATTGGCGTCAATCCGCAATGGGGTAAACAGGCACTTATCCACTGATTTTGTGCATTCATATCCCTGAATACCAACCGAACCCTTCTCTTTTTTCCAGTTGGGCTGCCCACTAATCGAAACGATGAGCGTCGTTAATTTACGCTCATCACCTTTTTTTTGGTACGAGAGGTCAACTACACCATCAGCACCGCTTAACGAGTAAGTGCAGTTAGTTAATGTTCCATCTTTCAGGCTATTCTTCATAGAAATGAACTCCACAGCAGAAAAGCCTTTGACCAACGCTGGGTCATGCTTCTGAGAAACCCAACGACCAACCCACCCCACACGCTTCTCCTGCGCAACAAATACACCTTGACTATATGTTATACTTTCTGGCGTAGGGCAACTCAGGGTTTGAGCTCGACTTGACATCACGCAAGACGATGCAGTTAATGCAACGATGAACAGACTGATTTTGTGAATATTCGCCATTAATTGCCCCTCTTTCGATAAGTGTGGTTATCTCTATGCAACATGACTTTCGCACCAAGGAAATTTATAACTCGCTTAAATACCGCTGATTTTCCAATCTGGTCATTGCAAGGCAGTATGACACCAGAAATTCCCTGAACATATCAGAAATTCCCTGAATAATGGGGTGTCCTGTCTCTGGCGAAATGTTCATGGCGCTGAACAAAAACTGATACGCCACCTGCCGTCTCTACGTTTTCATCATAGATATATTGTCATTATGTCGGCATCAGCAATCCCTTGAAACAGTATATATTGTTCCAGTTTTATGTTCATAGCGTTGGAAAGAAACTAATGCATCTTTTCCACGTTTTAACCATAGACGCACCACTATTCCTGACTAGTTCACTTGAGGAAGGCTAATCAACTGCTCTCAATAGCACTAACATGTGTGAACCATGTCATTCGACGGAAACAACGAAAAAGATAGTTAACACATAGTAACAAATACGTGATTTGTATTATCGATTTTTACCAAAGTCACAAAAAGATGATCATTCTTTCTATCCAATTATTAATAAATCTGGCTAACTGTTTATCTGTTACTCGATACGCCTCATACTTCCTTCACGTTGCAAGCACTCTGGACGCTCGCCCTATTTCACAGTCTTTCCCCCTGTAAACGAGGCCAGCAGCCGTGATCAAATCAGCTTTCTCGCATTCCCAGCTTGACGCGTCATAGTGCCTGTCATTGCCTTGAAGAGCCAACGCATTGCATTATTCATATTCAGCACGTTGGCTGTTTCCCTGCATTGCGAATTATTTAGACTATATGAATTATTCCGTTTCGAGTCGGGTTAATCCCAGTGCCATTTTATAATGTTTACGGCATACCGATACATAACTCTCATTCCCGCCAATAACGACTTGCTCGCCTTCAATGACGGGTTTTCCATGCGAATCTACCCGCAATACGTGATTCGCTTTACGACCACAATGGCAGACAGTTTTAAGTTCTATCAGTTTGTCTGCCCAGGCCAATAAATAATGACTACCGCTAAACAATTCCCCACGGAAATCAGTACGCAGGCCATAACAAAGAACGGGAATGTCTAATTGATCGACAACATCGCACAACGCATTTACCTGTTCACGCGTTAAAAACTGACTTTCATCAATTAACACACAGTGAATAGTTTGCTGGCGATGCTCCTGTTCAAGTATCTGGAATAAATCTGTCTGTTCGTTAAACAATAACGCGGGTGAAGAGAGTCCGATGCGAGAACTGACGACGCCGCTTCGCCCCGAACGATCATCTATTTCAGCCGTAAACACCAGCGTTCGCATTCCTCTTTCCTGATAGTTATATGAAGACTGCAATAGTGCTGTCGATTTCCCCGCATTCATTGCGGAATAATAAAAATAAAGCTGTGCCATGGCCCCTCGTTCAACGGCATTCAACCGCTCAGTAATCATTAAAATTTATTGTAACATAGGTATTACCACCGACGGGTGTTCAGTTACACGCCGTCAGCCCCACATGAAGGCGATGAGTCATTCTGTGATTTGGTAATATAAAACGCCCCATCATGGGCTCGAAGATACTATCGACACGCTTATCACATGGCTATTTCCACTACAGACTACGCTAACAGAATGTATTAGCTGGGTTGTTATAAATTTATATTGCCCGACCAACACGTGATTTTCGTTTTAAGTTTGCTAAATTTTAACAACCTGACAATTTTACCTATTGCAGAAAATAAAACGTCACTCTATTATCACTGTACTGTCACCGATAATATTATTTTGAGATTAATCCAATGAGCGAAGCACTTAAGATTCTAAACAACATCCGCACCCTGCGCGCCCAGGCAAGAGAATGTAGCCTTGAAACGCTGGAAGAAATGCTGGAAAAACTGGAAGTCGTGGTAAATGAACGCCGCGAAGAAGAAAACCAGGCTCAGGCAGAAATTGAAGAACGCACACGCAAATTACAACAGTATCGTGAAATGCTAATTGCCGATGGTATTGACCCGAACGAATTACTGCAATCGCTGGGTTCAAGCAAAGTAGCCGGTAAAGCCAAACGTGCAGCACGCCCGGCTAAATATCAATATACCGACGAAAACGGCGAGCTGAAAACCTGGACCGGCCAGGGCCGTACCCCAGCAGTGATCAAAAAAGCAATCGAAGAACAGGGCAAGTCTCTGGATGATTTCCTGCTGTAATTTTTAGTCCAAGAATAAAATAGAAACACCCCTGTGAAAGGGGTGTTTTTTTATGTCTGAATTCTCCCTATATTGAACTCACGTACAGGGAGAAACGACTAATTGGCATCTTCTGCTATTGCTTCTTTCAGCCACTGAGTAAAGTCTTCACCCAGTGCATCATGCCGGATACCATATTCTACGAACGCAGCCATGTATCCCAATTTATTACCGCAGTCATGACTTACCCCTTTCAGGTGATAAGCTTCAACGGTTTCTTTTTCCATCAGCATGGCGATAGCATCGGTCAGTTGAATTTCATTGCCTGCACCTGGTTGCGTTTTCTTCAATAGATCCCAGATTTGATCAGACAGCACATAACGCCCAACGACAGCCAAATTAGATGGTGCTTCCGATGCTTTAGGTTTTTCCACTACGCCAACCATTGGCGCGCTATCACCCGGTTTTAATTCCGCACCCTTACAATCCACCACGCCGTAACTGCTGACGTTTTCCACTGGCTCAACCATAATCTGGCTATAGCCTGTACTATAAAAACGTTGCAGCATTTCGCTAAGGTTATCTTTCTTCAGATCAGATTCATATTCATCAATGATTACGTCAGGCAAAATAACCGCCACCGGCTCATCGCCTACTAAAGGATGAGCACAAAGCACAGCATGACCTAATCCTTTCGCCAGCCCCTGACGAACTTGCATAATAGTGACATGCTCAGGACAAATAGCCTGAACCTCTTTCAGTAACTGGCGCTGAACGCGTTTTTCCAGCATTGCTTCCAGTTCAAAGCTAGTATCAAAATGATTTTCTATTGAATTTTTAGAAGAATGTGTAACTAAAATTATTTCATTGATACCGGCAGCAATGCATTCATTAACCACATACTGGATTAGCGGCTTATCGACCAGCGGAAGCATTTCTTTGGGAATGGCCTTGGTAGCAGGCAACATACGTGTCCCCAACCCAGCCACTGGAATGACCGCTTTTTTTACTTTTTTATTAACAGTTGACATAAACAACCTCGTATATATCGTTCAAATAATGAGCTTTATTTGTCCGGCGCATAAAACCGCGAAAGTATATCAGGTTAAATGCACGATGCTCGTCCAATCTGGATTCGTGATGAAAAATCATAGACCCTATACTAGGGAATAAAGAATAATAACGATAGATACGCCTGTCCGAAGTGCGGGGTAATTCGCAGCTATCAGATTAGTCTGTAGACAACATCAGGCGCAGGCGACCACCGCTTCCCCACATTTGACACTGCCACGACTCACACTGATAACTGATCTGATTAAGGTAAGCGGATTCCAGCGTTCCCAAGGGTACTCCGTTACTCAACCCAATGCTTTGGTCCTCCACACTTAACCTGGCATGTAACCCCGCTGAAATCAGAATAAGCCGCCCCAGTCCACGGTGGTAATAACCAACCAGCAAAGGAAATCGACCCTGTAGGTTCGCCCGACGCAGTAATTGGTTAACCTGATTGAGCAGTACAGGTAATTCAGGCAACCGATGCTGCTGATGCACCAGATGTTCCTGCAACAGACTATTGAACAACGCCCTCAGCAGCAATGCCGCCAGCACACCATGATTATTCGCAGCCTGTGTGACATCAAGACAATAAAATGCCAGTTCATCTTCGGATAACGCCGCGATATCAAGCACCAGCCCCGGTGTGTCCGCCGCCATCAGTTGCCGGTAATTGATACGACAATTCGCCAGCGTCTGCTGGACTGGTGGCTGCAATTGCTCCAGCAGTTTCAAGGCAGCACCCGGCGACTGATTTAGCGAATCCAAATCATGCATGAGTTGTTCGACTTCATTCGCCTGAGAACTGAACATCGCCGGGTATAGACAAGCCATCACCGATTCGCGCAAGCGGGTGTAGTCGTGAAGGGGTTTAAGCAGCACATCCTGAACGCCAAGACGTAATATTTTGGCGATGTCTGCCAGATGGCTGGTAGCAGACACGACCAACACCGGCGTCGAGATATCATGCAATCTCAACCGCTCGACGAATTCAAACCCCCCCATCATCGGCATGTTAAGATCACAGATAATCAGGTCTGGCGGTTGACAAGCCATTTTTTCCAGCGCATCCCTGCCGTTATCCGCCTCATGTACCTCAGCGCCAAGGGATGTCAGATAGCCAGCCAGTACAGAACGGAAAACAGCCTCATCCTCAACAACCAAAATGCGCTTTCCCATCAGTGGTTGTGCCATCAGCGACCCCTTAGCATCGCTTATCATCATTCGTTGCCGAATCCTAAATCAGAAATTACCCTATATACTCCGGTTAACCAGCGGCAATAACAACTCCCGCTGTTTTTCTACCGCTATCCTGCCTGATTCAATGGCCTCTTGCGCCCGATGAAAATCCAACGTGGCGATTTGTGGGCAATAGGGTTGGATCAATATATCTGGAGGATCACCCGCCATACGATTCATCTTCAGCCGATTCTCCAATACCTGTATGGAGGTACTCATTATCTCCATCGCAGTGGGCGTCACCTCAGTCTGTCTACGAAAACGGTGAGAAAGCCGATGACGAATACGCTCACGCCAGCTATCTGGCGTAGTTTTCGTCTGCTCTGGTTTAGCAGACAGCAAATTATGCTGCTGCAAACTGGCATCGTGCTGCAAATCCACCGCAATCACGACATCGGCTCCCATCGCACGGGTCAATGATATCGGAACCGGATTAACAACAGCGCCATCAACCAACCAGTAACCATTCAATGGTACAGGGGACATCAACCCAGGCATACTGCAAGAGGCGCGAATAGCCAAATGTAAATCGCCCTGAGTTAGCCACAGCTCTCTTCCTGTACTCAGGTTAGTCACCACTGCTCCATACTTGATAGCACACTCCTCAATATGTTGCGTACGTAGCAAATGCTTTACATGGTTGAAAACGCGATCCCCTCGCAATAATCCGCCCCGGCGCCACGAAAAATCCATCAGGCGAATCACATCCCAGTAACGAAAATCTTTCACCCAGTGCGTCATGCCGTCCAGGTTATTTGTGGCGTAGGCAGCACCAACCAGCGCCCCTACCGAACACCCCGCCACCACGTCAGGTACAATCCCTAGCTCTTCGAGCGCTTCCAGCACACCGATGTGCGCCCATCCCTTAGCTGCGCCAGATCCCAACGCCAGACCTATTTTCCGCATGATGTTCCTCCCGTGTTTTATTCCAGGCGACGTCACGTCATGATGTGTGACAGCAGCTGATATCAATGACATGGCGAAATACCGCCTGAATTCAGCCTTGCTGTTGTACCTTCACACCGCAAGATTATTGCGACGGACAAACCCTATTGAGTAACATAACGCACGCTTTACCCGTGGCGTCTCAATTATTTAACTTTATTGCAAAATCTTGCAGGAGATATTGTGTCTGAATGTTGCCCATGCGGCAGTACCCAGCCTTACGAACACTGCTGTCAGCCTTATCTGCGCCGCGATAGCCAGCCATCCCGCCCTGATCTGTTGATGCGTTCACGGTATACGGCCTATGTTAAACAGGACATTGATTATCTGGTCGCTACCTGGCATCCAGATTGCCACGCTGAGAACTGGCGAGCAGACATCGCCGCCAGTTGCACCGATACTCACTGGCTTGGGTTACAGATACTGGATGTTGCACCGGGGAAAACCGCGGACGAAGGGTATGTCGAGTTCGCTGCCTGCTATAGCACCATCGGGCATCCGGATCGTCGGGTGCTGATGAGAGAGCGTTCCCGCTTCCTTCGCCATCATGATCGCTGGTACTATGTTGACGGCGTCCACTTACCAACCGGCAGGAACGACGCCTGTCCGTGCGGTTCCGGCAAAAAATACAAAAAGTGCTGCGGACAATAATGCTTTTACATTAGCGCGGTGAGCCCGACATCGCGTAACGGCAATATCTGATTTATGTTTTGGACAGGACCCCAATTCCATGCAATCCCAGAATATCCAGAGAAAAATTTTACGGACAATCTGCCCTGATGCAAAAGGGCTTATCGCCAAGATCACCAACATCTGCTACAAGCACGAACTCAATATCGTACAAAACTCGGAATACGTTGATCACCGTACTGGTCGTTTCTTCATGCGTACGGAATTGGAAGGTATTTTCAACGACACCACACTGCTTGCCGATATGGACAGTGCGCTACCAGACGGTTCTATGCGTGAATTGATCAGCGCCGGGCGTCGCCGCGTTGTGATTTTGGTTACCAAGGAAGCCCACTGTCTTGGCGATCTGCTGATGAAAAGTACCTATGGTGGCCTGGATGTCGAGATCGCAGCTGTCATCGGTAACCACGAAACGCTGTGCACGCTGGTAGAACGCTTTGATATTCCGTTCCATCTGGTCAGCCACGAAGGACTGACGCGCGAAGAGCACGATGTGAAAATGGTCGCGCAAATCGACCAATACCAGCCAGACTACGTGGTACTGGCAAAATACATGCGCGTACTGACGCCGGCGTTTGTCCAGCACTACCCCAACCGCGTCATCAATATCCATCATTCATTCCTGCCGGCATTTATTGGTGCGCGCCCTTATCACCAGGCCTACGAGCGTGGCGTGAAAATCATCGGCGCGACCGCCCATTATGTGAACGACAATCTCGATGAAGGCCCAATCATCATGCAGGATGTGATCAATGTTGATCACACATACACGGCGGATGACATGATGCGCGCTGGCCGCGATGTAGAAAAAAACGTACTCAGCCAGGCGCTGTATCATGTACTGGCCCAGCGCGTGTTTGTTTATGGCAATCGCACCATTATTCTGCGTTGACATGATTCTACATTGATTAGTACGCCGTCATTCTTCGCCCACAATTGCAGCGAGCGGCATAAAAAACCGGCAAACAGACTTGTTTTTGTTTTTTCAACCTTTACAGGGGCGCGACATTTGATATGATGCGCCCCGCTCAGCACGAAAGAGCAATCAGGCCAGTGGTGGGGTTCCCGAGCGGCCAAAGGGAGCAGACTGTAAATCTGCCGTCACAGACTTCGAAGGTTCGAATCCTTCCCCCACCACCATTCTCACCACACATCTTTGCGTTCCTCCCCAAAATACTCTCACGATAATTCATTCACTCAACGCGAAATGTAGTAGTAAAAAAACCAGCAAGAAAATAACGATAGCCGCCCGGTTTCCCCGTACTCGATATTACAATGATACACATACTAATCCGGCATCGTCGTGGTGTTCGATGAAGTGATTACTCTTTCCAGCGTTCCGGCATATAACTAAACACGGGCAACTGCCAGGACCAGAAAATAGCGGCCAGACGAAGCGCTAACCCAGCAGAGAACGAGATCAGTTGGTTCAGATCGTGATTGATGCCGAGTTCACGCAGGCTAAGGTACACCAGCGCCACCAGCAGCGACACACAGGCATACAGTTCTTTGCGTAGCACCATTGGCGTGCGGTTGCAGAAAATATCCCGCAAAATACCGCCAAAAATACCGGTGGTAATCCCCGCCATCACCACTACCGTAGGCGCATAGCCCAATCCGATAGCCACATTACAACCGATAATGGTAAATGCCACTAATCCCATGGCATCCAGCACCAAAAACAGTCGATGCAGGTGATGCATCACACGCGCCACCAGCACAGCAAATAAACCAGCGCCAATGGTGAGATAGATATAAGCAGGATGCTGAGTCCAGACGATGGGGTAATTACCCAGCATAATATCGCGCACCGTGCCGCCACCCAGCGCGGTAATAAAAGCGATCATAGAGACACCGAAGATGTCCATATTGCGGCGGCCAGCAGCCAGCGCACCGGACATACCTTCAGCAGTAATAGCGATCAGATAGATATAGGTCAGCACACAGATACCTTTGTGAATGTGCCCCTCCCTCTGTCCTTTTACCTGAGAGTTTACGCGGTAATACCGCTTGCCCCTTCGGTGGGTTGTCTGGCAACCGCTCTCCAGTTGGCGTCATTAAGATATGCAGTAAGGTGGCCTGAGCGATTATGGGAGTTTGCGCCTTCGGCGGGAAAGTTGTATGACCTTCCGCTCTCCTGCAAGCCGCGGAGTATAAGAGCTATCGCAGCCTGATTCAACCAGCCATCATCGATAGTTATGACTGCCGATGCAGCAATATCGTCACCGTGACTCGACTCCTGCCTTTCTGCTAACATCGGGGCACGTTTTTTTAACAACGGCAGCGAACATGAAGTTTGTTTCTTTCAATATCAACGGGCTGCGTGCCCGCCCCCATCAACTGGCCGCAGTCATCGAACAACACCAACCTGATGTGATCGGCCTGCAGGAAACGAAAGTCCATGACGATATGTTTCCACTCGATGACGTGAAACAGTTTGGTTATCACGTTTTCTATCACGGACAGAAAGGTCATTACGGTGTTGCGCTGCTGACCAAAACCGAACCGCTGGCAATCCGCCGTGGTTTTCCTACCGACGATGAAGACGCTCAGCGTCGTATCATCATGGCGGATCTGGCGACACCGCTCGGTACGCTGACTGTAGTTAACGGCTACTTTCCGCAAGGCGAAAGCCGTGATCACCCTGTGAAATTCCCGGCTAAAACCCGTTTCTATCAGGATTTGCAGCATTACCTTGAGCAGCGCCATCAGGCGGATCAACCCGTACTGATCATGGGCGACATGAACATCAGCCCAACCGATCTGGATATTGGTATTGGCGAGGATAATCGCAAGCGCTGGCTGCGCACCGGCAAATGCTCATTCCTGCCGGAAGAGCGCGAATGGATGGAGCGGCTAAAAAACTGGGGACTGGTCGATACCTTCCGCGCCGCCAATCCCGAATGTCAGGACCAGTTTTCGTGGTTTGATTACCGCTCAGCTGGGTTTGATGACAATCGTGGTCTGCGCATCGACCTGATCATGGCGACGCCCCCACTCGCCAGCCGTTGTACCGCCACTGGCATCGATTATGCCATCCGGGCAATGGAGAAACCTTCTGACCACGCGCCGGTATGGGCGGAGTTCACACTCTGAATCACTAAAATGAATCACTAAAACGGGGCAGTTACCGCCCCGTTATCACACTTATTGCTGCTCTTTGATGATACGCCACACCAGATTATTAGTGCCAAGATTGCTTTTATCGCGCTGACATTGCAGCAATACCCCTTCCGCCCTGACTACCGCACCTTCAGAGTAATTTCTGTTCTGATAAATGCAGCAACTCATGCAATTGGCCTGAGGTTCACGCTGTACGTTGCCGCCATTACCGTTCCCCCAGATCACCTGAGGTGGAACCGGCACCACCACTTCTGTATTGACGCCCCCCGGCATTGTGGACACCGCACTTTGGGTGTTGCTATGAGTACTGCTGTTAGCGTTGTTAGTGGTGAGGGTATTGCTGGTCGTGTTGGTGCTGTTGGTGACGGTGTTACCAGGCGGCAATACCACAGGATTACCTTGTGTCGTCACCGTGGTTTGTGTTGCCGCCTGTGCAGCGGAAGATAACAACAGGCTTGTTGCCATCAGGAAAGAACCCCATGCTTTCATCTGTGTTACTCCTTGTTATTGGCTGAGCGTGACTGGCGACGTTTGCGTTTTTCAGGCAAAGCGCGTTTAACCGGTGGTAACCCCCTGAATGCGTTAATATTACCACTTTGCCGGGCCTGCTGAATCAGTTCATACAGCGACTGGGTCAATGGCTGCATGAAATCCTGATAACGGCAGCGCTTTTCGCTGATCTGCGTCAGTGTCGCTTCCCAATGCGCCGTCATATCAGGGTGTGCCGCCATCGGCGGCAGTGCATGGATCAACGCTTTACCCGCATCAGTGGCGTGAATATAACGCCCTTTCTTTATCAGAAACGCGCGCTTAAACAATAGTTCGATAATGCCTGCCCGCGTGGCTTCGGTGCCCAATCCATCCGTTTCACGCAGAATTTTCTTCAGCGCCTTATCCTGTACAAAGCGAGCGATACCTGTCATGGCGGACAGCAAAGTGGCGTCGGTAAACGGTCGGGGGGGCTGCGTCTGTCGTTCCACCACCTCGCCCCGTTCACACAACAGTTCATCGCCTTTTGTCACAACCGGCAATGGCATTCCTTCGTTTTCCTCGTCTCGCTCTTTGTGACCAAGCAGCGTTCGCCAGCCCGCCTCAGCCAGAAACCGGGCCTTAGCGATGAATTTTCCGCCGGCGATCTCCAGCTCGATCACGCATTTACGAAAGACCGCATCGGCACAGAACTGCATCAGGTATTGCCGGGCAATCAATCCATAGACCTGGCTTTCCTGTTCAGTCAACGCCGTACGGGCAGTGCGCGCTGTGGGAATAATCGCGTGGTGGGCGTCAACCTTGCTGTCATCCCAGCAGCGGTTGCGACGCTCAGGATCAACCGCCGGTTGTGGCAGCAAATCCGGCTGATGCGTTGCAATAGCGTTGAGCACCGCCAGCCGTCCGGCAAAATGCTCTTCCGGCAGATAGCGGCAATCCGAACGTGGATAGGTAATCAACTTGTGCGTTTCATACAGCCGTTGACAAACATCCAGCACCTGCTGGGCACTCAGACCAAAACGTTTAGCCGCTTCAATCTGCAAGGCGGAAAGAGAATACGGCAACGGGGCAGTTTCTGATTCCCGTTTATCATTATAAGCAGTGACCCGTGCAGGTTGCCCTTCAATGCGTTTGACGACATGTTCGGCCAGCGGACGATGCAGCAAGCGCCCTTCTTCGTCCTGATACTGCTCACAGGACTCACTCGGTTGCCACAGGGCAATAAATCGCTCGCTGGCTGGGGTGACAATGTGTGCCTTAACCTCGAAATAGTCGCGGGGCACAAAGTTGTCTATCTCCTCATCACGCCGCACCACCAACCCCAGCACCGGCGTTTGTACCCGACCAACCGACAACACGCCTTCATAACCGGCGTTTTTCCCAAGCAAGGTATAGGCGCGGGTCATGTTAATGCCGTACAGCCAGTCCGCACGCGAACGAGCCAATGCAGAAACACACAGCGGAACGAATTCCCGGTTTTCACGCAGGCGCGACACCGCACGCTCCACGGCCTGCGGGTTGAGGTCGTTGATCAGACAACGGCGCACATGCTGACGTTTTTCTTCCGGCAGCGCCAGATACTCCAGTACTTCGTCTACCAGTAATTGCCCTTCCCGGTCTGGGTCACCGGCATGAATAATTTCATCCGCTTGCGTCAGCAGCTTTTTTATCGCATTCAGTTGCTTGCTGACGGACGGTCGCGGCTGGAGCAACCATTTTTGCGGCACGATCGGTAAATCCGCCAGCGACCAACGCGCGTAACGGGCATCGTACACATCTGGCTGTGCCTGTTCCAGCAAGTGCCCCACACACCAGGTCACCACATCTTGTTCGCCACAGGTAATGAAGCCATCGCCACGCCGCTGCGGTTTAGGCAGCACATCGGCAATAGCTCTGGCAAGACTGGGTTTTTCCGCAATAAACAGTCGCATGTCACACCGCAAGACAGAACGGATATCCCCTGATTCACGCCCGAACCGGCGCGCCAATCAGGAGAGGCATCGTCGATATAAAAGATTAGAAATAGCTGACAAACTTCGTGCTATCCACAGGCGTGATAGCGGCGGAGGCTTTAAGCTGAGGCGTTCCTAAATAAAGGAAGCCGACAATTTCATCCAGCGCACGACAGCCAAACGCGTCACGCACCAGCGGATGATGAGTCCATGCGCCGCTGCGCCAGATACCGTTGAAACCCTGCGCCAGCGCTGCCATTTGCATTGCCTGCGTCGCACAGCCAGCGGATACAACCTGCTCCCAGTGTGGAACTTTAGGATGTTCCTCACAGTGTGCCACCACGGTAATAATCATCGGAGCGCGGAATGGTGCCTGACGTGCTTTTTCGACCGCGGCCTCATCCTGGTTGTCCTGCAATGCCGCCTTGACCAGCAATTCACTAAAACGGGATAACCCCTCATCCTGAATAATAGAGAAACGCCAGGGCTGAAGTGCGCCATGATCCGGAGCGCGCAAACCCGCACGCAGAATATTTTCCAATGCCTCGCCTGACGGAGCAGGCGCCGCCAGACGGGACGCCGAACGACGATTCAGTAGCAATTCCAGAGCATCCATCACATCTCTCCTGTCATGAAAAAATTGCTGTCGGTGAATAAAATCCGGTTGCGCGCCACGGTAGCACAGGTAGAAGATTTGTTACAAGTTAGCGCCCTGCTGCCAACCACGCAGCAAGATAAATAGCTGACTTTTATCCTGTCGCTCATTAGGATACCGCCAGTGCCTGCATTCGGATGTGATCGAGCAGCTATCGTTGGCTATGCCGGTTTACTCAGCAATCCAGAGCACAGCTTAAAACCCAGTTTTCTTTTGACGGAGTGGACATGCGCACAATGTGGCGAATTTTCAGTGGAATATTCAGATGGGGATGGCGCCTGCTGAATTTTATCCGCGAATGTATCCTCAACCTGTTTCTGGTTTGTTTGATCCTGGTCGGTATCGGGGTCTACAGCCAGTTAAAAACCCCGCAGGCTGAACCGGCCAGAGGGGCGTTACTGCTGGATCTGACTGGGGTGGTGGTGGATAAACCGTCCGTCAATAATAAGCTGCGCCAGTTTGGACGGGAGTTTTTTGGCGTATCCGCGAGCCGCCATCAGGAAAATGCGGTGTTTGATATTGTCGACAGCATCCGTCAGGCTAAAGACGACAGCAATATTACCGGCATGGTGATGGACCTGTCTGATTTTGTCGGCGCGGATCAGCCTTCACTGCAATACATTGGCAAGGCATTGCGCGAATTTCGTGATGCCGGCAAACCGATTTTTGCCATCGGCGATAACTTCAACCAGACACAATATTATCTGGCCAGCTTTGCCAACAAAATCTACCTGACACCACAGGGAAATATCGATCTGCACGGCTTTGCCACCAACAACCTTTACTATAAAACGCTGCTGGACAAGCTGAAGGTCACCGCACACATTTTCCGCGTTGGCACATACAAATCTGCTGTTGAGCCGTTTATCCGTGACGATATGTCACCCGACGCTCGCGATGCCGATAATCGCTGGATCTCCACGCTGTGGCAACACTATCTCGATACCGTGGCGGCCAACCGTCAGATCACTCCACAACAGTTGTTCCCCGGAGCCGACACGATTCTCGCCACTCTGAAGACGATGGGCGGCGACACGGCTCGCTATGCGCTGGAAAATAAACTGGTGGACGAAGTTGCTTCCCGTTCAGTGATCGAACAGTCGTTCATCAAAGCATTCGGGTGGGATGCAAAAAACAAAAACTTCAATTTTACCAGCATCTATGATTATGCACCGAAGCCACCGGCAACCAGTGCCAATGAGATTGCCGTAGTATTCGCCAACGGCACTATCGTTGATGGTAAAGAAACGCCGGGGTATGTCGGCGGCGACACCACTGCTGCGCAAATCCGCGATGCTCGTCTGGACCCGAAGATTAAAGCCATTATCCTGCGGGTAAACAGCCCTGGCGGTAGCGTCACAGCTTCTGAACTGATTCGCTCGGAGCTGATGGCCGCACGACAGGCAGGCAAACCCGTCGTCGTTTCAATGGGCGGCATGGCAGCCTCCGGCGGTTACTGGATTTCCACCCCGGCTAACGCCATCATCGCCAGCCCCAATACTCTGACCGGTTCGATTGGGATTTTCGGCGTTATCACCACATTTGAAAACGCGCTGGATAGCATTGGTGTGCACACCGATGGCGTTGCCACTTCACCGCTGGCTGATCTGTCTCAAACCAAGGCATTACCGCCACAAGCCAGCCAACTGATGCAAATCAGCATTGAGCGTGGTTATCAAAACTTTATTTCACTGGTGGCACAATCTCGCCATAAAACGCCACAGGAAGTCGATGCAATCGCACAGGGGCATGTCTGGGTCGGCAGTGATGCCAAAACCAACGGGCTGGTGGACCAACTGGGCGATTTTGACGATGCCGTGAAGAAAGCAGCAGAACTGGCTAAACTGGAACACTATCAGTTGAGCTGGTATTCAGAAGAACAGGATTTGCTCAATGTCATGTTCAGCCAGGTCAGAAGTTCAGTCTACGCCATGTTGCCTTCCGCCTTGCAAGCCATGATACCGGCACCCATGGTTCAGTTGGCACAAACCGTTCGCGCTCAGACTTCGGTATTGGACGCCCTGAACGACCCACAAAACCGTTACGCGCTGTGCCTGAGTTGTGGCGACGTACGCTAACGCGTTCTTGCACAGCCCGACGTCGGTCGGGCTGTTTTTACCGCCGAAACATTCTTATAATCCGGCCTGTTCGCAGCTACTCTTTTCTACAAATAACCGTTTTCTACAACCAACCGTTTTCTACAACCAACAGTGTCCTGACCTATAACATCCATGCAAAAGAAATCTATTTATGTCGCTTATACCGGCGGCACCATCGGTATGCAACGCTCCGACCACGGTTACGTCCCGGTTTCCGGTCACCTGCAACAACAACTGGCGCAGATGCCGGAATTCCACCGTCCAGAGATGCCGTCATTCACTATCCACGAGTATACGCCGTTGATCGATTCATCCGACATGACGCCGTCTGACTGGCAATCGATTGCAAACGATATTCAGCAACACTACGACCACTACGATGGCTTCGTGATTCTGCATGGCACCGATACTATGGCGTTTACCGCTTCCGCCTTGTCTTTCATGCTGGAGAATCTCGCCAAACCGGTTATTGTGACAGGGTCACAAATTCCGCTGGCGGAATTGCGCTCCGATGGGCAAACCAACCTGCTTAATGCGCTATATGTGGCAGCCAACCATCCGGTCAATGAGGTCAGTTTGTTCTTCAATAACAAGCTGCTGCGCGGCAACCGTACGACCAAGGCACACGCTGATGGTTTTGACGCCTTTGCTTCCCCGAACTTCCCGCCCTTACTGGAAGCGGGTATCCACATTCGCCGCCTGACGCCAGCCGACCCCACTCCAACTGACGGACCGCTGATCGTTCATGCCATCACTCCGCAGCCGATAGGGGTAGTGACCATCTACCCAGGTATTTCTGCCGATGTGGTCAGCAATTTCTTACGCCAACCGGTCAAGGCGCTAATACTGCGTTCGTACGGTGTTGGTAATGCACCCCAGAGTTCAGGTTTACTTGATGAGTTGCGCAACGCTTCAGAACGCGGCATTGTGGTGGTTAACCTGACACAATGTATTTCCGGGCGGGTCAATATGGACGGTTACGCCACCGGTAATGCGCTGGCGCAGGCTGGCGTCATCAGCGGATTTGACATGACGGTTGAAGCGGCATTGACGAAACTGCATTATCTGTTGAGCAGGGACGATCTTTCCCCTGAGCAGATTCGTCAGCTAATGCAGCAGAACCTGCGCGGAGAACTGAGTGATAAGGATTGAATCTCCTGTCGTGAACTCAGCATTAAACACATAAAACATCAATAAGAGGAAGACAATGTGAACAGAGCACTCTTGCTGGTGGACATTCAAAATGACTTCTGTGCGGGTGGAGCCCTGGCCGTCTCGGACGGCGATAGCGTGGTTGCGATAGCGAATCAGGCTATTGCTGCCTGCCAGCAGGCCGGGGTAATGGTGATTGCCTGTCAGGATTGGCACCCAGTGGATCATCGTAGTTTCGCCGTCAATTCCGGCACTCACGTGGGCGAGCAAGGAGAATTGGACGGCTTGCCGCAGGTATGGTGGCCGGTGCATTGCGTGCAAGGATCACCCGGTGCCGATTTTCATCCTAAATTGAACCAGCACGCCATAAACTGGGTGGTACGCAAAGGAACACACCCTTTTATCGACAGCTATAGTGCATTTTTCGATAACGGCCATCGTACCCGCACCGAACTACACGATGGGTTGAGAGCCAAAGGCGTAACCCGGTTGACCATCATGGGACTGGCAACTGATTACTGCGTTAAATATACCGTGCTGGATGCACTGGCGTTGGGTTACCAGACTGAAGTACTGCAAGAGGGTTGTCGCGGCGTTAATCTGCATCCCAAAGATAGTCAACAGGCGCTGGAAATCATGGCGAAACACGGTGCCACGCTGGTTGATTTACCCGCTTTTATTGCCTCACTCAGCCAATAATTCACACACTCATTACGCCAGCAACCAACGCTGGCGTGACTGGGTTTAATCTTGAGGTTTAAGTGTGGTAATCGTATTGCCAGCAAATCGCTGCTTGAGTTCCTGCTTGCTTTTCATTTCGATTTCACCACGCGTGTTGATCGTCATATGATCTGCCTCGGTGTTATTATGCGCCTGCCATAGCATCACCATCTGTAATGCATTTTCCTTTTGTTCTGTCGTCAACGCCACACCATCCGGCCATTTTCCCAGCTCCACCGCAGTGGTCAGGCGCTGATAAATTTCCGGCGTCATGCTGTTTATTAAATCATCTAATTGCATGTTTTTTCTGCCTGAAGTCAGATTTAAGCTGAAACGTTTCAATCCCAAATTACATTAGCATGTCTAACCATCCGTCTGTTGCCCGTTTTCCGCATCAATAAAGCTAAGTGACACAGAATTCACGCAATAACGCTCGCCGGTCGTGTCCTGAGGGCCATCAGGGAACACATGGCCCAGATGTGCATCACACTGACCACAACGAATTTCGATACGGTGCATGTTATGAGAATGGTCATCCAGATAGCGGATAGCATTCTCGTTCACCGGACGATCAAAACTCGGCCAGCCACAACCAGAATCATACTTATGGTCGGAATAAAACAGTGGTTGGTGGCAACACAAGCAATGATAGACGCCAGTACGCTTGTTATGCAGCAGTTTCCCCGTGTATGGGCTTTCCGTCCCACATTGCTGCGTAACGTGCCGCTGCAGATCGGTTAATTCATCCGGATTACGTTGAAAAACAGTTGTCTTGGTCATCATATTCTCACTGAAACACGATTTTTTCGCCAGAACGACAACCTATAATTATAACAAAAAATTAACACCACTACAGCCTATTTTGCCCTACACTTAGTCCTACGCAGTAATGGCACTTTTAATTGTGATCACCATCACGATTACACCTATAGCGGGTGTTTTCATACCCGTGCATTCCTCATATGATTGGGCTATGCCCTTTAATTAGGCTGATAGCTGTTTATCGTGCAACTGTTGAACTGACTTTTGACTTACAGCAACGATTGACACGATTCCGCTTGACGCTCAACAAGGTTTTTGTAATTTTACAACCAACCTTTTATTCACAAACCAATAGCTGGTGGAATATATGACTATCAAAGTAGGTATCAACGGGTTTGGCCGCATTGGCCGTATCGTTTTCCGCGCTGCCCAGGAACGTTCTGACATCGAAATCGTTGCCATCAACGATTTGCTGGATGCGGAATACATGGCATACATGCTGAAGTATGACTCCACCCATGGCCGCTTCAAAGGTACTGTTGAAGTAAAAGACGGTCACCTGGTCGTTAACGGCAAAACCATCCGTGTTACCGCTGAGAAAGATCCGGCTAACCTGAAGTGGAACGAAGTCGGCGTTGACGTTGTTGCTGAAGCAACCGGTATCTTCCTGACCGACGAAACTGCTCGCAAACACATTCAGGCTGGTGCCAAGAAAGTCGTTCTGACTGGCCCATCCAAAGATGATACCCCGATGTTCGTTATGGGTGTCAACCACGCGTCTTACGCTGGTCAGGACATTGTTTCCAATGCCTCCTGTACCACCAACTGTCTGGCACCGCTGGCTAAAGTTATCAACGACAAATTCGGCATCGTTGAAGCACTGATGACCACCGTTCACGCTACCACTGCTACTCAGAAAACCGTTGACGGCCCGTCTCACAAAGACTGGCGTGGTGGCCGTGGCGCGGCTCAGAACATCATCCCGTCCTCTACCGGTGCAGCCAAAGCTGTAGGTAAAGTTATTCCGGCACTGAACGGCAAACTGACTGGTATGGCATTTCGTGTACCGACTCCAAACGTATCTGTAGTTGACCTGACCGCTCGTCTGGAAAAACCGGCCTCCTACAAAGAAATTTGTGCCGCTATCAAAGCCGCTTCTGAAGGCGAACTGAAAGGCGTTCTGGGCTACACCGAAGATGACGTGGTATCCACTGACTTCAACGGCGAAAAACTGACCTCTGTGTTTGATGCCAAAGCGGGTATCGCACTGAGCGACACCTTCGTGAAACTGGTTTCCTGGTATGACAACGAAACTGGCTACTCCAACAAGGTTCTGGATCTGATCGCTCACATCTCCAAATAATGTGGCGATGAATAGACGATGAAAGGGCGACGTAAGTCGCCCTTTTTTATTGGGTATATACCCGTCATACTTCACGTTGCAGGCTCGTTGTTCAACACGCAATCGTGTTGCCCTGCAACTCGAATGATTTCGGGTAGACAACAACACCATCAAGGTAAGTCCAATACCATGAACGATAATATTTATTCACTTCCCATCAATAATGCGATCACTGCACATCTGAGCCAACGTCAACTGGATCAACTGCCGGTTATTGTGGTGGACCATCCACAGGTCCGCGCCGCCATCGCACTACAAGGGGCACACCTGCTTAGCTGGCAACCTGAAGGCGAGCATCCCGTACTGTGGCTGAGCGACAACACGGCATTTGAAAACGGTGTGGCGATTCGTGGCGGCGTCCCTATTTGCTTCCCCTGGTTCGGCCCGGCTGCACAGCCTAACCACGGCTTTGGTCGTTTGCTGGAATGGGAGTTCACTTCTCACAGTGAAAATACAAATGGCGTGACCCTTGCCTTTACATTGCGTGACTCCGAGCAGACTCGCGCCAACTGGCCACATGCATTTACCGTTCTGGCGCGCTTCCATTTAAGTGCACAGGAATGCCGTATAGAACTCGAATGCCATGGCGACTACAGCATCACCAGCGCCCTGCACACCTATTTCCAGATTGGTGATATCAGTAAGATTCGAATTAGCGGTTTGGGGGATACCTTTATTGATAAGGTTAACGATGGCAAAACCAATACCCAACAAGGCGATCTGACCTTCACCACTCGTACTGACCGCATTTATACCCAGCCAGCATCGGTCAGCCTGATTGAAGACCCGATACTGCAACGTACCATTGAAGTACATCATGCTCACCACAGCGATGTCGTTGCCTGGAATCCGGGAGCCGAACTGTCTCGAACCATCAGCGATATCACCGATGACGGTTACCAGACTTTTGTGTGCGTTGAAACAGCCAGAGTGACTCAACCGCTCGTGGCAACCACTCACGCACCCGCTCACTTGATTACCACCATTCGCCTGCGTAAATAATCTTAATTTTTTCTGCTCATGGCTGGCTTTCGCCAGCCATGTTTCGCTCACACCACATCCAGCGGTTGTTTACGGCGCGGTGCGGGATAAGCCTCATCGAGTATGGCGAGATGCTCAGGTGACAACGTCACTTGAAGCGCGACTGCATTTTCTTTAACATGCGCCAGCGTACTGGCTTTGGGTATAGCGATGACGCCCGACTGGCGAATCACCCAAGCCAACAGCACTTGTGCTGGTGTCAACGCCAGTTGTTGCGCCACGCGAATAACTGCCGGGTGTACAAACACGTCATAGCGCAACTGCCCGGCCTGAGCCAACGGGCAATAAGCCATCACCGGAAGCTGGCGTTGCTGACACCAGGTCAGCAAATCATATTCAATACCTCGTGAAGCCAGGTGGTATAGCACCTGATTGGTCTGACAGCGATCTCCGCCCCGGCAGGACCACAGTTCTTTCATATCATCAGTATCCAGATTAGATACGCCCCAGTGCCCAATCTTGCCCGCTTGTTGCAATCTCTCCATCGCAGCGATGGTATCTACCAGCGGAACACCACCACGCCAGTGCAGCAAATACAGATCGATACAATCGGTTTGCAGGCGTTTCAGGCTACGTTCACAAGCCGCAATCGCCCGCTTGCCGCCCGCATTATGCGGATACACCTTGGAAACCAGATAAACATGGTCACGACGGCCTCGAATCGCTTCCCCGACTACCTCTTCCGCTCCACCGTCAGCGTACATTTCTGCGGTATCAATAAGCGACATGCCCAGATCGATACCCGCCTGTAAGGCCTTGACTTCGATGCTCCGCCGTTGGGCATTCTCCCCCATAAACCAGGTTCCCTGACCAATAGCGGGAACCGTTCTTCCATTCGGAAATACCACCTGCTTTATCATGTTCTTACCCTCCTGGACTCAGGGTAACAAACCTCAGTTGCTTCATTAATGTGCAAATGGGGTGAATCCACCCCATTTCTGTGCAGCTGATGCACAATCCTCTGGCACTTCGCTTCAGAAGCTATAACTCACGCCGCCGCCCAGCATCAGGTTATAACTTTTATCAACCATCGGGCTGTCTTTGATTTCATCCGACAGCCGGATATAGCGCCCGCTCACCCAGGTACTCCAGCTTGAATTGATCTTATAACCGGCGTTCAACTCGACATAGGGCGACCAGCCACTATTTGGCTGGTAATTACGCAGTCCGGAACGGGCCGATTCATCGCCGGAAACACCATAATAGTAACGGTTCTGGTTTTCGCTCGACCAGGTAATCCCCACGCCTGGCGTCAGGCTCCAGTTGCCGTCATTGAAACGGTAAAGGTAGGCGGAATCCCACACCAAACCGTTGCTGTAATCCAGCGTATCACCCGCCAGCATCGTACGCAGCGTGCCCCATTGCGCGTCATAACGGTAAGCCAACCCCGCCATCAATGTGCCGCGCCGACGCTCAAGTTGCTTCATCTGATCGTCATCACTATCTCCCGGCCTGAAACCGAACGGGTTGTAATAGGCCGTCAGTGACAATTTGTTTTGCGCATCATTCCACAGGTAATAACCGCCTTGCAGACCGCGCAGGTAAAAGCGCTCACTGTCATAATTCACCATGGGGAAAGGATAAACATGGCCGCTATCGCCGCGGTATATTGATGTTTCGCCTACCGCCCCCAGCCCCAGTGCAAACTCATCGGCCAAAGCAGCTGGCGCTGCTACCATCCCAGCCAGCGTCGCCGTTAAGAAAGTTAATACGTGTTTTTTCACGGTGGTTGATTCCCATTCAATGTTACGTATTTGATCACGTCCAGCAGAATAGCAGTGCTGGAGTCCTACCTACATCACATTAATGTGAAAGATACATAAGTTATAACGATTTCGTCTGCCGGCTTCCACCCCGCAGCAGGTCTGAATCGGCAGATAAAAAAGCCGGTTTTATGCCGTCATGCCGAAGTGAGTCATTGAAATATCTTAAAAATGCGACGCAAGAATAGAGGAAATTTTATGGATGCAAACTACGCTTAAACAAGGCAGAAGATTTCCGCTGAGTACAGTCGGGCACGGGATGTTCGCAAGACCCTGCCGCCAGCCAAGTTGGCATAAGGGTTGCTGTACTTCAGCATGAGGTCTTCTTCCGGGAGAGCCATCCATTACACAGGCTGCATTCATACCATTCGCTCTCTTACTCTTGTGTTAATCGACGAAGGACGGACAACGCTATGAACATATTTGATCATTATCGTCAGCGTTACGACGCTGCCAAAGACGAAGAGTTCACTCTGCAGGAATTCCTTACCATCTGCCAGCAAGATCGCAGTGCGTATGCAAACGCCGCTGAGCGATTGTTAATGGCTATCGGTGAACCTGTTATGGTCGACACCGCTCAGGAACCACGTCTGTCTCGTTTGTTTTCCAACCGGGTAATTGCTCGCTATCCTGCGTTTGAAGAGTTCTATGGCATGGAAGAAGCCATTGAGCAAATCGTTTCCTATCTGAAACATGCCGCCCAAGGGCTTGAAGAGAAGAAACAAATCCTCTACCTGCTGGGTCCGGTGGGTGGCGGTAAATCGTCGCTGGCTGAACGACTGAAAGCACTAATGCAACGTGTCCCTATCTATATTTTAAGTGCCAACGGCGAGCGCAGCCCGGTCAACGATCATCCACTGTGCTTATTTAACCCGCAGGAAGATGCCTCTATCCTGGAAAAAGAATATGGTATCCCGCGTCGGTATCTGGGCACCATTATGTCCCCTTGGGCCGCTAAGCGGTTGCAGGAATTCGGCGGCGACATCACCAAATTCCGTGTTGTGAAAGTATGGCCTTCTATTCTGGCCCAATTGGCTATCGCTAAAACCGAACCGGGTGATGAAAATAATCAGGACATTTCAGCGCTGGTCGGGAAAGTGGACATCCGTAAACTGGAACATTTCGCGCAAAACGACCCAGATGCCTATGGTTACTCTGGTGCACTATGCCGGGCCAATCAGGGTGTGATGGAATTCGTCGAAATGTTCAAGGCGCCTATCAAGGTGCTCCATCCATTGCTGACCGCCACGCAGGAAGGTAACTACAACGGTACCGAAGGCATCGCCGCACTGCCGTTTAACGGCATTATTCTTGCGCACTCTAACGAGTCTGAATGGGTACAGTTCCGTAACAACAAAAACAACGAGGCATTTCTTGACCGCGTCTATATCGTCAAAGTGCCTTATTGCCTGCGGGTTTCCGAAGAGGTCAGGATTTATGACAAACTGTTGAAAAACAGTGAATTGTGCCGTGCCCCCTGCGCTCCCGGCACGCTGGAAACTCTGGCGCGTTTTTCCATTTTGTCTCGGTTGAAAGATCCGGAAAACTCCAGTATCTACTCCAAAATGCGGGTATATGATGGTGAAAGCCTGAAAGATACTGACCCGAAAGCCAAGTCGTATCAGGAATACCGCGACTATGCGGGTGTCGATGAGGGCATGAAAGGACTTTCTACGCGTTTCGCCTTCAAAATTCTTTCGCGGGTGTTCAACTTTGATCACAGCGAAGTCGCAGCTAACCCGGTTCACCTGTTCTATGTGCTGGAACAGCAAATTGAACGAGAGCAGTTTCCACAGGATGTGTCGGAGAAATACCTGGAACACCTGAAAGGCTACCTGATTCCGAAATACGCTGAATTCATCGGCAAGGAAATCCAGACGGCTTACCTTGAGTCTTACTCCGAATACGGCCAGAACATTTTTGATCGCTATGTCACCTACGCCGACTTCTGGATTCAGGATCAGGAGTACCGCGACCCGGACACCGGTCAGTTATTTGACCGAGAATCGCTCAACGCTGAACTGGAGAAAATCGAAAAGCCAGCGGGTATCAGCAACCCGAAAGACTTCCGCAACGAGATCGTGAATTTTGTGTTACGCACCCGTGCCAGTAACAGCGGACGTAATCCGAACTGGACCAGCTATGAGAAACTGCGTACGGTCATTGAGAAGAAGATGTTCTCCAATACCGAAGAGCTGCTGCCGGTGATTTCGTTTAACACTAAGACATCGACGGAAGAGCAGAAAAAACACGACGACTTTGTTGATCGCATGATGGAAAAAGGTTACACCCGCAAACAGGTACGTTTGCTGTGCGAATGGTACCTGCGCGTGAGGAAGTCATCCTGATGCCGTACATCGACAGTCATGTCGTTTGGGGGAAACATGGCCTATTTCATTGATCGACGATTAAACGGCAAAAACAAAAGCGCGGTTAACCGCCAGCGCTTTTTACGCCGCTATAAATCGCAAATAAAACAATCGATTGCCGGGGCCATCAACAAGCGTTCGGTCACCGATGTAGAAAACGGGGAGTCTATCTCGATCCCCAACACCGATATCAGTGAGCCGATGTTCCATCAGGGTCGTGGCGGAATTCGACACCGGGTTCATCCCGGTAACGATCACTTCGTAGAAAACGACAAGATAGAACGGCCTCAAGGTGGTGGAGGCAGTGGTTCAGGTCAAGGGGATGCCAGTCAGGATGGTGAGGGTCAAGATGATTTCGTGTTCCAGATATCCAAAGATGAATATCTTGATCTGTTGTTTGAAGATCTGGCGCTGCCTAACCTAAAAAAAACCGAACACCGGCAACTGAACGAGTACAAGACCCACCGCGCCGGGTACACCGCCAATGGCGTCCCTGCCAACATCAGCGTCGTACGTTCATTGCAAAACTCACTGGCGCGCCGCATGGCAATGACCGCCGGAAAACGGCGCGAACTGCACCAGCGGGAAGAAGATCTGGCATTGCTGGAAAACACTGAGCCAGTCCAGTTGCTTGAGGAGGAGCGACTGCGTCAGGAAATTGCCGAATTGCGCCAGCGCATCGCCAGTGTGCCCTTTATCGATACGTTCGACCTGCGTTACAAGAACTACGAACGCCGGCCAGAGCCATCGAGCCAGGCAGTGATGTTCTGTCTAATGGACGTTTCTGGTTCTATGGACCAGGCCACCAAGGACATCGCCAAACGTTTTTACATTCTGCTGTATCTGTTCCTCAGCCGAACCTACAAAAATGTGGAAGTGGTGTATATTCGCCACCATACACAGGCCAAAGAGGTGGATGAGCAGGAATTCTTCTACTCTCAGGAAACCGGCGGCACTATTGTCTCCAGCGCCCTGAAACTGATGGAGGATGTTGTCAAAGAACGCTACAACCCTGCGCAATGGAACATTTATGCTGCACAGGCTTCCGATGGTGATAACTGGGCAGACGACTCGCCGCTCTGTCGAGAATTACTTTCCACTCACCTGCTGCCCGTAGTGCGTTACTACAGTTATATTGAAATTACCCGCCGTTCTCACCAGACGCTGTGGCGGGAATATGAAATGTTGCAGGATAGCTTTGAAAATTTCGCCATGCAGCATATTCGCGATCAGGACGATATTTATCCCGTCTTTCGAGAAATCTTCCACAAACAAACTATCGATAACTAGCCTGTCTCAGCCAGCCGTTCACGTGCTGGCTGTTTCTTCTCTCCTGCCCAAGTAATTAAACGTTCTCTTGTAGCAACGACACGATTGTCTCTTATCCTTGATTAATCCACAGGCACGATTGGCGCAGCCAGTCTGGGCATGATAAGCCGCACAGACAATATTATGTTGATGTTATCACCGGTGATGATTGTTCAATGACAGAGGAACAAACCAAAGACTCAAGATTATTCAAACCGCAGACAGAATAATGCCTCTATCCCGTGGATATGGACTGAGTACATCCACCACTATACTGATAAGAGGGCAAACGTGTGAGGTTAAAGCGGACGATTCGCTATTTATTAGCACTGGTCATCATGATGACCGCTTTCCCTGGGCTGACAGGTCAATCATTATGCCCTGGAAAATTTATTCATGATAAAACACCGGATATCAATTATGACGAAGAGATTTGTTTTACGGCATTTGCTGTGCTTTATAGCCATGCGAATAAAGGACCATTAATTTCTGCAGAACATTTAACGGCAGAAATGGTTAAATCAGCAGGAACACTTTCCCGACGAGACTCATTTCATATTGAGCGATTAATTTCTAAAGCGGCGCAATCAGTCACAAACGATTATGAATATTCAGGATACGATCAAGGACATATGACACCAGCAGGAGATATGCCTGATTCCCATACGCAACATGAATCATTTTCAATGTCAAATATGACACCGCAATTGCCAATACTTAATCGAATAGCCTGGCGTAAAACTGAAGCCTTTGTTCGTAAACTGGCATTGCAAGATGGCGAAGTATGGATAGTCACCGGTGCCCTATTCGGAAATAAACGTATTGGTAAAGATGTCTCTGTTCCAGAGCTGATTTATAAAGCCATCAGCAGCCAATCGGGGCAGCAGGTTTTTATTGGCGATAATACTTCCGGTGTTGTGACCAGTATTTCTGTCAGTGAGTTTTCCGCACGCTATTCGATCACGCCATTTCCGACTCAGTAAATATACTGGACAGCCAAAAATATCGAAAATAATATGCTGGCAAAAATCAATAAACTGCCTTTACTCATCTCTAAAAAAAGACCGAACACGATTCCTGTGCCCGGCAATATTTACGTAACACATTAATTTATAAATAAAAAAATATAAAATCAGTTCAAAAAATACTCAAAAATACCGTCTTTATCCGTCCTTTGGCATCATATACATACGAGGATTTTCGGAAATCGACGGACAAATTTCGGACGCTAATTTCGCAAAGCTATTTAGAGTCAGTGCTTTTCTGTACACGCATAACGCCGTGTTATGGCGACACTGGATTGCTGTTATCTTGTTAAATACCACCAATTACCAATAATGCTACTAATAACACAGCTAAAGGGAGAAACATGTCATCCACTACCTTTATTTTTTGTCTCATCCTTGCCGCCATCATGGTGACCATCCACCCCGTGCTAGCCATTCCATTTGGTGCAGCTGCGCTGGTCATAGCCAGAAAATGCCAAATGACCGTAAACAGTGAGGGCAGTATCATTTTAGGCATTACCGGATTCTTATTGGTCGTGACACTAATCATGTGCATCAGGAACACAATAAGATAAACTACCTATAGCAACATCAAGTAGATTTGCATTAAGGATAAAATAATTAACATGGTAAATAATATGACTAAATTACTACCCATTATTCCTTTATTTTTATTAACCTCGGCCTGTACTCCACCGAAACCACCCACCTGCTGGGGGAAAATAGAAATAGGCAGGCATATATACGACCAACCAATATATGAAAAAAGAGCGGGATTCAAGCAACCAGAGTATCTGGTAGGTGATGCTTTTAAATATACCTGGGTTGAAGGCAGTAAATTCAAAAATCTATCAGACTGTGAGAATAAATTTTCGCAGCAATAAATGATTTATCAATAGCCGGTCACATCCACAATCATATGCTGAGAGTCGGAGCTATTTTGTGTAAAATTAGCTCCGCTGCTTTCATACAGCGATTGCTGATAGAGTTCCATGTGTCGTGATACATTACCGCCTATACTCGCTATTCTTACCCCGTCATAGTACCAGTTTGACATAACTTCACCGCCATTGACTCTTTCCGCGTAAATATATCCCACCTTGTTCGTTACTGCTGCAAACCGCCTACCTATCGGCAACTCCTTGACTAAATCACCGTCTACTGGACCAGATATAAACCACTCATTCCATTCTAGCCGGGGGTAATTCTCTACAGAGTGGATGCGTAAATATTTATTGTGGCTGTCAAATGTGACATAACCATCTTTATTTCTTATAATTAACTCCCCCACCCCAACTTTCGTTAGTTCCCCAGCATCAAATATATAATAGTTACCAGCTACCGCTGAGTTAACGGTTGATGAATCAACATAAATAATAGTATAGGTATATGTATTCCCATCTTTCTTAACCGACAGCAGTGAGGCATGATGACTTGAGCAGGATATTGCTAACAATGGTGGAAGATTAGACTTTGCATTGTAGGTTATTACCATGCAATCACCAATATTCACATCCCAATTCATAGTTAATTGCCCTTTCTGAGATAAATATAGGTTGAACACCTCAGAATCGATCAGCGTTACACCGCTATCGTTTACAACTCGAATAAATGCCATATTAATAAATCCCGTAAACACAGAAGCAACGAACATCCCTTGTTGTCGATACGGTAATGGTATTCCCGTTAATTACCGCCGATGGCGGAGTGCTCCAAACGCCGATATCGAACTTGATTTGCTCTGCGGATGCAGACACCCAAAGACGACCACCATAAACATCAGGAACGGTGATGGTCTGAGATGTTCTGGGTTCGACAGTAAAATACCCCAGTGTTTTTGTAATGCTATTGGACAGATCAAGTACAACATTCCCCGAAGCATCCCTGATTATAAAAACAGCCACGCCCCCTCCTCACTCATCGATCAAAATACGGATTTACTCTTTCTACGGCCTGCTGATATAGCGTATTTCGCTGCGCCATCATGCGATCAATGCGTTCTCGCTTCTCGTCCGCCGATAGTGTCCGGTCAATACGCACCATCTCAATACGGTCGTTCAGTTTACGGATCGCGTGCTGGGTATTGGTCAGCATCTTTCGCTTTGATAACAGCTCTGCGTTTTCTTCCTTCAGAGCACTGGCGTCATCCTTACGCCCTTGTTCCCGGTACGCATTAATTGTGCGGTTTATCTGGTTAGCCTGGCTCATCATTCGGTAAAAATCATCGGCAAACTGCGTGGACTTAGCAGGGGCGGAACCTCGCAGGAAAGACTTGATCACGGGCAACTCATCGAGTCGTAGTGCCGGCGTCTCGCCAGCATCACTGAACTGCCGCGCCAATATGTTGGTTGCACCCAATACATACACCCCCAGCGTGCCGGTATAACCCTGCACGACGTGATCGAGCATTTTCGGAGATAGCCCGGTCGCAGCACCGATTTCACGCATCAGTAAGCTGGTTTGATCGTTGTAGCGCGCTTCGGCAACCAGGTTACTGTCAGCCATGTTTTCAATAGGACCGCCACGGAAGAAGTCGTAATTGACGTAGGCTTCCGCAATCGGCTTCACCACCTGAGGTATCGGGTTAAATGCCATCGTCTCCATGAAATTACGCGCTATCACTTTGCCGAATTTACCCGGTGAGTCTTCGCCGCCGAGCATTCGCACGAAGCGTTCCGGCATGGTGCCGAACATCAGACCGATTTCAAACGGTTTGGGGAAGCGGATATGCTGATCGCCAGCCCAGAAATGCCAGTAGGCGTCTTTGTCCCAATCCGGCAATTCTTCATAGCGCTTGTCATCCCAATTGAGCGCCAGCAAGGCCAACGACACTCCAGCAATATAACCGCCGCGTTTCAGTACCTCGCGCGGATCTTCTTTTATCGCCCTGCCCAACTTACTCATCCCCTGCAGGCGCGCATTCAGGAACGGCACCACATCGGTAAGCCCAATAATCAGTTTACTAGACCCCATCATGCTGAAGTCCATCAGATCGCGGGCCTCAAAGGCTGCCTGTGCTCGACTCTTTCCGGATTTCAGTGCCGCATCATAAGTGGCCACACGGTTGGCGTTTTCAGAGCCTTCGCTGATATGCCGGTATTTCTCCCATGCGGTTTCCAGCTTATCCAGTACATCCTTGCTGCTGCGTACCAGCGTCGATTCGAATTCACGCATCTGGCTGTCGCTGTACCCCTTGCGCCGTAGCACTTTGCGTATGTTAGCCGCCGAACCCGCCGGGTCATAAACGTTAAGGTAGCCGCCGCCGAACGTGGCGCCGGCCGCCATCATGTCAATCAAGGTGTCGTCGGTTGCCAGCGCTTTGCGCAACCCCTGCCAAGAGGAAACGCCCGCACGGAAACCGTCTTTGTTGATGGCCCAGGAGTGGAGGGAGTCGCGCATAAAGTTTCGTATGATAAAATCGGGCATCGCTGTGGTGCCGATGGTCAACACGCGCTTGGCCTGGCGCGCCGCTTTCATGAACACCGAGTTGCTGCGCTCCATATCAATCATGGTGAAGGCACGATAGAGATCCGGGTCATTGACCTGCACCAGTTGCTCCTGTCCATCGACGTACACTTTCACCACATCTTTCCCGATACGTCCGTAATCCATTTTGTTCGGACTCCCGATCACCTCAACCACTCCGGTATCCGCCAGATTCACCACTGACCGGCGCATTGCCTCATTTTTCATGGATGCATCGACCGACTTCGCCACGTAGTTGAACAGGTTTTCAATCGGGTCTTTGATCGTTAACTCGCTGCCTTTTAACTTGCGGACGGTGCTGCTTTGGTTGGCTACGCCGCGTGTGGTCCAGGGGCCATGCGTCTCGCCGTTCTCGGCTTCGCGGAAATACGGCAGATACCAGGCGTCCTCCCACGTCGCCCTGCTTTCAGGATCAATCAGCCCCATGTCCTGCTGCAGATCCAGAATCGACTTGATAAAGGCGTCATACTTACGCTTCTGGTCGGCAAACAGTGTTTCGTTACCCCGGTTCAGGGTTTTCATGTAAGCGATTTCGTCCGCCGTGAAGTTGTTTTCGCGCCCTTCCGCCATCAGTCGTTCAGAGCGGTGACCAGCGATCCACTTAAGGAAATTTTCGCGCTGGTTGCCCAATGCGTCAAAAATCCCCATCAGTGAATCGGCTTTACCAGTACCAGCGATACGTTCTGTGATCCCGTCTTTCTTGTTATAACGAACCAGTCCATGTTCCCACACCACACCGGAAACTGCCCCCGCACCAGCCGCCATGCGAGCAGCGGTATAGCCCGACACACTGGCGTCAAAATTCCCCGTCGCGTCTTCTGCGTATTTCAGCGGTGCCAGGCCATCAAAGGTGCGGGTATTCAGTTTACGGAATGTTTCGCGCCACCACTGTTTCAGCGCCGTCTTATCCTTGTCGGTTGCCATTTGCCAGAAGTCACGCGACTTATCGAACCAGCCTTTTTCGACGTTAAAGCCCATTTTTCGGCTGGTTTCGGCATCCATTGCCGGGGTGCCGGTGCGTGAGTACAGGGCCTTGTTCTTGCGGATATCGTCGGATGAGAGTATATTTTTATCTGATTCTGCGGGGTCGCCCTCCTTGGACAATTGAAGCCCCTGAGAGTATCGGCGACTGGTAGAATCTGAACCCTGATAAGAACGCTCCTCCTTGGGCAATTGAAGCCCCTGTGAATGAGGGTTATCAGGGTTTTCTTTTTTGCGCTGGTATAAAGTCAGCCCGGCTTCTTTCATCCCGTTAACTTTTGCCATACCCCCGACAGTGCCATACACTGACGCAATACGATTCACCTCAATGCGTTTCAATGCTGCACTCATGTGAACCGCGCTCACCACTGGATTTCCATTCGCATCTTGAGCCTCAAGAAGTGCCACTACAGCGTTATCCTGAGTGGCAGAGCGATACACTGCTAATGGGTCATGCATCAGTTCCGGCAGTTGCTCAATGACTGAGATAGGCACATCATGTTTTACACCGTTCGTTGCCTTTCGCACCGTATCGCGATTGATATACATGTCCAGATTCGGCGCGCCCAAAGCACGTAACACAGGGGGGGTTCTGCCTATCTTGATGGACATGTCCCCAGACCGCCGCGACCGCATGGCATTATCTAATTCAGTTCGGTACTGTTCCGCCTCTTCCGGCAGTGGTCGAAGCGGATCGGTGTCCTCCGCTTTGGAATACAGCGCATCAGTGCGCGAAAACGTATCCTCAAACTCGCGCGTACCTGGCTTCTCGCTGGCGTACATCGCGGTCTTCTTAAAGCGGCCAGTGATGGTGCGCAGGATATTGCGGATTTCCGCCGGTGTAATGTCAGCCTGACCGATCATCCCCACCTTACGGAGTGCGGTGGTCAGCAGCGTAACGAAACGGTCCCAGACGCCCCCCAGCCCGGTGAGATCCGTCCTTTCCGCCATATGCGCCAGAAATTCATTGGCCTGATCTTCCAGTGACTCATTCCCATAAGACCGTTCAACCTGGCGCCATACCTCTTGGATGGTTTTGTTCTGGCTGTCACGCGTCTGATGGAGCACCCGCATAATGCGGTCATATTCCACATCACCGATCACCGACGCCAGGCCGTGGTGCGCAATAATTTCATGGCGCAGCTTGGCGCGCAGTTCGCGCGGGCCAGCAATGTTGTCGGCGATAACGATCACCCGGCTGAGTTCCGGCTGATAGATGGCATGAACAGTACCAAACTCCGCCGGGATACCATTTGGCATCATGGCCGCCGCTTCTGCCTGTGTTTGTACTGCCTTCACTTTGATTTTGGCTGCGCCATTCAGGTGAGAGACGAACAGATCGGAGGCCAGTTGCACCCGGTCGCGCAGCATTCCAGTTTCCGGTTTGTGTCCGTCCTTACTGAAACTGCCATCGTGAATAATGTTGCCGCCGCCAATATCCGCCCCAGAAACAGCAACGCCCCCATTTTTGGAGGCGTTGTCGCGCGCGTAAAAATCCGTTCCCTTACCGGTTTCCCTGGTCTTTATCGTTCGGATAAGGTGAGATGCAAAATCATGCTCTGCCTTTGTCACGTTATAGAGATCGCCATCATTAGAAACAATTCGGTATAACGTTTTGACCTTCCCGTCACCAGACTTTCTTTGCGCGGTTTCTGGGTGCCAACCGCGACTAACCAACTCCTGAACAGCCTCAGCCCTAGTCACTGGGCGGTCAAATTCAGAGTAATGAACTATTTCCTGTAGCGCCTTATCCACCTTCCCGCGCCGCATAGGGGTGAAGCTCTGCGCATCAAGAAATTCATCGATTGGTGCGCGCTTCCGGGCTTTCGTGGCCTCCGCATCTTTGCGATCCGTTTCACGTTTTGATCGTGATGATGCATTGCTTTCATCTCGATCAGCCAATTGATTGGCATAGGAAAGTGCCTCTTCGCGCGTTTCAAAGACTATCGGCTTCATCTTGATAGGGCTATCTGGTTTTGCTTGAACAGCCCATGCTTTCACCTTTTCACCAGTGTCACGGCGCGTTGCATCAACTGGAAACAATGGGTAGCCGCGATGCTCAGAATGGGTGCGGATGTGCTCCAGTGCCGCATTAAGCCGAGCAAGATCACCGATACCACCACTCACGGGACGGTCTCCAGCAAGCTCGCTTTTGATTCCGTCAACTTGTGTTGCGCTTAGACCAATCCGCTCCCCGCCTTCTGTTGTCAATATGGCAGATCCAGGTACATCGTGATCCATCATCACAGTGAGAACCTCCCCAGAAGGGAGTGTGATAGTGTCTTTTGTGCGATCTGGTGGCAATCGTACCGCATAACCACCATCGACCTCTTCAACCGTAGCACCTGGCGTTTTCCCCCACTTTGAGTGACGGGCCAGATGCTCACTCGTAAACGGGCGATCTTTCGTGTAAAACTTCAATTCGCCAACTGATTCGCCACGTGCATAGGCTTCCGTTGTTGCGTCAACAGGAACGCCAGCAACACGATGACGCTGATCGGGCAACGCGGCTTGATTATTTCCCCCCATTGCCTCGGTAAACTCTCGCGTCTTGCGCTGAGTGCGTGTTTCACCGGCGGTAAACTCTGGCGGCTGCGCTGTCTGCCCCTCATCAATTGTCGGTGAACCAGAAAAAATGATGCCTTTATCCTCAATAGCATGAGTCGGCACCGTCTCGCTGTCATAGGTTTGGCTGGCTCGCCCCACCTCATTGCCCGCCTGTGGGCGTTCGGCGGGAATAAAAGACTGTCCGCGCACCTGCCGCCCGGCATCGAACTGCGGCCCGCTACCCGCCGGCCCCTCATCACTCATTATCGGGTGAAGGTCACCCGGCATAGCGATAACAGACGTTTTTCCTGGGGCCGGCAGCCGGGGTGTGCGTGCCGCCCGGATTTTTTCAGCCTGCTCCAGAATAGCCTGCTCTTCTGGCGTATATCCCTGATCGCCCTGCTCCATCTGTTGGCTAATGAGTTCTTCAGCCGTTGGCGCGTATTGTTGCTCTGCCAGCGCACGCTGGACATCGCTGTCCTCAGCGAAACCCTGAATGCGCGGATCCTGGCGCAGATACGCCGGCGTATCGCGGAATGTGTCCACATGCCCAGAAGGAATACCATTCGGTGATTGATTATCTGGTGTAGCTAACTGCGACGAGGCTACTTCAGGTACAGCCTGCTGATGGGTTTTTTGGGGTGCAGGCTGTTGCTTCTCCTTAGCATCAATACCAAGACGTTCTGAAAGCACGGTGCGTACAGCCTCATGCTGCAATTGCTCTTCGTCAGAACGCTTAGGGTTTTCATTCAATTTGCGGTATGTCGTCAACAGTTCATCATCGGACTGTTGCTTGAATGCCTCTACCTTTTGAGCAATTTTGTCATGCTGATCCAGTTCATCCAGTCGTTCACTCGCCGCCCGTTTCAATTCACTGTTATTGGTCAAATCCGCACTGGCATACTCCCGCAGCACAGCAGCACGATCTTGTGTTGCATACCGCTGCCTTGCCTCTTCATAGGGTGATAATGCTGGTTGCGCTGCCCCCTCTGTCACGGAGATAACCGGGCCGCCATCACGCCATTCACCGGTATACCCAGGTGGAGGCGCATCATCACCCATTTTCACTACCGGGATAGAAGAGCCATTATCCTGATTTCCTTCCTGGTGTGATGCTTTCCATTCAGGTGTATCTACCTGAGATACTGGTTGGTCTGTGCTATCGGGTGATTGATTAGAGCGGTGCCCACGCATCCCCCCAACCACGCCAATAGCTCCACCCATACCGGCCCCTACAACGGCATTATTGGCACCGACCTCCAGCACATCTTTCATCGGGTCAATTTTCTGCCCGGCAGTGTCGATCAACTGTTGGTTTTGGACATAACGCTGCCCAGCGCCTTGTACAAATTCAGTTGCTCCCTCGGAGAGGGCGCCAACTGCAACACCTGATGCCACACCGCTGGCTGCCCCTTTTTTCGTCAACAACGACAACAAGGTATGATCACCGAGAGTTGATGCAGCAATATTCACTGCCAACAGCCGTGGATCTGCCGTGACCGCCGTAGCAGCGCGATCAGCCGTGATATTGCGCGCCAGCGTCAATTTCTGTGTATCATCCAACTTTGCATACTGCGGATCAGAATCAATGTCTGAGAACGCCTGCTGAAATGTCTTGCTCTGCGTCAGCTCATCGAATGACAAGGCATTGATCTCGTTTCGCATATCAATACCACCTTGCCCTTGAGATGCTCCTGTCATGGTGCCAACAAAAGTGCTCTTACCTGCAACCGCAGCAGCGCGATCAGCCGTTTCTTTTGCTAACTGGCGGGCCGCTTCTTCTGGCATAGACTTACTTAAACGATTGAAGGCCGCACGCTCCGCCATTTCCCTGGCAGCAGTAGCCCCCAGTTTGGACATAGCGCCAGAGGCAATGATTTGCGAGATAGAGGGTACCGCATTGATTAGCCATGCATCTTTATCAAACAGCCCTTCCCCGGCTTGTAACCCGGTAATGTTGCCGTCTTTGTCTCGCGTTGTGCTAACAAAATCCAGAGAGGCTGCTTTTTTTGCTCCGTCACTGTAGGAGTCTTTGATTTTCTGTGATGCTGCACCAGCCAGGTTGCCGACGCCCTGAATAATGACGTTACCCGCACGGGATACAGGATTTCCCGCATTCTGGCGCATGACCTCCATTGTTTGGTCATCCAAGCCAATGGGGTTAGGGTTTTCAGCTATCTGCTCGGTATGCTTGTTATCCAGAATCTGATTACCAGCCCGGAACAGTTCGCCACCGGCAGCCACCATATCCAGTGGCGCGGCAGTTGCCGCTTTCAAAATGTCGCCTGCTGTCACGCTGGCTTCGACCGGCTTTTTGTTCCAGTTTTCCGGGGAAAAGAATTGGCGATCAAAATCGGATAGCTCACCGGGCTGCTGAATATTCAGCCCCTGCCGGTTATTGTTCGCCGTTTGCTGTTCAGGGCGCTGCTGCTGTAACTGCTGTGGATCGTAAGCCATTGTTGCTCCAGAATTCAGGCATAAAAAAAGCCCCGCTATTTAGGCGAGGCTTGGTATCTTTGGGGAATTTAGCGCGTATTGGTTCTCATGGGAAGTATGTTAGCAGTGTGGTTTTCTGAAACAGCCAATTAAAAAAATCCGATACATCAGAAAACAACGTCATATAACCAAGATAGTACCCATAAAATCACTTCACATCTATTTATGGATGTGTATATTGCATAGTGCTGTTTTTTCTTGATCTACATTCACTACTCTTTACTAATTATTTTCATCATTAATATATTATCAAGGAAAATATTATGAAAAAAATCATTATCTCTCTTATAGTGATGGCATTACTCGCCCCTGCCGCATCATTCGCTAAAGGTGGGCACTATGCTGGTGGTCATGGCTCATCCCATAAAGGTGGGAAGTATTACAATCCCAGAACAGGAAATCACTATGAGAAACGCCATTAAATTTTAACTACCACGTATATACAGATTTTGATTACCTGACTATTTATCAATCAGCTAGTTATAT
>NZ_JAAVXH010000121.1:0-34073 GCF_012273755.1 Dickeya sp. CFBP 2040
TCCATACTAAGAACGCTATTAAATGCCGTTAAACAAACCGGAAAAATACACCGAATTAATATGCTCCACATCGTCCATCGTTATGTTCGCGCAGGCAACGTTCCTGGAGTTTCAATAGCAGCTGGCAACTAAAAAGGAAAATTAACGGTTCGAGCAGAAGATGATTCCGCCTACTGGAAAACAAATCGCATCGCGGCACTTTCCCGGCCACCACCTCCCAAAAAACCACAACAATCTTATAATCTTAAGAAGCCATACAAAATCACCAAAAAAACTTAGACAAAAAAACAAGTTTGTGTAAGTTTTGATTATACTGTTTTAATACTGATGGTTCGACGAAAGGTTAACGCCTATGAGCACAATGCGATCCGTATTCGACAACTTCGTTGGCTTTTACACTGAGTTGGATACTCAGCCGCTGGGGCTGTTGTCTGCGCTCTATCACCCGTCAGCCATACTTATCGATCCGTTCGGTCAGCACCAGGGCCTACCCGCGATACAGGACTATTTTTCACATTTGCTGGAAAACACAAAACAGTGTCGTTTCACCATCAATATCCCGATTTGCGAACATGATCGTTTTGCCGCGAACTGGACTATGCATTGGTCACACCCCGGTATATCAGGCGGCAAAGCGCTGTCGCTGTCAGGATGCTCCATCGTTGACGTGCAGCAGACTCGCATCACGCACCAGCGTGATTACTACGATGTCGGCGAGATGATTTATGAACACCTTCCGCTATTGGGATGGGCCGTTCGCGGCGTCAAGAGAAGGGTATCTGTATGATGACGATCCTTATCACCGGCGCAAGTTCAGGCATTGGCGCAGCGCTGGCAAAATCCTGGGCGGAGGATGGCCACCACGTTATTGCCTGCGGCAGAAATGCCGCCCGCCTTGAGGCCTTGCGTCAGTTCACCCCACAGATCTCCATTCGCCAGTTTGACATCACCGATAGTCAGGCTTGCCGCGCAGCACTGGCCAACTGTCGCATCGACCTGGCCGTACTCTGCGCCGGAAGCTGTGAATATCTCGACCACGGCGTTATCGACCCGGAACTGGTGTCGCGTGTCATGAACGCGAATGTTATCGGTCCCATTAATTGCCTTGCGGCATTACAGGCGCAGCTCGCGCCCGGTAGCCGTGTAGTGCTGGTTAGCTCAATGGCTCACTGGCTGCCCTTCCCGCGCGCGGAGGCGTATGGCGCATCAAAAGCCGCGCTGAGCTGGTTTGCAGACAGCCTGCGGCTGGACTGGGAGCCAAAAGGTATCGCCGTGACCGTGGTTTCACCAGGCTTTGTCGATACCCCGCTTACCCGTAAAAACGACTTTTCGATGCCGGGTATCATCACCGTCGAACAGGCAGTGAAAGCGATACGGCGCGGCATCAGGCAAGGAAAAACGCATATCGCCTTTCCGACCGGTTTTGGCGCACTGCTGCGCCTGCTGTCGTGGCTCCCAAGAATCGCTCAACGTGCGCTACTGCGCAGGATGGTGAGGTCATGAAAATCGCTATCATCGGCAGTGGCATCGCCGGGCTAACCTGCGCGTGGCGGCTGGCCGGGCACCATGAAGTGATCATGCTGGAAGCAGGCCCCACGCCGGGTGGGCATACCGCCACCGTAGATGTCGCCACCCCTTCCGGCACCTATGCCATTGATACCGGGTTCATTGTTTATAATGATCGCACCTACCCGCGATTTATGGGGCTACTGAGCGAACTGGGCATCAGCGGACAGAAAACGGAGATGAGTTTTTCGGTGCATAATCCGGCAAACGGTCTTGAATATAACGGCCATTCGATCAGTTCGCTCTTTGCGCAACGCAGGAATCTGGTTAACCCCCGGTTTTGGGGGCTACTAAAAGAGATCGTCCGCTTTAATCATCTGGCGAAACAGGCCGTTACACAGTCGGTTGGCGACCACGACACACTGCAAACCTTTCTTTCTCGCCATCGCTTTAATGCGTTTTTTGCCCGTCACTATATTTTGCCCATGGGAGCGGCGATATGGTCATCGTCATTACAGGAGATGCGCCGCTTCCCGCTTGCCCTGTTTTTACGCTTTTTTGACAACCACGGCCTGCTGGATATCACGCAACGCCCGCAGTGGTACGTGGTGCCCGGCGGCTCACGGGAATATGTACGCGCCCTGCTCGCTCAGTTGGAAAATCGTTTCACGCTTCACGTCAATACCCCCGTGAAGAACGTGGTACGCCATGATCAGGGCGTAGAGATCTGTCTGGCGGACACAACCTTCATGGTCGATCAGGTGATTTTCGCCTGTCACTCCACGCAAGCACTTACGCTGCTGGATCAGCCCAGCCGGGAAGAAACGGAGATTCTGGGTGATATCGGCTGGCAGCGTAACGAGGTCGTACTGCACGGCGATAAGCGCTGGCTGCCGGTGCGGTCAGCTGCCTGGGCCAGTTGGAACTATCGCCTGCCTCACGACGAGCAGGCCAGTGCCTGCGTCACCTACAACATGAATATTTTGCAAGGATTGCCACAAGCAAGTCCGTTGTTCTGCGTCACCCTCAATCCCGATTCATCGATTGATGAACGCTATGTCTGGAAGCGCTTTGTCTACGAGCACCCAGTGTTTAACCCGAAAAGCTGGCGTGCGCAGTCACGACGCGCAGAGATTAACGGTCAACGGCATAGCTGGTTTTGTGGAGCTTACTGGTACAACGGTTTTCACGAAGACGGAGTACGCAGCGCACTGGATGTGGTCAGGGGAATCGCCGACAAGGAGAACATTAATGATTAACTGTCTATATCGTGGCGTATTACGCCACCGTCGCTGGCAACCGCGGACGCATCAGTTTCGCTATAATGTATTTATGGCGTATCTGGATTTGGATGAACTGGATAGCCTGCCATCGGTGGGTATCCGCCGTAATCAGTTTGCCGCCGTCGCGTTTTACGATAGCGACTACCCGCTGGGCACGCCGCTGAAAGAAAACGTGCTTGGCAAGCTGGCGGCGCTGACCGGTGAACGCCCTGATGGCAAGATCATGCTGTTAACTCAACTGCGTTATCTGGGCTTTCATTTTAACCCGGTGAATTTTTACTATTGCTTTGACGCGCAGGAAACCCTGCGCTGGGTCCTTGCCGAGGTGCGTAATACACCGTGGAACGAACGCCACTATTACGCGGTCAACGCGCAGGAAACCACTCCTGTCGATAAAGCATTCCACGTCTCTCCCTTCAACCCGATGGATATGGTCTACCACTGGCGGTTTAACTGCCCCGACAAAACGTTACATCTGCATATCGAAAACCATCAGGATGAAAAAGTGTTCGACGCAACGCTGATGCTGGTACGTAAACCGCTCACGCGTCTGCACCTTCGCCATATGCAGCTCAGCATTCCGTTGATGACCCTGAAAACCATTGCTGCCATTTACTGGCAGGCGCTGCTGCTGTGGTTTAAACGGGTGCCGATTTATAACCATCCTGTCAGCAGGAGTGAACGCTCATGACCGACCCCGCTTTTGCGCTTGAACCTGATGTTCCGCGTACGGTTCGCTTTGCCCGCTGGCTGCTATTCCGTTTGCTGGCGGGTTTACAACACGGGTCGCTGACAGTACGCGAAGGCAGCCAAACCGTCCATTTTGGTGACCCCGCGTCTTCCCTGTGCGCCGAAGTCAGTCTCCTTTCCCCCGGCGTTTATTGGCGTCTCCTGACCGGCGGCAGCATCGCAGCAGCGGAATCCTGGATGGACGGCGAATGGGAGACAGACCAGCTCACCGCATTACTGCAAATCATGGCGGTCAATGCCAGCGTACTGAGCCGACTGGAAAATGGCTTTCGCCTGCTGGGTCAACCATTCCAGCGAATATGGCACTGGACACACCGCAATCATCGGCAGCAGGCACGCGAAAACATTGCCGCGCATTACGATCTGGGTAATCAGTTTTACCAACACTTTCTTGACGATGACTTGCTCTATTCCAGCGCGCTATTTACCCCAGCTACGCCGGATCTCGCCAGTGCGCAGCAGGCAAAAATGCGGCGGTTGTGTGAAGAGCTGTCGTTGACGCCTGACGATCACCTGCTTGAGATCGGCACCGGCTGGGGAGCGCTGGCGGAGTTTGCCGCCCGCCATTACGGCTGTCGGGTAACGACCACCACCCTTTCCCGCGAGCAGTACCACTATGCGGTGGCGCGTATTGCCCGTGCAGGTTTGCAGGACCGGGTAACGGTGCTGCTATGCGACTACCGCGATCTCACCGGTCAGTTCGACAAACTGGTGTCGGTGGAAATGATCGAAGCCGTCGGAAAATCCTTTCTACCGCAATTTTTCCAGACCTGTCAGGCACGCCTGCGTCTGGGCGGGAAAATGGCTATTCAGGCGATCACTATTCAGGATCAGCGCTACCGCGACTACAGCAAAAGCGTGGATTTTATTCAGCGTTACATCTTTCCCGGTGGTTTTTTGCCCAGCGTCACGGCGATAAGCGAGCTGATGACACGCCATACTGATTTTGTGTTGCGCAACTTATTCGATATGGGACCGCACTATGCCCAAACGCTGGCGCACTGGCGGCAACGTTTCCTTAATACCTGGCCGGACATCGAACGACTCGGATTCGACACACGCTTTCGCCGCATGTGGCTGTACTACCTTGGCTACTGCGAAGCCGGGTTTAACGCACGAACCATCAGCGTGGTGCAATTTACCGCAGAGCGCGTGTGAACGGTGACGTGCCATCGATCATCTTTAGCGAAAGCTTTCTGATCATCTGGCTGAGTCCGCACACTCAATGTCCCAAATTACGGCAGCAATTGCCTGGTGGTGAAAGATGATACGATTTCTGATCCTCAGCCTGACGGTGTTGATGCTGCTGGCTGGCTGTCGCACAGACATTCACGATTACCGTGACCGACAGCCGCTATTCGATATCTTCCGCTATTTTCAGGGCCAGACGGAAGCCTGGGGGATGGTGCAGGCACACTGTGGTCAACAACTACGCCGCTTTCACGTTGTTATGCACGGTGATGTCGAGGGCGACACGCTGACGCTTAACGAACGGTTTGTCTACGACGATGGCGAACAGCAGCGGCGCATCTGGCATATCCGCCGTATCAGCAGCGATAGCTATGAAGGAACCGCAGAAGATATTGAAGGCATCGCACGCGGCCAGGCGGCGGGCAACGCGTTTCACTGGCAGTACAGCATGAACGTGAAGGTGGACGGCACAACCTGGCTACTCGACTTCGATGACTGGATGTTCCTGCAAGACGGCATCCACCTGTTTAATAAGACGGAAATGAAAAAATTCGGCATTACTGCAGGCTATGTCACGCTGTTTTTTAGTAAAGGAGCAACGCCATGAACAGTAAACCTGTACTCGGCATTAGCGGATGTCTGACCGGCTCAACGGTTCGGTTTGACGGTGGGCATAAACGTATGCGCTTCGTGATGGATGAACTGGCGCAATGGGTAACGTTCAGGCCCGTCTGTCCGGAAATGGCTATCGGCCTGCCGGTTCCCCGTCCAGCACTTCGTCTTATCCAGACCGCCAGCGGTGATATCCGTATGCGTTTTAGCCATGCGCCGCAGCAAGATGTTACCGAAAAAATGGAAGACTTTGCCGCACATTATCTGCCCACGGTCGGCGAGCTGACCGGGTTCATCGTTTGCGCAAAATCGCCCAGTTGCGGCATGGAACGGGTGCGCCTGTACGATGAGCAAGGCAATCGTGGCAGTAAAGAAGGTACTGGTCTTTTCACCGCTGCGCTGTTGAAAGCATACCCCTGGCTTCCGGTCGAGGAAGATGGACGCCTGCACGACCCGGTGTTACGCGAGAATTTTATAGAGCGCCTGTTTGCGCTGCATGAGCTTAACGCGCTACGCGCCGACGGGCTAACCCGCCACGGTCTGCTGGCGTTTCACAGCCGATACAAACTTCAGCTACTGGCACACCATCAGGCAGGCTACCGCGAGATCGGCCCTTTTGTTGCCCGCCTCCACGAATGGAACGATCTGGATGCTTTTTTCATTGCTTACCGCGAAAAACTGATGGCGATTCTAAGACAACCAGCCTCGCGTAAAAACCACACCAATGTGCTGATGCACATTCAAGGTTATTTTCGTAACCAGCTCAATGATCGCCAGCGCGCGGAACTGCGAAAGGTCATTATCAATTATCGGGCTGGACGTCTGCCCATTCTCGCACCGCTCACGCTGCTGAAACACTATTTAGCCGAACACCCCGATGACTATCTGTTGACGCAAAACTATTTTGATCCATACCCGGAAGAATTGGGATTGCGTTTAGCTGTCGTATAACCATCAACGTATAACCATTAAGTTAAAGGCAAGAAGTTAAGGGCAAGGCCCTATCCCAAAGGGCCATGAAACAGGTCAGATAACACCGTCAACATCACCTGCAACTGAAGCGTGACGGGGATACCATGTAGTGATAACTGCTAAAAAGAGAACGTGCTATGCAACATATCATTGAGGGGTTCCTCAGTTTTCAAAAAGAAATATTTCCTCAACGTAAGGAGCTATTTCGCAGCCTGGCGGCCAGCCAGAATCCTAAAGCGCTGTTTATTTCCTGTTCAGACAGCCGCCTGGTGCCAGAGCTGGTTACCCAGCAGGAACCGGGGCAGCTCTTTGTTATCCGCAATGCCGGCAACATTGTACCTTCTTTCGGCCCGGAGCCTGGCGGCGTCTCCGCCACTATTGAATATGCGGTGGTTGCGCTGGGCGTGACTGATATTGTGATCTGCGGTCATTCCAACTGTGGCGCGATGAAGGCCATCGCCTCGTGCCAGTGCCTCGACCCGATGCCTGCCGTGGCGCACTGGCTACGTTACGCTGATGCCGCTAAAGCGGTCGTGGAGAAGAAAAGCTGGGATAACGAAACCGATAAAGTCAATGCGATGGTGGAAGAGAACGTCATTGCGCAACTGAACAATATCAAAACACATCCTTCCGTCGCTGTCGGGCTACGCAATAATGCGCTGCGACTGCACGGCTGGGTATACGATATTGAAAGCGGTGTGATTCGTACGCTGGATAAAAACAGCAAAACGTTTGTCTCGCTGGCAGATAATCCACACGTTTGTTTCGAGTAACGCCACTTTCAGCCAGTAAGAATGCCCTGCTGCATTACGTAGCAGGATGATGTGGCAGGGCATATACATAAAGAATCAACACGTTCAGTAGTAATCGGTTGCAGTGACACTCTCTGAACGCCTGATTAATCTGACCATGGCAGTCATGACGCCATAAACACACAGCTATCCTCACGCTGGCACCCTGCCAACCAGGTAGTTATCGAATTTATCACCGCCGGCTTCACATCTTCACTTTGCGTCCTGACACGTCGTATTTCTTGATCTCACGTATTCAACTACCTGACTATTTCCCAGGATACAAAAAGCGCCTTCACAGTGACGACATTTTAATATTCATAAATTTACATCCTGAAAACAAAATAATAACTAATATTCATTATTTCACGTATAAATTAACTCCCGTTTTCCGGATAGGGAATGTGAATTGTGGATAGGGATGTGAAACGCAATCATGATGCAGCGCCTGACATTTTTCTTGTCTTCACTATTAACGTTATATGTTGTGCGGTCTTTAGCGGTTCCGTGTCGCTGTACTGCCCAATTTCTTATGGCCTGCGTGTAGTGAAAAAATACTTTTTATGTAAGGAAGGGGGCTACTTTCACCGCAGCACGCATCTTAATTAGGATTATTCTTATTAGCCGTAATGAAGGTAGTTTTGCAGCGCTTTCTTGCACATTTTCTGGAAATACAATCGGTAATATCCTGGCTCAGAGGGAATTAAGAGAGCAAGCCTGTGCAACGCCAGATCATTTTACTGTCACAGGTAATGATATGAATACCGGAATATTTATATTTACTTTTATATGGTTAAAAAAGAGGTGTTATGGTTATGTTTAGAAAATTATATATTCTGCCAATCATTATCATTTTCACGATTTCACCATTGGCCTTTGCCCATCAGGGAGTCATTCGCATTGGTGTCGATTTAACGTTTTCTCCCTTTCAAAGCAGAGACATAAATGGCAATCCAGCAGGATTTGAAATCGATATAACTGATGCTATCTGCAAATCAGTAAATGCAAAGTGTGATTATATCGTAAACACATTTGACTCACAGATTCCGGCGCTTCTCGCCAAAAAAATAGACGTCATCTCACCGCTTGCAGTAACGCGAAAGAGAAAGGAAGCGATAGATTTCAGTAACTATGTTTTTCATATACCAACCAGACTCGTCGCAAGAAAAACAGCAACGTTTCTTCCGCAGGCTGACATGCTTCGGGGGAAAAACATAGGGGTACAACAAGGAACGATTCAGGAAACCTATGCCAACAAATACTGGCTGCCTGCCGGAGTTAATGTGAAAAGCTATCCTGATCAGGAAGCGATTTATGAAGATTTGTATGCCGGAAGACTTGACGGCGCACTGTGCCCGTCGGTTTCCATCACATTCGGATTTTTACAAACCCCGGAAGGTAAAGATTTTGAATTAAAGGGTCCCGAAGTCACTGATGCCAATCTATTCAGCATCGGTTCAGCCTACGGTATACGCAAAGGCGATACCGAAACCAAGCAACTTTTCAATCAGGGACTACAGAATATAATCAACAACGGTACATTTGCACGTATCAAGAAACGATATTTTGGCGATATTGATTTAAGCGTAAAAGAATAATGTCAGGCACGCTCAACTGATTCTTCTATAAACGCTACACGATTTCTTTTTTTTAGCTCGATCATTTTCTCAGTCCCGGCCACAACAAGGCCGGGAACAGGCACAGCACCGCTAAACCGGATAGTATGTGATGACAGCCCTCAATGATCGTCTCTGTAATTGTTGATGCCTCGCACGTCGGAGGATGTCGTTACGCTCACAATCTGTGATGATTCAAAACACCACCCCATGCAGCACTGTTCTAACCGCAATACCGAACAGTGCGCCCAATCCAGCGTAGCGAAACAGACGAGTAAAGCGGGAACCCACGCCAAGAAAAATGCCTATCCCCGGTAAATCAAACGTCTGAATCAGTAATCCGGCGGATGCGTTGATCTGACTGGCGGTCATCTTCCCTTGCTGCATCAAGTCCGACACCACACCAAAATAAGCGGTACCGCCCGCCAGGCATTTCACCAGCGTCGGCATCACGAAAACCGGCGAAATATGGGCAGCAGCCAGCAGTGGTGAGAAAAAGCGCTCAAGCGCCGTCACCGCGCCAGCGGCTTCCAGTATGCCGACAATCGTCATGGAGAGAATCAGCATCGGCACCGACCCAAGCGCCAGCCGGATGGCATCAGCACCAGCACTATTAATAATGCCGATGAGTCCTCTGGCGGAAGGCTCATCAGCAGAGAGTTCGCCGGAGCGCTGGCTCTCTACGACAGACAGATTGCGCCCCAGCACATGATAGGTCAGCGCAGCGGCGGCCAGCCCGCCGACAATCGAGATGACAATCGCTCCCGCCCAGTGCAGGCCAAATGGCGTCAGCGGATAAAACACGTTGCCCTGCCCCATGGCGAACACCATCGCCAGCGTCGCCGCCATATGACGATCAGACACGCCGCGTTTTTCCATCATCGATAACGTTGCCAACGGCGCGGCAAAACTGACGAAATTGAGCTGAATCAGCGCGAAGGTGCTCATCCCGGTGAGCCCGAAGGGCTTGAGAATCGGCGCCATCCAGCGCACCAGCGCATCCACAACGCCTTTCACTTCCAGAAACCGCATGATGACCAGCATCACCACCATAATCGGCAACAGTGTATACAGTGCAACGTCAACCGAGGTTCTCCCCGATGACATGATAATTCCAATCACGTTCATGTAATGTCCCTGCACGGGTGCAACTATTTCAATTGTCATTTCAAGTCATTCCAATTGTCCGGTTACCCAATGACTGCCGCTGACGGCGCACTCCCGGATTTTCCGCCCGGTTATTTTCGTGACAATCATCACAATATTCCAGAACGTTTTTTACCAACGCAGCATCAGAGGATTGCAATACTCAGGCGCACCGGCTGACAGATAATCCATCGTTCGCCAGAACGTCACAATTCGGTTTTTTCCCTATGGACGTTGCGCTACCATGGCCGCCACGTTGTTTTTGACTGAATTATATGGATATCTGATGAGTCGCCTGGTTGCTGTTCTCCCGCTGTTGCTGGCGCTGTCTGCCTGCAGCAACAAATCCGCTGAGCCCGCCGGGGCTGAAATTATTGGTACACCCGCCACCAACGCCCCGTCCGGCGGCTTTTTATTATCCCCCGCTCATGCCGGCGGCCTGCTGACCAGCGGCGATTTCGCCAACAGCCCGGAGGTGGACCGTTTCGTGGATAAAATGGTGAGACAGTACGGCTTTGAGCGCCAGCAACTGCACGACGTGCTGGCGCAAGCGCAGCGGCTGGACTGGGTAATAAGACTCATGGATAAACAGGCGCCCGCGCCGTCAACCGCCACGCCCTCCAACACGCCCAACGGCGCCTGGCTGCGTTACCGCAAGCAGTTCATCACCCCAGATAACCTGCAAAACGGCGTCGCATTCTGGAACCAGTATCAGGACGCACTGGAGCGCGCCCGGCAGGTTTACGGCGTACCACCGGAAATCATCGTCGGTATTATCGGGGTAGAAACCCGTTGGGGCCGGGTGATGGGCAAAACCCGCATTCTGGATGCGCTGGTCACGCTGTCTTTCGCTTACCCACGCCGCGCCGAGTACTTCCAAAGCGAGCTGGAGTACTTTTTGCTGATGGCACGGGAAGATGGGTTTGACCCGCTGTCACTGCGTGGTTCGTTTGCTGGCGCGATGGGCTACGGCCAGTTCATGCCGTCAGCATTCAAGAAATACGCGGTGGATTTCAACGGCGACGGCGTTCCCAACCTGTGGGACCCGGTGGACGCCATCGGCAGCGTCGCCAACTACTTCAAATCAAACGGCTGGCAACCTAACCAGCAGGTCGCCATACCCGCCAGCGGTCAGACTTTCTCGCTGGAAACCGGCTTTAAAACCCGTTACTCCCTGTCAACGCTGGCAGCGGCAGGGCTGCGCCCGACTGCGTCACTGGGTGGCTATCAGGAAGCCAGTCTGCTACGCCTCGACATGGGCAGCTACTACCAATTCTGGTACGGCCTGCCAAACTTCTACGCCATCACCCGTTACAACCACAGCGTGCACTACGCGATGGCGGTATGGCAGTTAGGGGAAGAAGTCAGAAAAGCACGGCAGGGGTATTAAGTCTGGACCTGGCTGTTGAACAACAGCCGGGTTGTTTTAGCAGCCGGAACAGCGACGGATAATCAACGCAGCCATCGCCCGGTGCGGATCAACGGGTTGGGCGGCATGTTCCGCGAACAACCGTGTCGCCTGAGTGACAAGGACATCGTGGTATATCAATCAGCTTCGGCCAGATGAATGTCAGTCAGGCAACCTCCCGGCAGACAGGTTCTTATTCTCTGGCCGACTCTTTCATTCCTCACGCCGCGCCCCTCGTTACCAACGATATGAAACCCCTTCTCTTTTCACACCTCGCTTTAAGATGCGCAATTTCTGCGCCACCACCGAAAAAGGCGGGGTTCGGCGACCGGAAAAAAGTCCCGCCTCGCGGCATGAAGTGATACTCTTGCAGCCACAGATCAAGACGTCTTATCAGGCGCCAGACAGTTCAACGAACCTATAACGGAAAACGATCCCATAACGGAAAGAGTGATATGAGTAAAATTCGGGTTGGCGTGGTTTTTGGTGGTAAATCCTCTGAGCACGAAGTGTCACTGCAGTCCGCAAAAAATATTGTGGATGCGATTGATAAAACACGGTTCGATGTGGTGCTGTTAGGCATCGACAAGCAAGGGGAATGGCACGTTAACGATGCCTCCAACTACCTGCTCAACGCCAACAACCCAGCGCTGATCGCCCTGAACCGCTCCAGTCAAAACGTGGCGTTGATCCCAGGACAAACCCATCATCAGTTGATCGACACGGCCAGCGCCAGTGCCCTGTCGCAGATTGACGTCATTTTCCCGATCGTTCACGGCACGCTGGGCGAAGATGGTTCATTGCAAGGCCTGTTGCGCATGGCGAACATTCCGTTTGTCGGCAGCAGCGTACTAGGTTCTGCGGTCAGCATGGATAAAGACGTTACCAAACGCCTGCTGCGCGATGCCGGATTGCAGGTAGCGCCGTTCATCACGCTGACCCGCGCCAACCGCGCCCGCCACCCTTATGAACATGTCATCGCTCAACTCGGCCTGCCGTTGTTCGTCAAACCCGCCAATCAGGGATCGTCCGTCGGCGTCAGCAAGGTGCGCAATCAGGCGGAATTCGAACAGGCGGTCGATCTGGCGTTCAGTTACGACCATAAAGTGCTGGTGGAGTCGGCGATTATTGGCCGGGAAATCGAATGTGCGGTGCTGGGCAACGACTACCCGAAAGCCAGCGTCTGCGGTGAAGTGGTGCTGCATGACGAGTTCTATTCCTACGACACCAAATACATCAACGAAGACGGCGCCGCCGTAGCGATTCCGGCAGCGATGGACGACGAGGTACATCAACGTATCCGCGACATCGCCTTGCAGGTGTTCCAGGCATTGGATTGTCAGGGCATGGCGCGGGTAGACGTGTTCCTGACGCCGGACCAACAGGTTGTCGTTAACGAGGTTAACACCCTGCCCGGTTTCACCAACATCAGTATGTACCCGAAACTGTGGGAGGCCAGCGGCCTTGGCTACACCGACCTGATCACCCGGTTGATTGAACTGGCGCTGGAACGCCATGCGCAAGACAGCAATCTGCAAAGCTCGGTGCGCGAGTGATGAATGCGGCTCCGGCGTGCGCAACGCCAGCCGGAGCGCGTTTAGTCAGATACGGCTCAGAGTCGCGAAGGCATCAATGGTCGTCAGCGGCTGAAAATCAATCACCTCGTAATTGGCTACCGCCTGAAATGGGTCCTGCTGTAGAAAATCATCCAGCGTTTCTCGTCCAACGCTCTTAGCCAGAATCACCCCTCCGGTACGCGGGTTCTTACGCCCGGATGCCACAAACATCCCCTGTTCATATCCCCGTTTTAACCAGGTCACATGCCTTTCCAGCAAGTTTTCCACTTCATCCAGCGGCGCGTTGTATGTCAGGCTGATGATATACATGGCTATTCTCTTTGTTATTCGTCGGCATTGGCCAGCGCCCTTGCTGCAATACCACCCGATAACCGTCGGGATCACAGAAAGTTTTGCCCTGCCGCTCCCAGTAAGGATTAAATGACGCTACCACGCTGAAACCAGCCTGCACCATGCGATGACAGGACGCCTGCCATTCGTCATGATCGGCAATGTACAGCACCAGTAAATCGTCTTCCGTCGGCGCTGGCATGACCGGATGAGCGTGACAAACGGTAAATTCAAGGTGCCAGGCCAGCCCTTGTCGCCCCAGCATAACACCACTGAAACCGTCATGTTGCGCAAACGAACCGACTTTCTGTAACCCCAGTCCGTTACAGTACATCTGTTCGCTCCGTTGTAGGTCCGTTACTGGCCGTGCCACGCGCAATGTGGTCATCATTACTCCTTTTCTATCGCTGATAAGCAGTTTGATATCACAGTTTGCCGCCACTGGCTATTTTGCTTATTCCCCTTTTTTATCATGGAATTATGTGGAATAGTGCTTCGATTGTTGGTTAATAAGGAGCCTGGAATGCCCGCACATCGCCTGTCATTGTTTACCATCCGGCACGAAGCCGTGGATCAGCCCGACATCCTGACGCTATTAGAAAAACTGGATGCTTATCAGTCTGCGTTGTATCCGGCAGAATGCTGCCACTTCACCGATCTGCGTACCGTACCCGCCGATGAACTGATTTTTCTGGTGATCCGCCACCGTGATGGGCACGCGGTGGGCTGTGGTGCCCTCTGGTTGCGTCAACCGGGAGAAGGCGAGATGAAACGCATTTATGTCGAGCCGACCTGCCGCGGCAGCGGGGCGGCGGATCAACTCATGCGGCAGTTGGAACAGCAGGCCCGTCTGGCAGGCTGCCAGGTGATTCGGCTGGAAACCGGCATCCATCAACCACAGGCAATCCGGCTTTACCAACGCCATGGTTATCGCCTGTGTGGCCCGTTTTTTCCTTATGGCGACGATCCGCTCAGCGTCTATATGGAAAAAATGCTAACTGATTGATGTTAAAAAATCATTGCAGCGCCTAAAATTAATGCTGTATATTTACACAGTATTATTCATGGAGAGGCAGCTAATATGTACGTAGAATTAGTTTACGATAAAAGAAACGTGAGTGGGCTACCCAACGCAGCAGAACAGATTAAAAACGAACTCGCCAAACGAATTCACCGGGTGTTTCCGGACGCGGAAATCAAAGTAAAGCCGATGCAGGCCAACGCCATCAACTCCAACGCCAGTAAACAGGACAAATCCACCATTAACCGGATTATCGAAGAGATGTTTAGCGAAGCCGACGAATGGCTGGTGCAGGAGTAACCACTATCGCGCCCAATGCTGTATGCTTCGCCGCTTGCCGGACACCTTAGTAATACTCGATGTTGCTGGTGTGTGTTAGCGTACTGACCGTTTGTGTGACCCCTTTACCATTCGATACCAGCACCTGACACTCGCGCGGATTGAAGTGCGAGTCATACTGGCATGTGGTGCGGGTCACACTGGTTTGCTCGTTGTTTTCTTTGACGATCACCGTGGCATCAAGCCGTTTTTGCACCGGCGCATCGTCTTGCATCTCAACGCGGGTCACTCTGCCGTTTTTCGGTGAAACAAACGTCATACTGACCGGAAATCCCTGATCATCATAACGGTAATTCGCCATCGGCGTTGCACCATCACTTGCACTGTCACCGGTGCTATCACGAGTACTACCACGGTAGATAACTTCCGTAATGGCGTGCTGGTCATTCGACCGATAGCTCAGGCGACCATCTGTGGTGTTTGCCAACTGGCAATGCTCCGTCAACTGGAATAACGCCTGATGAGTGCGCTGCTCCACCAGCGCCTGCCCGTGACGGACCATATCCAGGTCGAGACTCATCTCCGGTTGATAGGTGCGCAGTGCCATGATGCACCCGTTAGCATCAAACGTCCCCTCAACATATGCCGTGACCTTACCGGCTTCATCGGTCTGGGTTTGCGTGAAGTGCTTCACTTTACCGCGTAACGCATCAAAGCCAAAAATATTGGAAAGACCGGCCAGCACCGGGTTCACCGGCTCCACTGTGGGTTTCAGGTCACACCCGGCCAGCAATACCGCACCGGCCAGCATCATGGCGTTTCGTTTCATCGTTGTTATTCCTGAAAACCTGTTGAATGACACTAGTTTACGTCAACACCGAAATAGAGGATAAAAATAACTATCTATCACTGATTGGGGAGCAAAGCATGGGAAACGACATACACGCTATCGCCGCTATCGGCGGGGTTCTGGCACTCGGCGCGATGAGTCCAGGGCAAAGTTTTATTCTGGTTGCGCGTACCGCGCTGGCTGCATCCCGACGCGCCAGCCTCGCGGTTTCACTGGGGATGGGCACAGGTGCAGCTATCTTCGCACTGATAGCGCTATTGGGCCTGCAATCGCTGCTGCTCGCCGTTCCCTGGCTTTATCAGACGCTAAAAATCGCTGGCGGACTCTATCTTCTTTATCTGGCGTTCAGGCTGTTACGCGCCAGACCCAGCCACGCCATGCCAGAGCTATACGATAGCCCCACCGCACCTCAAACCCACGCTTTTCGGCTGGGACTATTAACGCAACTCAGCAACCCCAATACTGCGCTAGTGTTCGGCAGCGTATTTGCCGCACTGCTTAATCAGCAGATTGCAGGCTGGATGTACGTCACACTGCCATTGCTGGCATTCGTTATCGACTTTCTCTGGTATGCCCTGGTGGCGTTGCTGCTCTCGTCAGCCAGGCCACGCAGCGTCTACCTGCGGTTTAAAACCGGATTTGACCGTGTCAGCGGTGCCGTGATGGCAATGTTAGGTATCCGGTTGCTACTAAAATAACCGCAACAGTTAGCGTATTGCGTGACCGATTATCGGTGCACGCCCCTGACCGACATCCGCGGTAGCCGGCGAAACACACCGGCCACATCCCACAAGACCTGACGGCACCAGTAAGTGACCTATCAGGAATACAGAATTTTCGCAGCCTGCTCACTTTCTTCGTTGGAAAATCCGCCGTAGGTCATCGCGGCGATAAACGAAGCGCGACTGGAGCTGGGGTAAACCCTCTCATGCAGCACCAGACGACCAACATCTTCCGGTGTCAATTGCGGAAACTGCTCGTGAATTCCCCCCACCACATCCCGGCTGGCGTAGCCAAGTATGCGCAGAATTTCTGCTATCTCCAGCGGGGTGGTTGCATCCTGATAGGCGGAATGAATCACATCGGCGATCAGTTTCGAGGTCAGCACGTTGACTTTGGACACATCGCTATAACGGCTGCCCAGAGATTGAACAATATGGTTGATGGCGTCTTCCGGACCATAACCCCTGTCACGAATTCGGGTTAATACCGATATCATTTTGTCTCTCAGATCGATAAACATAGTGCTGTTCCTTCGTTAAAGTCGATAATCAACCTGAACCGCGAAAAAGCTATTCCTGATATGAACAATTATCCTTAAATGGTCGCGTCTGGTTTTTTTGCTGATCTGTCGCTAATGCCTGAATCATCAGAAGACCTGATACGTTATTTTCAGCATAGGCGCAGATGCCTATCCTTCCACTGGCACGAACCGGTTTGTAGACAAATGCCGAAATTTTACGCGGCTTCTGTCAAACCCTCATCAGCACGTACCTTTGCTTCCCACCAATACAATCTAATTTCATTAACGATACATTAATATTGCTTTTTGTCGTTGGCGTTATATTCCTGATAAGAATGTGATATCGGTAAAGTTGATGGTATGACCCTGTTTCGGGAACTGCACAACGCGCTGGTGAACTGGTATTATTGCCGACCCTGTGCTACGCCGCCTGCTCGCCATACACATCTTGCAACAACCTAGTGAGCTATTAATCGGTCAACAAAACCCGCTGAACGGTGATAATAACCACCCTGTAGTAATCATCATTCAGCAAGGAGGTTAAATCATGATTACCACCGACGGGAATAACGCGGTTGCTTCAGTCGCCTGGCGCACCAATGAAGTTATCGCTATCTACCCTATCACCCCCAGTTCCACCATGGCCGAACAAGCAGCAGCCTGGTCGAGCGACGAACGTAAAAATATCTGGGGAGATACGCCCAGGGTAATCGAGATGCAGTCTGAAGCCGGTGCCATCGCCACCGTGCACGGCGCACTGCAAACCGGCGCGTTATCCACCACGTTCACCTCATCGCAGGGCTTGTTGTTGATGATCCCAACGCTGTACAAGCTGGCTGGTCAGTTGACGCCGTTTGTGCTGCACGTCGCTGCACGTACCGTGGCGACCCATGCGTTATCGATTTTCTGCGACCATTCGGATGTGATGGCGGTGCGCCAGACCGGTTGTGCCATGCTGTGCGCCAGCAACGTGCAGGAAGCGCAAGACTTCGCGCTGATTTCTCAAATAGCAAGCCTAAACAGCCGCCTGCCATTTATTCATTTCTTCGACGGCTTTCGCACTTCGCACGAAATCAACAAAATCGAACCGCTGAGCGACACACAATTACGTACCCTGTTGCCGCAGGCGGCGATTGACGCACATCGTGAGCGAGCGCTCACTCCTGAACATCCGGTTATTCGCGGCACCGCGTCCAATCCGGATACCTTCTTCCAGGCACGCGAAGCCACCAACCCGTGGTACAACGCGGCATTCAGCCACGTTGCACAGGCGATGAACGACTTCGCCCGCGAGACTGGCCGTGAGTATCAACCGTTTGAGTATTACGGTCATCCCGATGCTACCCGCGTTATCGTGATGATGGGTTCCGGCGTCGGCACCTGCGAAGAGGTGATCGACACCCTGCTAGCGCGCGGCGAGAAAGTCGGTGTGGTGAAAGTCCGGCTTTACCGGCCATTTTCCGCTCAACACCTGCTGGCGGCTATCCCGCAAAGCACGCAGTCCATCGCAGTACTGGACCGCACCAAAGAGCCGGGCGCACAGGCTGAACCACTGTATCTGGACGTAATGACCGCGCTGGCGGAGGCGTTCTCACGAGGTGAGCGCCCACTTATGCCGAAGGTAATTGGCGGTCGCTATGGCTTATCTTCGAAAGAGTTCACCCCACAATGCGTAGAAGCGACGTATAAAGAGTTGGCGCTTACCAACCCCAGACCTCGCTTTACCGTTGGCATTTATGACGATATTACCCACCTGTCGCTGCCGTTGTCTGAGCAACCGATGCCGACTCAGGCCTCGCTGGAAGCACTGTTCTATGGACTTGGCAGCGACGGCACCGTATCCGCCGCCAAGAACTCGATCAAAATCGTGGGTAATTCGACCCCGCTGTTCGTACAAGGCTATTTCGTTTACGACTCCAAAAAAGCCGGCAGCCTGACGGTTTCCCACATGCGCGTCGGCCCACACCCGATTCATTCGGCCTACCTGATTGAACAGGCGGATTTCGTAGCCTGCCACCAGTGGCAGTTTATCGACAAATACAACATGGTGGAGCGCCTGAAACCCGGCGGCATCTTCCTTGTCAACACCCCCTACAGCGCTGATGACCTGTGGCACCGATTGCCGCAGGAAGTCCAGGCTGGGCTGAACCAGCGTCAGGCACGCGTGTATTGCATTAACGCCGCGAAAATCGCCCGTGAATGCCAGTTGGGCGCCCGCATCAACACCGTGATGCAAATGGCGTTCTTCCATCTGACGCAAATTCTGCCGGGCGGCGATGCACGCGACAAACTCCGCGCCGCCATTGCCAGCAGCTACGGCAGCAAAGGTCAGGAACTGGTGGAACGCAACTGGCGGGCGCTAGATGCAACGTTAGATGCGCTGGAAACAGTAGCGCTGGAGAGGGTAAATCCAGCCAGCCCGTGCCGCCCGCCGGTGGTATCCGACGCTGCGCCCGATTTCGTCAAAACCGTTACCGCCGCCATGCTGGCCGGACTGGGCGACAGCCTGCCGGTATCCGCCCTGCCGCCGGATGGCACCTGGCCGGTCGGTACCACCCAATGGGAAAAGCGCAACATCGCCGAAGAAATCCCGTTGTGGAAGCCGGAGCTTTGCACCCAATGCAACCACTGTGTGGCCGCCTGCCCGCACTCCGCTATCCGCGCCAAAGTGGTACCAGCCGATGCCATGGCCGACGCACCGACTTCATTGCAGTCGTTAGAGGTGAAGGCTCGTGACATGCGTGGTCAGAAGTACGTGTTGCAGGTAGCACCAGAAGACTGCACTGGCTGCAACCTGTGCGTAGAAGTATGCCCAGCCAAAGATCGCCAGAATCCGGAGATCAAAGCCATCAACATGGCACCGCGGCTGGAGCATGTGGCGACGGAGAAAACGCATTACGACTTTTTCCTCACGCTGCCGGAAATCGACCGCGGCAAACTGGAACGCATCGACATTCGCACCTCGCAGTTAATCACACCGCTGTTCGAATATTCCGGCGCGTGTTCCGGCTGTGGCGAAACACCGTACATCAAGCTGCTGACCCAGCTGTACGGCGACCGCCTGCTGGTCGCCAACGCCACCGGTTGCTCTTCGATTTACGGCGGCAACCTGCCGACAACGCCCTGGACTACTGACGCTAATGGCCGCGGACCGGCCTGGGCCAACTCGCTGTTTGAAGACAATGCCGAGTTCGGGCTGGGTTTCCGTCTGAGCGTTGACCAGCATCGCCAGCGTGCGCTGCGCCTGCTGGAACAGCTCAAGCCGCAGTTGCCTGCCGACCTGATAGCCGACCTGCGGGAAGAGTCAGTCGCCGTTGATACACGCCGTGAACAGATTGTTCGCCTGCGTCAGTTACTCAGCGCCATCGACAGCGCCGATGCCCGTCAACTTACAGCAGACGCCGACCATCTGGTGGATAAATCCATCTGGCTGATTGGTGGCGACGGCTGGGCCTACGACATCGGCTACGGCGGCCTTGACCACGTGATGAGCCTGTCGGAAAACGTCAACGTGCTGGTGCTCGACACCCAGTGCTATTCCAACACCGGCGGCCAGCAGTCTAAGGCTACTCCGCTCGGCGCGGTCACCAAGTTTGGCGAGCAAGGCAAACGCAAAGCGCGCAAAGACCTCGGTGTTACGGTCATGATGTACGGCCACGTCTATGTGGCACAGATTTCACTGGGCGCTCAACTTAACCAGACCGTGAAAGCAATTCAGGAAGCGGAAGCCTGGCCGGGTCCGTCGCTGATTATCGCCTATAGCCCTTGCGAAGAACACGGCTACGATCTGGCATTTAGTCACGACCAGATGCGTCAGTTGACCGCGACCGGTTTCTGGCCGCTGTACCGCTTCGATCCGCGCCGCACGGCGCAAGGCAAATCGGCGTTGGTAACGGACTCGCGTCCGCCGTCAGCCAGCCTGAGCGAAACCCTGCTCAATGAGCAGCGTTTTCGTCGGCTCAACAGCCAGCAGCCGGAAGCCGCCGCCCGGTTGTATGAAGAAGCAGAGGCAGACCTGCGCCGACGCTACGACTTCCTCAGCCTGCTGGCAGGCAAAGCGGAAAAAAACACCGAGGAATAATGCCGGTGACACGGCTTACGCAGGGAGCGGTCAACCGCTCCCTGATTATTTCTAAAGCGCATCAGCCACGCGGCTTGTCCATTTTCGTCATCACCTCATGTCCCTGATACCCACTTTAATGTAATTGATTGTACATCTGGTTTTCCTGCCGACCTTCTGCACATATAATGCGCATCTGGATTTTATGATCCAGATAACAACAATTCCTTTGCCGCAATGGCTTTTAACACTCAACAAAGACATGAAAATGAGTATTCGCGCGATCTTGACATTAGTTGTGGCGGCGGCTGCTTTCAGCCAGACAGCTCTCGCCGTGGTTTATCCATTGCCAGCCCCGAATAGCCGGTTGGTGGGAGAAAATATTCAAGTTACCATTCCCAACGGCAGCACTGATGCGCTGGAGCACTTTGCCGCCCAGTACCAGATGGGCCTGAGCAACCTGCTGGAAGCCAATCCGGGCATTGATGTCTATCTGCCCAAACCCGGCAGCACCATGACGGTGCCGCAACAACTGATTCTCCCCGACGCACCGCGTGAAGGCATCGTGATCAACAGTGCCGAGATGCGTCTGTATTACTACCCGAAAGGTTCCAAAACCGTGGTGGTGTTGCCGATTGGTATCGGCCAGCTCGGCAAAGATACCCCAATCAACTGGGTAACCTCAGTTCAGCGCAAGAAAGAGCGCCCGACCTGGACGCCAACTGCCGCCATGCACGCAGAATATGCCGCCCGCGGTGAATACCTGCCTCAGGTTTACCCAGCCGGTCCGGACAACCCGATGGGTCTGTATGCGCTCTACATCGGCAACCTGTACGCCATCCACGGCACCAACGCCAACTTCGGTATCGGTCTGCGCGTCAGCCACGGTTGCGTTCGTCTGCGCGACAAAGACATCAAATACCTGTTTGACCATGTTCCGGTCGGCACTCGCGTCCAGTTTATCAACGAACCGGTGAAAGCCACGGTGGAGCCGGATGGTTCACGCTATGTCGAAGTTCACAACCCGCTGTCTCGTACTGAAGCAGAGTTCAACTCCGACGTACCGGTGCCGCTCAAGCTGACCCCGGCAGTAACCAAGGTACTGGCAGACGCCAGCGTAAGCGAAAGTTCGGTTAATCAGGCGCTGCAAAACCGTATGGGTATGCCGACGAAAGTGAACGGTCCCGAAGAAAATATCGCACCAGCGGCTCCGCAGATGCCGGCCATTCAGCAGACTAATACACCGGATAACGTACAACCGGCAGCCCCTGTGGCTCAGCCAGTGGTTACCAACGCCGCGCCAGTTGCTGCAGACGCCAGCAAATCCTAATCTCTGGATATTCATCCGGTTCACAGGGCAGCTTACGCTGCCCTGTTTGTTTTTCAGCCCGGTTACTCCTTATTCGCCATCCTATCTGATCCGACCTTTAACTCTCATCGTGTTAGGTATTATTAACAAGATCACCTTCCCACACCTGTACGTAGCGTAATGTGTCTTAGCAGGTCTGTAGCACTGTTGTTCTTACCCTCACAAAATCAATTGACTTATCATTAATTGACTTGTTAACTAATGAAATATCATCTACCTCATGGACTTCATCATGTCACAGACCGAATCTTCCGCTCGCCGCCACTTCGCCATCCAGATGGGGCAAACTACCCGCCTGTGGCGCCGGGTTATTGACCGGGAATTACAGCCTTACGGATTAACCCAAGCCAGCTGGCTACCCTTATTGTTTATCGCCCGTGAAAAAACGGCTATCCACCAGAAAGCGCTGGCTGAAACATTAGGGCTGGATGCCTCCGCGGTGGTAAGAGTATTAGATAGCCTTCAAAAACAGGGTCTTATTGAACGGCGAGAGGGAAATGATCGTCGTTTCCGCGAGATTCATCTTACCGCTATCGGGCTGGAACAGGTGGAGAAGGTGGAATCCATCGCTGGGCAGGTCCGTAATCAGGCGTTGGACGGGATATCAGAACAAGATATTCAACAGGTTAGCCGGGTTATCAATCAGGTTATTGCGAATCTTTCCCGAAGCGAAAACGGTCATTCATGAATAAACACGCATCCAGACTGGCGGAATTTCAGCGTCTGAGCCAGCGCCAGCGTACCTTTTTACTGACCGGCACCGCCTTGCTGTTAGTGGCATTGCTCATGCTGGCCTATTGGTTTCACCAGCGCTTCACGCACATCAGCGAAACGGACGCCCACGTAATGGGAGAAGTCATCTCACTGGCCAGCCGGGAAAACGGCTGGGTTACAGCCCGTCCGGTTATCGATGGCGACGTCATCCGCAAAGACCAGTTGCTGGCACAGATAGATGATCGCGATGCCCGCCTGCGGCTGGCGCAGCAGGAAGGGAGTCTGGCTGCGGCGGACGCGCAAATTACCTACAGCCAGACCCAGCGTCAGGTCACCGACCTCACGACGCAGGCCACACTGGATGAGGCTCGCGCAAAGCTGGCGTCAAGCGACTCCGCCGTCAGCAATGCCGGTTACCAGCTTAGCCTGGCTCAGAGCAATTTCCAGCGTGACGATCAACTGCTGAAAAACAACCTGACCGCCCGCAAAACCTGGGATGAATCTCACACTATGCTGTTGCAACGCCAGAGCGAACTGCACGAAGCCGAAGCCCAGCGTCACGCTCAGCAAGCGGCGTTGAACAACGCCCTGGCACAGCGCAACACCCTGCAAGTACTTGACAGGCAGATAGAAATGCAGCGCCAGCAGCGAATCGCGTTGCAGGCACAGGTTGATCAACTCAAACAGGAAATTGCCGACCGGGCACTGCGTTCTCCGGTAGATGGCGTGGTGGATCGCACTATCGTCAATGTGGGCAGTTACGCCCAGGCCGGTCAGTGGATCATGCTGGTCCATGATCCGCGTAATCTGTGGGTGGAAGCCAATATCAAAGAAACCGCGATTGGTCAGGTGCGGGTCGGCCAGACTGTAGATATCCAGGTCGATGCCTACCCGGAGAAACATTTCAGCGGCCATGTGATCCGGGTTGGCAATGCCGCCACCAACCAGTTTGCGCTGCTGCCAAGCCCCAATCCATCCGGTAATTTCACCAAAATCACCCAGCGCGTACCAGTGCGTATCGCTCTGGATGACCCAAACAGCGGCCTGAAACCGGGCCTGATGGCGGAAGTCAGCATCAATGTCGCCGATTGAAGCCCAGGCCGCCCGTTTTGGTCACCGCTATCGCTGGCTGGCGACGGTTACCATCATGCTGGGCACCATCGCCACCACAGCCACGGCAACCATCGTCAATGTAGCGATGCGTGACATTATGGGCGCATTCGGCATGGGTCAGGATCAGGCACAGTGGTTGTCTACCGCGTTTCTGGCCTCAATGACCGCGACCATGCTGATCACCGCCTGGACGCTGGAGCGTTTTGGCTACCGCGCCACCTATGTCGGTTCATTGGCGGTGTTCGTGGTTGGCAGCCTGCTCGGTACCTTTAGCCAGAACAGCACCGAAGTCATCCTTGCCCGTATTCTTCAGGGTGGCGCCAGCGGCGTAATCCAGCCGCTGGCGATGATCATCATCTCGCAAGTTTTCCCGGTATCGGAACGCGGCAAAGCGATGGGGATTTACGGCGTCGGAGTGGTACTGGCGCCTGCGCTGGGACCTGCTGCCGGCGGATTAATGGTTGACCAGCTTGACTGGCGCGCAGTCTTCATGGTGGTGGTGCCGTTTTGTCTGGCAGGGATCGCTGCGGCAGGGGTGATCCTCCCCGCTAAAAGTACAGCAGCCGACAGCACGCCACGCCGCTTCGATACATTGGGGTTCATTTTGCTGATCATCGCGCTGACCTCGCTGCTGGCTGGGCTTTCCAACGGGCAACGCGAAGGCTGGGAGTCCTTCTTCATTCTCTGCCTGCTGACTACCGCCGTGATCTCTACGCTAGCGTTTATCATCCGCGAATTTACCACGCCGTATCCGCTGCTTAACTTGCGGGTGTTCGCCAACCCGGCGTTTACCTCCGGCTGTATCGTGGCGTTCGCACTGGGTGCGGGGATTTATGGCTCAACCTACATCATCCCGTTGTTTGTACAGAGCATTCAAGGATATACCCCTACCCGCTCCGGCCTGCTGCTAATGCCGGCAGGACTGGCGCTCGGCATGGTGTTCCCGCTCGCAGGGTCGCTCAGCGACAAACTCAAGCCCCACCTGCTGGTGATTGCGGGTTTGCTGCTGTTCGGGCTGTCTTGCTGGCTGTCCAGCGCGGCAGACACCGATACCCCGTTCTGGACTATGGCCTGGTGGATTGTCGTCGGACGCATCGGGCTTGGGGTGATGCTTCCTGCCATGAACGCCGGCGCGCTGCGAGCGCTGCCGCCAGCACAACTGGCACAGGGCGCAGGCAGCCTCAATTTCATCCGTCAGTTGGGCGGCGCAATGGGGGTCAACCTGTTGTCGGTGTTTGTTGAACGGCGCGCCACTTTTCACGGCCAGATGCTGGCACAGTCGCTAACGCTGGATAATATCCGCAGTACCGACGCCATCCGCCAGCTTGGCCTGCTGTTTGGTTACGGCGGCAATCCGCTTGGCGACCCGCTGAGTACCCGCATCAACCCCGGTATCATGACCTACCTGGAATCGATACTGACGCCCAAAGCGCAAATGTTTGCTTACCAGGATGGTTTTTTCATGGTGGCGATGTTCTTTTTCCTGGCGATATTGCCCGCCTGGTTTATCCGGCCCCGACCGGTGCTGAACCCGACATCACAGGCAAGTAGAGCGAAAGCGTCGGCATGACTCTGTGAACCGGCTTCAGAACACGCTATATGACAGTTGCCGCCCAGCCGAAAGACCGTTAAGGTTGGGCGGTTAAATTTTCTCTTTTCAGGACGCCAGCTATGTCCAGTAACAGTTTGTCCAGCAACGAAAAAAATCTATCCAATACGGCGCTTCCCGCCGCCGTGCAACACCCACGCTATGATCGTCAGTCGTTGAAACCCCGTATCGTGCACATTGGCTTTGGTGCGTTCCACCGCGCACATCAGGCGCTGCTGACGGATAGGGTACTCAACCGTCAGGGCGGCGATTGGGGAATTTGCGAAGTGGTGTTATTTAGCGACGACACCCTGATTTCCGCTCTGCGCCGTCAGGATCATCAGTTTACCGTGCTGGAGAAAGCAGCCCACGGTAATCAGGCGATTGTGGTTGGTGCGGTCTGTAAGTCGTTGCACGCCCGTGTGGAAGGAATAGCGACGATTCTGGAACAACTGGCGGACCCTGTCGTTTCTATCGTCTCGTTAACTATCACCGAAAAAGGTTATTGCCGTTCGGGCAACAAAGGAGAGCTGGACCAGAACAACCCGCTAGTACAGCAGGATCTGGCCCAACCACGCCAACCGACATCGGTGCCGGGATTACTGGCGGAAGCGCTACGCCTGCGTCGTGAACGGGGTGTTCCCCCCTTCTCGGTGCTTTCCTGCGATAACGTGCCGGAAAACGGCAAAGTTACCCGACAAGTGGTGATGGACGCAGCACGCTTGCAAGATCCCGCTCTGGCGGACTGGATAGCGCAGCACGTGACCTTCCCCAATACCATGGTGGACCGTATCGTACCGGCGGCCACACCGGAAACGCTGAGCCACATTGCTGAAGCCATCGGCGTGACGGACCCGTGCGGCATCGCCTGCGAGCCGTTCATTCAGTGGGTGGTGGAAGACAGATTTGTGGCTGGCCGTCCCGACTGGGAACTGGCAGGGGCACAACTGGTAGATGACGTGCTGCCGTTTGAAGAGATGAAACTGCGTATGCTCAACGGTAGCCACTCTTTTCTGGCTTACCTCGGTTATCTGGCCGGCTACGAGCATATCAATGACTGTATGGACGACCTGCACTACCGTAAGGCAGTCCGCCACTTGATGTTGCAGGAACAAGCACCGACGTTGCAGGTATCCGGCGTGGATCTAAGCGCGTATGCCGATCAACTGCTTGAACGTTTTTCCAACCCGGCGCTAAAACACCGCACATGGCAGATTGCTATGGATGGCAGTCAGAAACTGCCCCAACGCATGTTGGCCTCGCTGCGCTGGCATTTGGCTCACGGCAGCGACCACCGCGCACTGACGTTGGGCGTGGCTGGATGGATGCGTTACGTCGGCAGCATTGATGATGCAGGCCAGGTTATCGATATCCGCGATCCGCTGGCCGCTACGTTAAAGCAAATCGTCAGCACAACCGCTGACGATGCCGGGCGAGTCCGTGGTCTGTTGTCCATCAGCGCATTGTTTGGCGATGACCTGCCCGGTAACGCAGCGTGGGTAGACGAACTGACCACTGCCTACCTGTCGCTACGAGACAAGGGTGCCAAAGCAACCGTTGCTTCGTTGTTAAACCGCTATTAATACTACAACATCAATATTGTTGATGTAGCTGGCGCCAAGACGCCAGCTACTAAATAACGGTTTAATACTATTACCGCTTTAATAGTATTACCGCTTTAATAGTATTACCGCTTTAACGTTGAGTACGGGTAACCCCATATAACGTACTTTGACGTTCCAGCATCTGTCCGCCATCACGCGTTAACGGCACCCAACCAAATGCACCACGGCTGGTCGTCGGACTCAGGAAGAGTAAATCAAACGGAATAGAAACATAGAGTCCTTTGGTAAAACTACCTTCACCGTACTCTACTGCACTGACATTCGTCTTGGTAGCATAAGCGCCCATCACAATGCCACTGTCAAAACGTTTGGACAGATCTAATGTCACCCCTTTATCGCCTGCCAGATAACGACCAACACTGACTTTTGCCAACCCACCTTTCAGGAACGGAAGCTCCCAGTACGTTGTCAGATGACCAGTCATGACCTCATAGTCAGCCAGTCGCATCGTATCATTCCAGTCACGCTGTTTGACATAGTTCATATCCAATCCTATGGCCCAGCTCCGTCCATAAGGGCGGTACAACACTTCCCCACCTACACCAGCGTACATCATTTCCAGATAGCCACCGTACATTTGGCTATACCAGTCTTGGGCTAATTGGTCACGGCGGTTCAATTGCAGACTGGTTAGCAAAACATCCGATGAGGTGACATATTCACGAATCCAGGTGCGGACACGTGGCAATGCCGACGTATCACTGGGAGGGGTCTTAAAATTGAACTTGTTGTAGTTGTTAACAATGTTGATAAGCGTCGAGCCATCCACACTCCAGTGATCAGTCAGGTAAAGATGCCCAGAAACATTTGCAGCAACCTGATACATGTAGAAGGACTCCGGTCCCCCGAACGATTGCTTGAGCGATGGATCTATAGAGTAGCTAAACTGTTCGGGAACCGTGTTTACCACCTGCTGTCCTTGAACATCTTGCAATGGTTCACGACGCAAAACTTCCGGTTCAGGCTGCCCCAGTGGGGTCGATGCCGTCTGCTGCTGACGCAACGCATTAGCATCGACATGCACGCTGTTAATCGGCAGTTCCTGATTTTTGGTCACTATATGATATTCGCTGACACTAGTGGGCACATGGTTAGCCAGCACCAATGCTGCACGCTGCGCTGCTTCATCCATATCGCGGTATTTAGTCTGACTGGCCATCAACGTGAGCTGCTTATTGTCAGTATAAATATCGGACTGCCCGAACCCTGCTTTGTCGTTAAGTTCCGACGTTACCTGCTGCCAGTCAGTTCCGCCTTGTTTACGCTGTACTGGTGCATAAACCGGCATCTCATTGTGCAAATAATTAGGCCGGAGTTTATTAAAATTGGTACGCAGGGTAATTCCCCACATCAAGGTGTTACCACGTTGCCAGGAGAGGGACGTATCCAGCAGATCACCAAGTCGATACACCATGCCAACGTTAATAGGGGAATCCTGATTGATGCGCCCGGCAAATTCCTGACTGTAATCATTGCCGTCAAATTCTAATTTCAGGCGCAACGGATCCCACGGAGTTTGGTACTCAATACCACCGAACAATGCCGCCGGGCCGTGGAAAAAATTCTTAACCTCAAACTGACCACCCTGCCCACTAAAGCTATTATTACGGTTGCAGAAACTGTTGTATACCGAACAGAAGGGGTTGGAAATATTACCGCTCTGGGCCATATTGCCCCAACCCATTCCCAACGTGATGTCAAAAGGCCCGAAACGTTTACTGCCTACCACATACTCGCTATCAAACAATCCGGTTCCTGCAATATCACGCAGGCCAAACGAAACCTCAGGAAGTAATCGATCCTCTTGCCAAATACGGGCTTTAATATCAAAACTTTTATCTTTATAAGTCTGATTTCCACTGAAACTTTCAACCTGACTATAAAGACGAGTACGCACATCGGTATAGCGTAGAGTGGCTTCCAGCCAATCGGTAAACTGCATTGATATCGAGTAACGACGATATTGATCATTATCCCGATAATTGACGCTGAACTCACCAGCATCTGCCATACGCGCAGTCGGCATTTGCCACAAACCAACACCGCCGAAATCGCTCTGAGAGACACCCGCGGGATGGAAATAGGCATTGGGATTGGTTTGACCGGCAAGATTATCTTCTGAAGGGCTGGAAGCCTGCGCCTGAGCAACCAAAAGACTACTAATCACCAGAGATAAATAATGTAACTTAAATTCTTTTTTCTTAGCCATTAGCGTGGAATCCGGTTTGCAAGATAGTCGGCAATCTGATCATTCAGGGATGCCATATCGTCAGGCAATATCGTGGGATCAAACCCAATAAACAGCGTTTCTCCCGCTGCAGGTTCAATATGCTTACGGTTCCATATCGCCATAGGTACTTTACGCCAGGTACCCGCACCATTAATCAGATAGCCGTAGTTTTTATCCGCACCAGGTAACCAGCGATACCCTTGAACATACTGTTCGACTGACCAACCCGATTTCAACTCCACATCCTTGAATACACGTGGCGTACCGATATCAATATCCAGACTGATCAATCCGAATAAAGATACCTTCGAGGTGTAAGGTGCCAAATAAAGCGAATATTGCCCTACTAATGGCCGGTTTTGGTTGATAAACAACCGAACCTTATCTGGATCAAGTTCTGTCTGGATACGCCCGGCAACGTTGATATTTTTTAGGGCCTGAGCCAGATACCAGGCAGCCACAGCGTAATCACCATCCCGATTGCGCCACGTATTTTGCAAACTATACAACTTATCTTGAAGCACCTGCCCTTGCACTTTCGTCTGTTCAGTCTTCGCTAGATTTGCAATCAATGCCGTTTGCCAGTTAACGTCCGAAGGCAAAGGTTGCTGCGCGTAAAATTGTTCCAGACGAGTGCCATCAGCCAATTCAATTATCTGAGGCGTCTGCCCGGTATAGTTAATGGTCAATGTCGCTGCGCCTGCTGCACCACTCACCAATAATATTGCTGTGGTTAAATTTTTAAAAAACAGCATAAGACCCCTTTATTGTGCATAGGGTTTCAACAGAGTAAATTCCACCAACGCCATATCCGGCCCCATATACTGGTGGCTCTTGATAACCTGACCATTTTCAGGGTCAAGCCAATAGTGGTTGGTGTAGGCTTTTCCAAGGGAAGGAAAAGCGACCTGCTCATCAAAACGCACCAGTTGACGAGGTTTATCCAGAATAGTGACTGTTTCCATACCCACTCGTTCAAAGCGGGACTGAGCATCATATCCACCGCGGAATACCAGTCGCCAATAGATTCGTGTATGCCACTGCTTAGGTGTACCCGGCTTGAGCAACCCCAATGTTAGTGGGTCTTGTTCAATATTTTCGACCTGTAGGATATCCTCCCCCAGATCTTGGGTTTTTATCAGACGCCCCCCGACAGAAGTAGTCACAATCCCTTTATCTGCAGAAAGCCACTTCAATTGATGATTTTCTGCAAATGCCAGTACTATAAACGCTTGAGGGATCTTACCGAGCTTCAAATAAGCGGAAGCATAAGGCAACCGACGGACCTGTTCTGGTGTCACAGATGTATTGTCTTGCCCCCAAATCGCCTGCCCGACCATTTGCCGAACCAATGTCTGCTGCTGCGAACAGCCAGAAAGCAGCAGAGAGAAAAAAGGAAAAACCCAGAATGTACGGATAAATTGCTGCGATTTTCTTCTTCGTATCATTAATATTTTTCTCGCCAGACATCATCATAAAATAAGAAAAGGCCACCGAAGTGGCCTTTGAATTACAATCTATCAACCACGAGTGGTAGTAGTGGTAGAAACGGTCGTACTGGTAGCAGTAGTAGAACCGCCTGAGTTATCGTTACTAGACGAAGCTGCAACAGCAATACCGATAGCGGCAGCAGCTGCAACACCTGCAGCTATAGCACCAGCAGTCACACCGCCGATTGCCGCAGCACTAGCAGCACTGGCGCCAGCAGCAGCAGCGCCTGTACCAGCTCCAGCCCCAGCACTAGTTGCGGTTCCCGCTCCAGCACCTGTAGCAGGAGCAGCAGCAAAAGTACTGGTGGACATAGCCAGTGTGATAGCCAATGTAAGGAGAGCTTTCCTCATTTCTAAATTTCCTTAATTTATTTCATATGAAATACAACAAGAAAGACAGGACAAACCCAGAGACGCCATCCTGCCTTAGTTACAAGCAGGCAGCAATAGCTACCCGCTCGTATTACTGTCCAGGCAATACAGCTAAACAATACTTAAGCACTGAAATAGCAGCAACTACCAGAACCATTCTAAGTTAAGCAAAAATTGACATGTAGAAAAATAAAAAATCAATCTGATCTCTTCCCAATATCAGTGCCAGGCTAAATTAGAGATCCGGACCTTTTTGCAGACTTCGGACAAATTCCTCCGGAGTCTGGTTATTTAACGAGGAATGGGGCCTTTGTTGGTTATATTCCTGCCGCCAGCGCTCGACCTTTTCCTGCGCATCTTCCAGTGACAGGAACCCGTGGACATTCATCGCGAAAATTGCCATTAAATGACTCGATCAGCACATTATCTGTCGGTTTTCCGGGCCGTGAGAAGTCCATCGTCACCTTGTTTTCATAGGCCCATGGATCCAACGACCTGGAAATAAATTCGCTGCCGTTGTCGGTCTGCAGCCGTCCCGGCACGCGCTTGCGTAACTGTTTCAAACACTCCATCACGGCGACCACATCCTCGCCGCGCAACCCCTGACCGACCTGGATCGCCAGACATTCCCGACTAAAATTATCGACTACAGTTAGCGCCCGTATCCGACGCCCGTTGAACAGATTATCAGCAACGACGTCCATGCTCCAGCACGGGCCCACTACACTGACTGCCGGACGTGCACGTCGCTGTCTGGCGGTGACATGCTGGCGGGGACGCTTTGTCCGCAGATTCAGACCTTCCTGACAATAAATACGGTGAGTTTTCTTATGGTTAATCAACCAGCCTTCCCGACGCAGAAGAATATGAATGCGCTGAACGCCGTAACGAATACGGGTTTCGGCAATTTCCCTTATCCGCTGTGTGACGGCCCGGTCATCACGGCAACTGCGGTAGTGATACACCGTGCGGCTCTGCATCATCAGACGACAGCCGCGACGCAGTCCGATACGGTAAGCTTCCAGCAGATACGCCACTGCCTCACGCTTTTGCACGGGCCTCAGAACTTTTTTCGGATGACGTCCTGCAACATCTCCTTGTCCAGGCTCAGGTCCGCCACCAGCCGTTTCAGACGGTGGTTCTCTTCCTCCCGTTGTCGTAACCGGCGCAGCTCCGTCACGCCCATGCCGCCGAACTTCTTTTTCTAATTGTAAAAGGTGGCTTCGGAAATCCCCATCTTTCTGCAGACTTCCTCTACCCGCGTGCCGGTTTCGGCCTGCTTCAGGGCAAACGCAATCTGTTCTTCGGTGAATCGCGACTTTTTCATGCCGGATGACCTCTTTTTTACGGAGAAAATGGGCCGAAAACTCTACTTTACACCGGTACTGAACAAAGGGAAGAGATCAACAACTATCTATATAACCCTTTTTCCTTCATCTCATTCAAACTATAATCATATGTGTCTTCTTTAATTTCTTGTAAATTCACCCAACGCGTGAATCTTCCAATTCCCTCTTCGAAAGAGACCATAGGTTCGAAACCAAGAACATTACGAATCTTAGTCAAATCCGCATAGTTATGTCTTATATCTCCCAATCGATAATTCCCTGAAACAGAGATATTTACACTCGAGCAATAAGCAGACTTTAATTCATTGGCGACACGCAAAACACTAATCGGTTCTCCACACCCGACATTAAACACCTGATAATTTGCTTCATCTTTTTCAATCCCGAGAATAGTAGCACGGACCACATCATCAACATAAACAAAATCACGACTCTCAAGTCCGTCTTCAAATATATTTATCTGATTATTATTTTTTATACGAGTCGAAAAAATAGAAAGGATTCCCGTATACGGATTAGTCAATGATTGACCAGCACCATACACATTTTGATATCGGAAAGCCACAGCAGGAATATTCAATGACTTCCCCATAACAAGAAACATCTGTTCCTGTACTTGCTTAGTGATACCATAAATGGAGGAAGGGTGAATCAGACTATCTTCATGGGTAGGCAGTAATTTAACTTTATTTCCAGAAATAGGGCATTTTACTTCGAAATCCCCTTTCGCCATATTTTCACTTTTCCTTTCCGTTGGATAAACATCACCAAACCCTTCAGAAAAATAACGGCCCTCACCATAAATAGCGCGCGATGACGCTACTATTATTTTCTTAACCGAATGCTTTTGATTAGCCAGAATATCAAAAAAGATCGCCGTCCCCTTTATATTAACATCCGTATAACGCTCAACCTCATACATTGACTGTCCAGTGCCCGTTTCAGCAGCGAGATGAACCACCACATCAACACCTGCTAGAGCATTTGTCCAATCATCTTTTGACAGAACATTACCCTTAATAAAAAGGACTTTATTTTCTATTTTTTTATAAAGGGGTGATTCATTATAATCCTCACCATGAATCTGGTGGGAAAGATTATCTAAAACTGTAACATCATACCCTTTTTCAATTAATTCTAAAGCCAAGGATGAACCAATAAACCCAGCACCACCAGTAATTAAAACCCTATTATATTTCACAAATGCACCTCAGAAAACCAAAAAAAACAAGATAACGCGGAAAGTATAAAAATCACCGCCGCCCTAAAATATTAATCACCCATGACCTCAAACTATACTTTGAATAAATAGTCCCAGGCAATTCTTTATACTCTTCTTCTAAAAAAGAACTCACTTCAGAAAGATTATGCTCATTAGCAACATAAATGTTGCTTGAATTAAAAAAATCATAACCTGCCACACTCGAACTAGTAGTTATAATTTTTTTTCCCGCACCTAACATTTCAATCGTCCTCATCGTAAGCCCTTTTTGAGCCAAATGAGGCACATCAATAATACATTTTGATTTTTTAATTATATTAACAACCTGCTCAGACGACATTGATTTAAACGATACAGCACTTATTG
>NZ_JAAVXH010000122.1:0-606 GCF_012273755.1 Dickeya sp. CFBP 2040
AAGTGGTTACGGGCCATTAAACCCGATAACAGCGAGCAGCATGCCCGTGATTTACTGGAAGCCAAAAGTGAGATCCTGAAACTCAGGGCACAGTTAAAGCGAACGGAAGAAGAACGGGATATTCTGAAAAAGGCCGCGCGGTACTTTGCAAAGGAGCCCGACTAAAGTACCGCTTTATCAATGAACACCGTTCTGTATGGAGTGTCATGACGATGTGTCGGGTACTGAATGTCGCCCGGGCCGGATTTTATGCATGGCTGCATAATCCGGTCTGTGCACGCGATAAAGATAACCAGCGCCTGCTGGCTCTCATCCGCGATTCATATGCACTGAGCGGCGGCGTATATGGCTATCGCCGGGTCCATGGTGATCTGAATGAAATCGGTGAAACCTGCGGTAAAAACCGGGTGAGCCGTATTATGCAACTGAACCGAATCAGAGCCGTACGCGGCTATAAAGCGCCACGCCGGATAGCTGGCAGACCTTCTGTTGTTGCCCCGAATCGTGTGCAGCGTGAATTTACCGTGGTAAAACCCAACCCGGTCTGGGTGACTGACATTACCTACATCCGTACCTGGCAGGGCTGGCTGTATCTGGCCGTCGTCA